>DYQK01000016.1 GCA_020719385.1 Rikenella microfusus | reverse complement strand
AAACACACAGAATTAACATCGTTTGTATGTCCTCTGAATGTCGTTATCTCTTTTCCTGTCTTTGCTTCCCAAATTTTGACAGTATTGTCTCCACTTCCCGAAGCGATGTATTTTCCATCGGGGGAGAAACACACAGAATTAACATCATCTGTATGTCCGATGTTTGGGGTTAATACGAGTTCTTGGGCGGCAAGGTGCGCAGCAGCAAAAAAGAGGAATAGTGTAAACGCTAACAGGTTTCTTCGAAACCCTGTTAGGTTTTTTGTCGAGTTTTTTATAACCTGACAGAGTTTAATCGAATAAATACGTTTTTCATTTTCGTAAAAAATTAGTTGCGGCAAATATAAAAAAAAGTTTTCGAAAAAACAAATATTTTTCGAAATTATTTGTAAAAAATGAAATTATTTTTCAATTTTCCATTCTTGAAATTTAAAATTGCGTTTATTTGAGATAATTATTCCCTCACCTTTGGGACGAATCACAAAAAAACCTTTTTTGAACGCATATTTCTCGACACTTTCGCAAACGACCATTCCCGCAACAGCACCGAGAAGTCTAAAACCTTTCATTGACGAGGGACAAAATGTTTTCAATTTGTCTAAACGCTTGAGATGCTCGTCAATGTGTTTCTGTTGAAGCGTATTTTTCACCTCAAGAACTATCATAAATTTGGTATTGACGAGTAACAAATCTATTTCGACATATAATTTTCCGTTTTTTTTGATTTTTACGTGTTCGTGAGTTTCCTCTAATTCGATGCCGCGCTCGCGAAACATTTCTAAAATCTTGGGTTTAACTTGTCCTTCGGCAAATTCGCCCATTGTGTCGGTTAGGTCGCCCATTTTTTTGTTCAATTCCTTCATCTGTTGCCTCAGTTCGGCATTACTTTTCTGCAAAGCGGCATCAAATTCTGCATTACGTTTCTCTGCTGCTTCGTTGCTTTTCTGCAAAGCAGCGTCGAATTTCTCGCTGCTGGCAGCAATTAATTGTAAAATATCTTGTTTTGTCAAAATAGTTTTCATACGATTTTCGTTTTTAGTAAAATTAATGATTTTTGTGCGGCAAATATAAACAAGTTTTTCGAAAAAAGAAAAAACATTGAAAAAAATGAGATTGTTGTTTAAATGTAGATTTGTAATTATTACCCCCCAGTATAGCCCCAAATGATGTATCATTTTGTAAAAAATGATACACAAAACAAGCAATTTTCCCAATTTATCACTCAATTTTTTGTTAAAATTTGATAAATTAAGTTAAAATTTGTGAAATATTTTAATTGAAATTCCAGTTTTTCAAAGTTTAGAAAGATAATTGTTGATATACCTATACTTAAACAACAATCCCGAAAATTTTTATTCAGGTTTAAAAAGTCCTTCAGTAACGCAATTTATCAACGAACCTTGCAAGAGATATTTGTCAACGGGTTGCAAATTTTTTTCCATTCCTTCTTCTAACAAGGGAAAATGTTTCATTTGAGTAAGAAAATCTCCGATAAATTCTAAATCTTGCTCCGTTGTCCGCCAAGTTTCTTTGTTAAACCGATTCAAATTTAACGTTTTCGAGTAACTTCGCAAGGTTTTCTCATTTTTTGTATTAAAATAAAAATCGAAATACGACATAACCAACTCTCGCAACGTTTTGTAAACGGGTTCTCGAAAGCAAAGCGTTGTAAAATTCGATTTTCCAATTGCACCCCAATATTTTCCCTGTTTAAAAACTGCAATTACGTGGTCGTCATCGTTAATTGCGTACATATCAAGCAAGAGGGGCTGAAAACCAATGTTTTGCAACATCGCAGCGGCAAATAATGCACCTTCAAAACAATGTGCCTTCGGGTTTTGTAAAATTTTACGTGGCGAACGACATTCCGCAACAGGATTATAAGGAATTTCGAAAAGAAATTCTTGAATTTTTATCGGTGAATTGAGATGAGAAATTTTTAACAATTCCTCGTCAGTCCAAATTTTTTGTAAATATTTCATTTTTTTTCATTAAAAATTCGAGACAAAAGTAAAAATTTTTTCTTTTTAAAAAAAATAATTATCTTTGCCGCCGTTTAAAAAAAATCAATTATTGAAATTTTATGCCCAATTTTTATAGCGATAATCCCGATTTGAAATTTCATCTTTCGCATCCTTTGATGAAAAAAATTATTACGTTGCGAGAAAGAAATTTTTCAGACAAAGAAAAATTCGATTACGCACCTGTCGATTTCGAAGACGCAATGGATAATTACGACCAAATCTCCGATATTGTCGGAGAAATTTGCGGTAACATTATTGCTCCCAATGCTGACGCCGTAGATAAACACGGTCCCGAAATTGTTGATGGAAGGGTAAAATATGCCGAAGGCACTCAACAAAGTTATGACGCTCTGGTGCAGGCAAATTTAATCGGAATGACTTTGCCCCGAAAATATAACGGTTTAAATTTCTCAATTATTCCTTACGTACTTGCGGGAGAAATGATTTCAAGAGCCGACGCAGGTTTTGCGAATATTTGGGGACTGCAAGATTGTGCAGAAACTTTGCACGAATTTGCCACCGAAGAAATTAAAAATCAATTCTTGCCTCGTTTCAACGAAGGAGCAACAGCCGCAATGATTCTCACCGAACCCGATGCGGGTTCAGATTTGCAGTCAGTTCAACTCAAAGCACATTTCGATTCTGCCAAAAACATTTGGATTCTCAACGGCGTTAAACGTTTTATCACAAACGGAGACGCAGAAATATCGCTTGTTTTGGCACGTTCAGAGGAAAATACAACAGACGGACGCGGACTCTCGCTTTTCGTCTATGACAAAAAAAGCAATGCAGTAACTATTCGCCGTTTAGAAAATAAAATGGGAATAAAAAGTTCACCGACCTGCGAGATGGTTTTCAAAAACGCACCTGCTCAATTAGTCGGAGACAGAAAAATGGGGTTAATCAAATATGTTATGGCATTGATGAACGCCGCAAGACTTGGTGTCGGCGGTCAATCTGTCGGAATTGCAGAAGCAGCCTACCGCGAAGCAGTTAAATATGCCCACGAAAGAGTACAATTTGGAAAACCAATTATCGAATTTCCTGCCGTTTACGAAATGTTAGCCCTTATGCGAGCAAAACTTCGAGCCGCAAGAAGTTTATTATACGAAACCGCAAGATTTGTCGACCTTTACAAAATTCTCACAGAAATTTTTGACCAAAAAGAACGCACTCTCTCTGCCGAGGAAAAAACTGAAATGAAGGAATATCGCAAACTCGCCGATGCTTTCACACCGTTATTGAAACTCGTTTCGAGCGAATATTGCAACGAAATCGCTTATGACGCAATACAAATTCACGGCGGCACAGGTTTTATGAAAGATTTTCCCATCGAAAGAATCTATCGAGACGCAAGAATCACCACAATTTACGAAGGAACTTCGCAATTACAAGTCATCGCTGCCATTCGCGGCGTTACAACAGGAACATTTCTCTCGCAAATCAAATTTTACGAAAAACAATGTTCAAATCCTGAATGGGACAATTTGAAAAATATTTTAATTGCGATGACTCAAGAATATGAAATATCAGTGAAAAAAGTTTCAGACGCAAAAAACAACGAACTGCTTGATTTTCAAGCACGTAAGTTAGTTGAAATGGCAGGAAATATTGTTATGGGATATTTGTTGTTGCTTGACACTTTGCGAAATAACGAATTCCATATTGACACAGAAATTTTTATCAAAAAAGTTTGTGCAGAGAACAAAGAAAAATTTGCATATATCGAAAATTTCGAAATGAAAGATTTGGGGTTGTTTAAAACACAAATAAATTTTCGACATAACTAAAAAATTTTTGCGTTTTATTTTTTAATCAACAATTTGCATTTTTGGTGAATTCTGAAAAACCCGAATTTATTTTTGCAGGAAAATAAAATTTGTTTTTCGAAATAATTTTATTATTTTTGCAAAGTTTAATTTCAAAAAAATAGTTTAATATGACAAAAAATATTTTTGTTTTTTGCTTTTTTGCTTTGTTATTGAGTTTTTTCTTTTCTTGTCGTTCTGAAAATAAACAAAATTCGGCAAGTACAACTGATTCACAAAAAGATTCGGCTAAAAAAGTTATTTCACAGAGTTTCAAAAAAGATACCACTTGGGGCATTGATGGAATGGCAAATGTTAGTTGGATTAAGGAAAATGGTCGCGAGAGTTTTCAAACAGGAAATTTTCGAGTCATTTTTTTGCAACAAAGTGCTTCTTCAGCAGAAAATGTTTGTTATGTATGTAAAAGAGGTGAAAAAGATTCATTTCAGGTAAAAGTGAGTGATGCTCCGCATCGTTTTTTCGGCGGTTATGAGGATTTGATTTTCTTTGAGTGCGGCACTTCAACAACATCGGAATTGGTGATTTATTCAGTTTCGAAAAAAGAAGTTGTTGACAAATTTCTTTACACCGATGATTTGCGAAAAGATTTTCAAATTAAAGATGGAAAATTGACTTATCGGGCAATCTTGTCTGAAAAAGATGCGAAAAAAGTGAAATCAACTTGTCCTGACGCAAAAGAATGGCAAAAAAAAGGCTTGAAAGTTGGTTATGCAGAGTTGAAAAGTTTAGATTTCAAAACGTTAAAAGTAGCGAAAAAAGGTGCAATTCGTTGCGTTCCGATGCAATAAATAACGAATCTGCAAGATTTTGTGTCTTGCAGGTTTATTTTTTCGCAAATTCGTAACAACGACAAATTTCTTCAACAGCATTTTTTATCGGCGAAAAAGTTTTTTGCGGCAAAGTTTTTAAAATTTTTTCATTGGAATAAAAAATTTTCGAATGAGCCACATCAACCATTTCCTGCGTAAGCGAAGGAGTTTTTCCTGACAAAAAACAACGGAAATTGTCTAATTTTTGCCCAATTTTCAACAATAATGGCGAAACTTTGTAATGAGGTTTTTTAACGTTTAAAAATTCTGCGGCGAAATCGAAAACTTCTTTGTACGTTAAATTTTCTGAAGACAAAATAAAACGTTCGTTAAAAATTTCTCGATTCATCAATTCTATTCCGATTTGTGCGACATCTTTCGCATAAACAAACCCCATTATTCCGTCAGTATAAAAATTCAGTCCGTTTGCAACTTGAAAAATAATGTTCGCACTTCCTTTTTTCCAATCTCCCGCACCTAAAATAATTGACGGATTCAGAATTACCGCATTTAAACCTTCTGCAATTCCTCGCCAAACTTCGAGTTCCGACTTAAATTTACTTTCCGCATAACCACTTTGTTTTTCATTTGGTTGCGGCACAAAAGTTTCGTCAATAGGTTTTTCTGTTTCAGAAACACTCAACGCTGCAACGGAACTTATATAACAAAATTTTTCGATTTTATTTTGCAAAGCGGCGTTTACCAAATTGGCTGTTCCTTGAACATTGATGTCGAACATCGATTTTTTGTCTTTTTTGCGAAACGAAACCACTGCGGCACAGTGAAAAACGGCAGAAACGTCTTTTGTGGCTGATTCTAAAATGTCATAATCGGTAACATCGCCGTTTATCCATTCGATTTGGTGAAATAAATTTTCTGCGTTGTTAAATTGAAACAATTTTAACGTATTTTCTAAATTGCTATTTTTTCTTTTCAACGCTTTGACAGAAAAATTGCGTTGCAAAAGTTCTAACAAAAAATAACTTCCTAACATTCCTGTTCCACCTGTCATAAAACATTTCATAACTTCTTGATTTTCAAATATTTAATCTTCATCAGAGTAATCATAACGTTGTTGTCTCAATTTAAAATACAATCTCACGGCTCGAAAAAAACCGTAAGCAATGAGAAATATTCCGAAAGCAAATCGAATTTCTTTGGGAACATAATCAAAACTTTTCGAAAATATCACAAAAAAACCAAACACAAAATAAACTAAAATCATTATTATCGCAAAAAAATTTAAAAATTTCGAAAGCGAAGGAGGTTTTTGCATAAAATTAATGAAAAAAATTTGAGACAAAAGTAATTATTTTTTCAGAAAAAAATTTGAAAAAACGAAATTATTTTTTATTTTTGCAAAAAAATTAATAAAAAATTTATGGAAACACCACAAATTATTGACGCAGAAACGCATTTTGAGACAAGTTATGTCAAATTGCAGTATTTTCCTGATGGAAATTTCGTTTTGGAGCAATACAACGATTTTACAGAAGACGATGAGATAATTCATTTCAAAAATAAATTTCTTGAGATGTCTGAAAAATTTTCTGTAAAAGGTTATATCGCTGATATGCGGGAGTTTAAAGGAGCAACTCCAGCAATGAAGGAATGGATGGAAGATTTTTGGTTGCCTGCATACTTTGAAATTTTGGTCAGTAAGTCGATTTTGTCTTGAGAAAAGATATGTCAAGTTTTTCTAAAAATTCTGACAGATGTTAAAAAAGTTAAAAAATATTTAAATTATGGAAAAAGAATTGTCGTTTCACTCTTGTAAACCCAAATTTTTGAATAATTGGGTGGAATATTTTGTGCTTTTCAAAGGAAATGGAATGTTTCAAGTCAATGTCTCGGCACAGCCATTCGCCTATATTTTGTTTAATTTTAATCATTCCTTAGAATTTATTTCTCAAAATCAAAAATTAAACACAAAAAAATCGTTCATCGAACCCGTTGCTTTGTCGCCGATAAAATTTAACATCAAACTTGACTCGGAAAGTGAAATTTTGGGGGCAAAAATTAAACCAAGTTTTTTATATTTTATTACAGGAATTCCGTTGCACCTTTTTTCAGGAAATATTATTGAAATTAGCGAAATTTTTAACACCGATGTCAATGAATTGTTGGAAAAAATAAATTCTGTAAATTTTTTAACCGAGAAAGCATTGATTGCTGAACAATATTTTTTGAAAAAAATGAAATTATCCGAGGAAAAACAAGTTTCAGATAACATTAACGCAGTGAAATATTTGGCAGCAAATTATTTTTCGACTAATTCTATTGACGATTTATTGAATACTTTTAACGTTTCGCATCGCACCTTAGAGCGACATTTCGCAAAATACACAGGTGTTTCTCCAAAAACAATGTTGTCTCTTGTCAGATTTCAGAAAATCTTAGAGTATGTAACGGTAAATAAATCTCTCAATTTAGATAAACTGTGGGATTTCGGTTATTATGATTATGCCCATTTTTCAAGGGATTTTAAGAAATATAGCGGACAAACTTTCGAAAATTTTAAACAGGAATTGAAAAATGTCGAAAATTTACAAGTCAAAAGCGAAAAACCTGTTGTATTTTTGCCGCACATTTCAATTTATGAATTTTTTAATACAGAAAGGAAAAATATGAAAGTGTTTCGAGTTTTTTTGGTTGCCGTATTTGCGATGGAGTTAGTTTACACAATTATTGCAGGAAATAATCACGGATGGAATTTATTTTCGATTTTCTTTAACGACATAACGGCAATGAATTGGGCAGGACAATTTGACTTAGATTTTATGTGCTTTTTGATGATTACAGGATTATGGGTTGCTTGGCGAAATCACTTTTCGACAAAAGGAATTCTTTTGGGAATCATAGCAACTGTTGGCGGAATATTATTTCTTGCTCCATATCTTTTTATTGTCAGTTTCGAAGTAAACGGAAATATGAAAGAGTTACTTTTGGGAAAAAAACGAGCGAATCAATAATGCTCGGTAATTCACAATTGAACGTTGCCGTTTTTTCAAAAATCTGGCAACGATTCTTTTTGGCACTTTTCGAAAAATATTAATTTTTATTTTCTGAAAATTTGTTATTTTTGCAAAAATTTTATCAAAAAAAATATGGATTCGACAAAAAAATCGTATTTATTCGCTATTTTGGCAATTTTATTGTGGTCAACGGTCTCGACTGCGTTTAAAGTTGCGTTAAAATATATGGATTTTCTGCAATTATTATTTTACTCGTCAGCAACTTCGTTGATTATTTTTGGGTTATTTATTCTTTTTACAAAAAAAATTGTTGTTTTTGAGAATTATCTCAAAAATAATTTTGTAAAAGCGGCAATTTCGGGTTTTTTGAATCCGTTTTTGTATTATGTGGTTTTGCTGCAAGCCTATTCTCTCTTGCCCGCACAAATGGCTCAACCGTTAAATTATACGTGGCCCATCGTTTTAACTTTGTTTTCTGCAAAATTTTTGGGACAAAAATTGACGTGGAAAAATCTTGTCGCAGTTTTTATCAGTTTTGCAGGCGTTTTTTTCATTTCGAGTCAGGGAAAATGGTTTTCTTTTCAAAATACGAATCTTTTTGGAGTATTTCTCGCCGCAGGAAGTTCTATCATTTGGGCAACTTATTGGATTTTGAATCTCAAAGACAAAAACGAAACTGTCCCCAAATTATTTGGTTATTTTCTTTTTGGAACAATTTATTCTGCTTTTGCGTGTGCCTTGTTTTCGAATATTGTCGTTACAGAAACGAAAGCTGTGCTTGCCGCAATGTATGTTGGCTGTTTCGAGATGGGAATAACGTTTATTTTGTGGCTCACTGCGTTGCAAAACTCTACTTCGAATGTGAAAATTAACAATTTGGTTTATCTTTCTCCGTTTTTAGCCCTGATTTTTATACATTTTATTTTGGGCGAAGAAATTTTTTCAACGACAATATTTGGACTTTGTTTAATTATTTTCGGAATTATTTTTCAACGACTTCGATTCTGAAAAAATTTTCACTAAATAAATTGCGACACAAAAAACGCCGAAAGACGAAATTAAAAACGGCAGATGAGAACTTCCTGTTTTTTCCCACAAAAAACCTGCAAAAATGCTTGCCAAAAGTGCGAAAATACTCGAAAAACTTGAATAAAAACCAATGGCTGTTGCGGTTTCCTGTTTTTCGCAAAAATTACTTATCAACGCTTTTGCGATTCCTTCAGTTGTTGCGTAGTAAATTCCGTACAACGCAAACAAAATTCCCAAAAATAACCAATGATTTGTGAACGAAATTGTCCCATAAACGACAGAAAACAAAAATAAACCAAATATTAAAATTTTCTGTAAACCAATTTTGTCTGCCAAAATTCCTGCAGGATACGATGAAATTGCGTAAACTAAATTGAAAAAAATGTAAAAACCAATAACTTCCAAATCTGACGCACCCTGAAATTTCACGACCAATAACAGCAAGGCATCCGAACTATTGAACAAAGTGAACGCTAAGAGTCCGATAATCAAGCGTTTATATTGAATGTTAGCCCTTTTCCAATACGAAAGATATTGAAAAAATGAGATATTTTTTTTCACATTTTCCTGTTTTTTCGCATTTTCTTTGATAAAAAAAGTTAACATTATCGCAATTATTCCAGGAATAAACGCAATGAGAAATAAAAATCGATATTCTTGCGGGTAAAAAAACAAATACAAAAGGGCAAAACAAGGACCAATAGCCGCTCCGAGAGTATCCATTGAACGGTGAAAACCAAAAACTTTCCCTTTGTTTTCGGAAGTACTCTCGTCAGATAACATTGCGTCTCGCGCACTGGTTCGCATTCCTTTGCCCAATCTGTCGAGTGTTCTTGCGAAAAACACCCAACCAATGTATGAAAAAACGGCTAACATTGGTTTTGCGATGGCACTTAGACCGTATCCAAATCGAATAAATGGCACTCTTTTCCCCACAGAATCGGACAAATTGCCGAAATAACCTTTACTCAAACCTGCAATTGCTTCAGCAATTCCTTCTAAAATTCCGATTAAGAGAAAACCGAAACCTATTGATTTTAAATAAATTGGCATTACAGGATACAACATTTCGCTTGCAATATCTGTACATAAACTCACAAACGAAAGAATCCAAATTGTTTTAGTGATAATTTTTTTCTTTTCCATTTTTTCGGTAGCGTTGTAAATTAAATGTTAAAACATATTTTTGCATATACCAACATTCTGAAATTCGCCTGAGTAAACGGTCATTTTATTGTCGTTCAATTCGCATAATTCGAGCATTAATGGCATAATAATCAATTCGTTGCGTATTTTCTCTGACCCGCGCGGCAGTGCTTCGAGCAAACCACGTTCAATGATGTGTTTGTAAATTTTTATCTGAATGGGTTTCTCTTCTGGAAAAAGAATTTTCTCCCGAAAAGTTAATTGAAAAGTTTCAACAACTTCTCGCAGAGTGTAAGATGAATAAGCCATATTTTAGATTTTTTAAAAGTTCATTTTTTACAAATTTACAAATATTTTTCTCAAAAAATAATTTCTTTTTTTTGAAAATTTATAATTTTATCAGTTTAAAATAATTTTTATTGTCTAAATTATACAAAGTTTCGGCAATTTTATTTTTCCATTTTTCGATATTTTTAGAATTTTCAAAATTTATGTTTTCTAAAATATTCTCAATTTCGGTTGTTTCATACACTTCGAATTTCTGCAATTCCGTTAAATATGGTTTTAACAAATTTTTCTCTTTCTCAGAAAAATCAGAAAATATACTTTTCTCTGATTCTGTTATTTCTCGATTTTCTGAAAATTTATCTTTCTCGAAAAATTCTATTTTGGGGAAAATCAAAAAAAATGTTGTTCCTTCGTTTAATTTGCTTTTCACCGAAATGTTGCCGTTGTGTGCTTCCATCGCCAATTTGCAAAATGTTAGTCCCAAACCCGTAGAGCGAATGTTGCCTGAAGCCTTTGCCGCAATTTGTTCGAATTTCTCAAAGACTTTGTCGATTTTGTCTTCAGGAATTCCGTCTCCGTTGTCGGAAATTGAAATTTCTAAATGATTTTCTGAAACATTTTTCGCTTTTAAAATAATTGTCCCGCCGATATGAGTATACTTGATGGCATTTGTAAACAGATTCACAAAAACGCGAATAATCAATTCTTTGTCGATTCTGATGACAAAATTATCAAAAATTTCATTTTTTATCTCGATATTTTTCTGTTTCGCAAGAAATTCTGTTTGAAAAATCGATTCTTTTATGATTTCGTTGAGCGAAATATTAATTTTTTCGAGAAAAACTTTTGCTTCTTCAAATTTTTGCACGTCAAGAATGTTCAAAACCATGTTTAACATTTGTTTTCCTGCATTTTTAATTCTCGCAAATTGATTTTCCTGCGAGTTTAAAATAAAATTTAACGGATTTTTTAAATCATGAACAATCATTGAGGTTAAACCTTGTTTAAATTCATCGAGTTGTTGCAATTTTTCCAAAGTACTTCGCAAATTTTCTGCTTGAACCGAGATTTCTTCCTTCTGTTGTTCGAGAATTTGGTTTTTTTCTTTCAATTCATTAGTGCGTCTGTCAACAATTTTCTGCAAACGAATGTTATCTGCTTTCAATTTTCGCATTCGCAAAACTTGAGTGAGATATAAAATTAGCAAAATTACGAGATAAATTCCAATGTAAATAAAATATCGAAAATAAAAATGTGGATTTTTAGAATATTCAATGATGTAGGAACTTTGATTATTCATACATTGAAAGCGAATTTTTGTAGAATTTTCATTTTTCTCGATAATCGAAGGCATCGCAAATCCAATTTCCTCCAGTGCGAGTGAAACTTTTTGCGAAAAATCATTTCGAAAAATTTCTAAACTGTTTTCTGTAACAATAATTTTTTCTATTTCGCCATCAGAATCGATGTCGAAGTAATGAAATTCTAAAATCAAATTATTTTTAAAATCAAATAATTGATATTTTTCCTTCAAAATTAAGTTTTTATCAAAGACAAAGACATTTCCGTCAACAGATAATAAACGAATTTCATTAGGTTTTTTATCATATTCTTTGAAAAGATGATAATTATTGGTTTCTAAAATCGTGTTTCGCAACATTTTTCCCTTCATATTAAAGAGCGAAAGTTTCGAAATTTGCGTTTTTGTACGCAAATTCACAGATAAAACAGCAATAAAAGCAGAATCTTTTTGCGAGAAAATTGTAGAATTTATCTGAAATTTGCCTTGAAACTCGACGGGCGGGAATAAAAATTGTAATTTTTCGTTAAAAACCATCAGCCAAGCGGATGTGTCGGGATAAGAAATGTGCGAATGTTTTTGTTTTTTATAATTTTCTGTCGCAATGGTTGTCGGAATCAAGAGTTTTTGGTTTTTAAAATCTTCGAAATTCCAAATCGTAATAAAATTTCCAACATTTTCAGTTTTATATAACGTATCATTTTTTATATCGTAAGCAAAAATGGCTCGCGGTGCGTAGGAATAACCTGCCGATAGGAAAAAATAAAATTCGTTATAACCGTCATTATTGAGGTCGTGAGAAGGCATCAAGTTCATAGTGTTGATGTCGTAACTATTTTTGTGATTTTTCAAAACTTTTGTGCAAAATTTATCTTTTACAAGCATTTTTTCATCAATTCCTTCTTTGATATTTAGGAATATTGAGTCATTGCTTTGCGTAAAAAAATAAATTTCCTTAATTTTATTATGGTTATAATCGTTGACCCAAAAAATTTTAAATGGGGCAAGTTTTTTTTCGAAATTAAATTGCGAGATACTTGCTCCGTTTTGGTCATAAAAATTAACAGCCGTGAAATTATTTAGTTCAAAAAGACTGATTTTTTTGATTTTCCCATCATTGTTGATGTCGGCGTGTTGAGTTGTGTAATAAGTTTGATGTTCTTTTTTGATAACTTTTGCCGAAAATTTTTGAAAAAATGGAGGAATTATCGAAATAATTCCGAGAAAAATGAGAAATGCCCAAAGAAAAATACTTGCGAAGATTTTAATAAACCATTTTTTCATAAAAAATTGTAAAAATTGTGAGACAAAAATACAATTTTTTTTTTAATTTCTAAATTTTATGTTTAATTTTAAAATTATTTTTCTTATCTTTGTAAAAAAATTAAAATTTTTATGAGAAAAATCTTTTTTCTGTTTGTTTTTGCAATTTTAAAATCTTTTTTCGCACTTTCTCAAGAGTCTGAATTGTTTATTCCGTTTAATATTAAACAAGCGTATCATCAAAAAACGCGTTCTTTTTCAGGTGCGGCAGGCGAGCGATATTGGCAAAATAAAACTTCGTATCAAATAGAAGCAGAATTTTTTCCAAAAACGCAAAAAATTAAGGGAAAAGAAATTATTGTGTATGTCAATAATTCGCCGCAAAGTATTTCAGAGATAAATTTTAAAATTTATCAAAATCTTTATCAAAAAGGCGTGAAACGCGATAGAGAAATTACGCCTTCCGACCTTCACGATGGAGTAAAAATTGACGAGATTTCTGTCAATGGAGAGAAATTAGATTATTTTCGGCAGCCTTTTGGGACCAATTATAGTATTCACACCGAGATTGAGTCGAGAGATAGCATTAAAATTGAGTTAAAATGGGAGTTGACAATTCCTAAGAAAACGCACATTCGTATGGGCAGTTACGACTCAACATCGTTTTTTATTGCTTATTGGTACCCTCGCATTGCCGTTTATGACGATATTGATGGTTGGGACAATCTTGAGTATAACGGTTTGAATGAATTTTACGATGATTTTAGTAATTATGATGTAAAAATTACTGTTCCGAATGATTTTATGATTTGGGCAACAGGTTTTTGGCAAAATCCTACTGACATTTTGTCGCAAGAAATATTTTCAAGATACGAGAATGCAAAAAAATCGGATAAAGTTTTCAATATTATCTCTATTGATGATTATAAAAAGAACAATATTTTCAAAAAAAATGAGAAAAATGTTTTTCATTACGTTGCAAATGATGTTTCTGACTTTTGTTTCGGTACAAGTTCGCATTATTTGTGGGACGGAGTGAATTATTTTCAAGAATCTACGAGAGAAAATATTTTTATTTCGGCAGTTTACAACAGACGGTCAAGCGATTTTCATAAAGTTTGTGAAATAGCAAAACTTTCTATCGATTATTTGTCGACAAAAATGCCTGCTTATCCTTTTCCTTATCCTTTTATGACGGTTTTTAACGGCGAAGATGGAATGGAATTTCCAATGATGGTAAACGATGGCAGTTGTTACGCGGAGTCTCGCACCGTTCATTTAACGAGTCACGAGATTTCTCATTCGTATTTTCCTTTTTTAATGGGAATTCATCAGGTAAAATATTCGTGGATGGACGAGGGTTGGGCAATGTTTCTGCCTGAGAAGTTTCAAAATTCATATTCGAGTGAAGATTATCAGGAAAGTGAGTGTGCTTCGGTTTACGAGATGTATGCAGGAACAGAATTTGACGCACCTTTGATGCAACCCTCGACGCAGATTCGAGGTTACGAATATTACGTTACGAGTTATTACAAAGCCGAGATTGCGTATAGATTTTTGTACGAGATGCTTGGTGAGGCGAAGTTTAAGGAATGTTTAACGGCATATTTTAATCGTTGGAAGGGAAAACATCCGACTCCGTATGATTTTTTCTTTACATTTAACGATGTGGCAAAGGAAAATTTGAATTGGTTTTGGAAAATTTGGTTTTTCGAAAGAGGTTATCCCGATTTGAGCATTGAAGAGGTAAAAATAAACGGCGAGAGTTTTTCTGTCACTATTGAGAGAAAAGGCAATTTACCTGTTCCGATTTATTTAACATTTTTCACAGATAATGGGGAAGAAATTTACACAGAATCGGTGAGAGCGTGGGAAAAGGGCAATAAAAAAGTTGTTATTGAAAAGAAAATTAAGGGAAGAGTTAAGTCAATAAAATTAGGGAACGATAAAATTCCTGATGTTTTTCGCGAAAATAATGTTTTTGAGAATCAAAAATAAAAATTTTTCGAAATAAAATTGTATATTTGCGAGATTAAAAATATTTCTGTCGGCACAGAGTTTGTTAATTTTTCCTAAAAACTAAAAAATTATGAACGAATCAATTTTAAAAGCGTTAATGCGTCTGTTCGCAATTGTTGCAACGGTCAATAGAGAGGGTGTCTCTTCTACGGCACAAACTATTGTCGAGAGTTATTTGCGTCAACAATTAAATCAAGACCAGATGAACGAATATTTAACTCTTTTTAACGAATATTTATCCGTTCACTTGCAAAATTTCGAGCATTCCGATTCTACGAAAAGCAGAAAACGTACTTCGCTAAACTCTGTGAAAGTTTTGTTGATTTGTAACGAGATTAATGAAGTTTTGCAACAAAAAGAGAAAGTCATCGTTATTTTGCGACTTTTGGAATTTATCAACGAGGACACTCAGGTCAACGAGAAAGAGTTGGAATTCGTTGATACGGTGGCAGAAACGTTTAAAATTTCACCGACAGATTATGCGAATATTCGTGCTTTTATCTTAGAATCGCCGCAAAATATTCCGCACAAAGATAAATTATTGTTTGTTGACAACGAAGAGGAATTTTCTGACCCGCAAATTAAACACATTTACAACGAAAATCTCAAGGGACAAATTATTTTGATTCACATCTCAAGTGCTAATGTGTTTATTTTCAAATACTTAGGTGACGAAACTTTGTACATGGCGGCACATAACATTGCCCCCGGTTGGTCCTACATCTTGAGCAACGGTTCGGTGATAAAAAGTCCCAAAATTACACCTATATATTATGGCGATGTGGCGGGGAAATTTATCAATGCGTTGAGCAAAACGAAAATTATTTTTAACGCAAGCGAGGTGGAATTTCGATTCAAAAATTCAGAAAATGGAATTCATAAATTTAATTTTTGTGAAGAATCGGGGCGTTTAATCGGAATAATGGGTGGAAGTGGAGTCGGAAAATCAACGTTATTGAGTATTTTCAACGGTTCGCTGTCGTTAAATAAAGGGAAAATTACTATCAACGGCTACGATTTGCACAAAGACGCCGACAAACTCGAAGGAGTAATTGGTTTTGTGCCGCAAGACGATTTATTAATTGAGGAATTAACCGTTTTTCAAAACTTATATTTCAATGCGAAACTTTGTTTTAACGATTTTTCAGAAAAGAAAATTCTGCGAAGCGTGGTAAGAGTGTTGCAAGATTTGGATTTGAACGAGATAAAACATCTCACTGTCGGCGATCCTCTCAATAAATTTATCAGCGGCGGGCAACGAAAAAGACTCAATATTGCGTTAGAATTGATTCGCGAACCCTCGATTCTCATTGTTGACGAACCAACGTCAGGACTTTCGTCGATGGATTCAGAAATTGTAATGACTCTTTTGAAAGAACAAACGTTAAAAGGGAAATTGGTTATTGTTAATATTCATCAACCTTCGTCTGATATTTACAAATTATTCGATAAATTGCTAATTTTGGACAAAGGTGGTTATCCAGTTTATTATGGAAACCCTATTGATGCGGTTGTGTACTTCAAAACGATGGGAAATTTTGTGAACGCACACGAAAGTGAGTGTGTAACTTGCGGAAATGTCAATTCGGAACAAGTTTTACAAATTATTGAGTCGCGAATTGTCAATGAATATGGGAAATTTACTCGAAATCGAAAATTTGCTCCGAAGGAATTGTACGAATCTTATCAAACAAAGATAGAATCGAAGTTAACTTTTCCTTCTCCCGATGTGAAATACGAATTGCCGCATAATTATTTCAAAATTCCGACACGTTTTAAACAATTTAAAATCTTCTCGTTTCGAAATGTTTTGTCAAAACTTACAAATACGCAATTTTTGTTGATAAACTTTTTGGAATCGCCGCTTCTTGCGTTTATTTTGGGTTATTTCTCGAAGTTTATCAAAGGAACAACTGCAAATCCTGACCAATATTTATTTTGCGAAAACGAAAATATTCCTGCATATCTTTTTATGGCAGTTGTTGTTTCGTTATTTTTGGGAATGACCGTCAGTGCCGAGGAAATTATTCGCGACAGGAAAATTCTAAAACGAGAGAAATTTCTAAATCTCAGCTGGGCAAGTTATTTGAACGCAAAAATTATTGTTTTGTTTTTTATCTCTGCCATTCAGACGATTTCGTTTATCTTAGTGGGCAATTTGATTCTCGGAATCAAAGGAATGACGTTTAGTTATTGGGCAATTTTGTTTACAACAAGTTGCTTTGCGAATATTGTCGGACTAAATATTTCTGCTGCGTTAAATTCGGTGGTAACAATTTACATTTTGATACCGTTTATCTTGGTGCCGCAGTTGTTATTGAGTGGTACAATTGTGAGTTTTGATAAATTGCACAAAAATTTAACTTCTCCGCTTTACGTTCCGATGGTCGGTGATATGATGATTTCGCGTTGGGCGTATGAGGCTTTGATGGTTGTGCAGTTTAAAAATAACCGTTACACTGAACATTTTTACGAAGTGAACAAAAAATTGAGTGAAATTGATTATCGAAGTTGGGTTTTGTCAAGATTATCTGAAAAAATAGATTTTTGCGAGAAAAATCTCAAGGAAAAAACAAAACGCGAACAGGTAACAAAGAATTTTCGTATGCTTCGCAACGAGATAAACGTACTTTTAGAACATTCTCCAAAAGTTTCGTTTGAAAAAGTCGATAGTATTCAGTTTAAACATTTCAACGCAAACTTAATTGTCGAGTTGCGTAGTTATTTTGAGCAATTACAAGTTTATTATACCGCTTTGCGTTATAAAATAAATTTGGAAAAAGATAAGATTCAGAAAGATTTAGAGAAACAATTTGGTTCGAATGAATTGGTTACACAGTTCAAAATTGATTATCAAAATGACCGAATCGGTGATTTGTTATTGAATAAATTGGCTGTCGGTGAAGGTCGCGGAATCGAAGTTGATGATATAATTGTGCAAAACACCGATTTAATTTATATGGAGCCGCGAACAAGTTATGGACGCGCACATTTTTATGCACCTGTAAAACGAATCGGCAAATTAGATATTGATACGTTTTGGTTCAATGCTCTCGTGATTTGGCTGGCAACAGCAACATTATATACAACTCTGCTTTTCGATATGATTCGAAAAGTACTTGATTATTTAGGCAGTTTAATTGCGAAGATTTTGAAAAAACGAAGAGATTAAACAAAAAAAATTTCGTATCTTTGTGAAAAATTATTTTATGTACACAGCAAATCAAATTGCGGATTTCTTTCTGAGTAAAGTAAATCCTGAGGTTGGCGACACAATTAGCCCGTTAAAATTGCAAAAATTGGTTTATTACGCTCAAGTTTGGCATTATACAATTTTTGATGAAGTTTTGTTCGAGGAGAAAATCGAAGCATGGACTCACGGTCCCGTTGTGCGAAGTTTGTATTCTCGATTTTCGAATTATGGCAAAAACGAATCAATAACAGTTTTTGATTTGGATATTCCTGATTTCCCTGAAAAAACGCTTGATTTATTAAATGAAGTTCAAGAAGTTTACGGTGAACATTCGGGTTCTTATTTGGAAAAATTATCTCATTCCGAATCTCCTTGGCAGATGGCAAGAGAAGGTCACGAAATTTGGGAAAAATGTGAAAATGAAATTACTTTGTCGTCAATAAAAGATTTTTATAGCAAGTTGCGAGATGAAAAAAAGTAAAAATTTGATTCCCAAACTTGAAATCAAAGAGACAGAATCGCCGAAATATCTAAATAAATCTTTCGTTGTTTTAGATTCATGGAAAAACAAAGGAAATGAAGCAACAGTTTTTTTGTCTATTCGTTTTTTGCAATATGATTTTCAATGTTTTTCTGATTGGAATAAAATTGAAATGAATAATTTTTGGAATTTTAACGAAAAAATACACAAATACTCTTGGCAACAAATTTATCAAACGGCAAGCAAAACCAACAAAACAGGTTTTGCCTATATGCCGATTCCTATTGAAAATTATCCTGACAGCAATTTTAAGAAAAATTTGTCTACAGATATAACAATTTTCGAATTGCGAGTAGATGAAAAAATAAGAGTTCACGGTTTTCGACACGAAAGTATATTTTTTCTCTGTTGGTTAGATAAAAATCATTCTATTTGCCCACAAAAATGACCGATTTTTTTCAATATGGTTATCTCGGTTTGTTTATTGGTTGCTTTTTGGCAGCAACAATCTTGCCGCTCAGCTCCGAAGGAATCGTTGTTTTGATGTTAATTTTTAATTATTCCTTCGGACTAACCATTCTCGTTGCGACCGCAGGAAATTCGGCAGGTTCAATAACGAGTTTTTATCTCGGTTACGCAGGAAAATGGAAATGGATAGAAAAATGTTTACGAATCAAAAGAGAAAAAATCGAAAATTTTAGTCTCAAAGTCAGAAAATATGGAAATATTGCTGCTTTTTTTACTTTTTTGCCCTTCATCGGCGATATTATTCCTATCATTCTCGGACTTTTTCGGGCAAAAATTCTTCCAGTTTTATTTTTCATCACTCTTGGAAAATTTATTCGATATTTTATATTAGGTCTAATCGTTTTGAAATTTTTATGAGAAAAATTGCCGCTCAATATCTTTTTACTGCCGTTGATAAACCGATTAAAAAAGGAATTGTCTGTCTCAACGACGAAGGAATTATTACCGAAGTTATTGATAATCAAGGTTTTCTGAACGAAGAGGAAAATCTTGAGTTTTATAATGGAATTTTGATTCCGCAATTTGTCAATGCACATTGTCATTTGGAATTGTCTTATATGAAGGGCAACATTCCGCAAAAAACAGGTTTGCCGCAATTTTTAAATTCTGTTGCCTCGCTGCGGGAGAGAAATATTTTTACAGAAAAAGAAAAAATCGAAGCGGCAAAAAATGCAGAAATTCAGATTCGAAACGAAGGAATCATTGCTCTCGGTGATATTTCAAATTCTACTCTGACTCTCGAAATTAAAAAATCGCAAAATTTATTTTTTCATACTTTTGTCGAAGTTTATGATTTGTGGAAAAAACCTTTTCTTGAAGTTTTTGAAAACGGAATCGAAATTTTAAACGAGTTTCAAAAAAATTCTTTGTCAGCAAGTCTTTCGCCGCATGCGGCTTATTCTTGTTCGCCGAATTTGCTGAAAAAAACTTCGCAATTTTCTAATCATATTTCGCTTCATTTGCAGGAAAGTGAAAATGAGAATTTTATGTTTCAACATTTTAACGGCAGTTTTGTGAAATTTCTGACAGAAATAAATAGCAATTTTGAATTTTTCGAGAAAAAAGATACTTCTGCAAATTATATTTTCCCATTTTTTGACAAAAAAACGAAAATTTTGTTTGTTCACAACATTTTTACCTCGCAAAACGATGTCGAAAAGTTAAAAAATCATTTTGAGTCTTTGTTTTGGGTTTTGTGTCCGAATTCTAATTTGTATATCGAGGATAAACTTCCTGATGTGCGAATGTTTCGCAATTTGAATCAAAAAATTTGTCTCGGCACAGATAGTTTGGCATCGAATTTGCAAATTTCAATTTTGTCGGAATTGAAAACTTTATCGCAACATTTTCCCGAAATTTCGTTTGCAGAAATGCTTTCTTGGGCAACCATCAACGGTGCGGAGGCGTTGAATTTTCACGAAAAAATCGGAAGTATTGAGAAAAGTAAAAAATCAGGAATTTTACTTATTGAAAATTTTGATTTTCAAAAAATGAAGTTGACAAACGAAAGCAAATTGAAAATTATTGCGTAAAAAATTTTCCAAAAAGTAAAATAAAATGATACAAAAAAACGTTTTATTAATGAAAAAAATAATTTTTGAGGTATGAAAAAGTTAATTTTTGTTATATTGTTGTTTTGCAACACGGTTTTTGCACAAAATTATGCCGAGAATAATCTTGCCATCAGCAAGTTTGATTTTGTGATGCGGGCAATTTTCAACAATTATGTCGATTCGGTGAATTCTTTGCGTTTGTCCGAAGAGGCAATTATTGCGGTTTTAAAATCCTTAGACCCGCATTCTGTTTATTTTAACAAAGAAGAAGCCGAGGCAGTAAATCAGCCGCTTGACGGAAGTTATGAGGGAATCGGTGTTCATTATCAAATTTGGAAAGATTCGGTTTATGTAGTTTCTGTTTTTCCCAAATCTCCCGCAGAGAAAGCAGGAATCTTAGCAGGAGACAGAATTGTTAAAATTGACAGCATTCCCGTTTCGAATGTAAAAATCACTTCGAAGCAGGTGAAAAAATATATCGGCGGAAATGTGGATACAAAAGTCAATTTAACCATAAAACGCAAAGAAATGAAGGATAATTTTGTGTTAACTGCCGTTCGCGCAAAACTTCCTGATTACAGCATTGACGCCTCGTATATGGTTACCGAAAATGTTGGGTATATAAAATTGATTCGTTTTGCGAGAACTTCCACTGACGAATTTACTGAAGCATTCAATAAATTGAAAAAACAGGGTCTCAAATACTTAATTTTTGATTTATCCAACAACGGCGGAGGTTATCTCAATGTTGCCACTGACCTTGTTGACCAATTTTTGCCTGAAAGTAAAATTATTACTTACACCGAGGGCTATAATTCGCCGCGTTTTGAGTATTTCTCAACAGATAGAGGCATTTTTGAAAAAGGGAAATTAGTCGTAATGCTTGACGAAGGCAGTGCCTCGGCAAGCGAAATTTTTGCAGGAGCAATACAAGATTGGGACAGAGGCATTCTCGTCGGCAGACGCTCCTACGGCAAAGGACTCGTTCAACGAAGTTATTACATGGCTGACGGCTCAATGATTCGACTAACTATCTCGCGATATTTCACACCTTCGGGACGTTGTATTCAGAAATCTTACAAAAAAGGCGTTTCTGAATACAAAAATGATGTGAAAAATCGTTTAAAAAGCGGCGAACTTTTTCACCGCGACAGCATTCACATCAATGATTCGTTAAAATATTTCACAAAAGACAAAAATCGAAAAGTCTATGGCGGCGGCGGAATTATTCCTGATGTTTTTGTTTCGTTAGATACTGCTCAATTTCCGACTTTTTATAATAAATGGTACGAAAACGGAATTGTTATCTCATTTGTCATCTCATATATTGATGAAAATCGCAAATTTTTGCACAAAAATTATCCGAATTTTGATAAATTTTATAAAACTTTTCAAATTTCTGATGAATTTTTAAACGACTTGCAAATTTTTGCACAAAAAGAAATGACAAGAATTTTGAAAGAGAAAAAAGATACTCTCACAAAAGTGCCTGCAAATTATGACTTTGCGAATTATAAATCGGTTGTAAAAACAGAATTGAAAGCCCGAATTGCGAGAAATGTTTGGGGAATAAATGAATTTTATATGGTTGTAAATGAGATTAACCCGTTATTTTTAAAATCGGTGGAAATTTTGCGACAAAAAAACGAGTACGAAAGCGTTTTTAATTTAGAGAAATAATTTTTTTTGTTAAAAAGCGATGCCATCGCTTTTAGCAATGGCATCGTTTAATTTTACCCAACAACAATTTCTGTCAAGTATTCGGGACGAAAATAAATATCCGCCAATTCGTATAAGTCAAAAGCCGTAATGGTTTTCACCGTTTCAATTAAACGTTCATAATATTCGTAATCCAAATCATACTCCAGCAACGATTTAAACGTTTCTGCTAACGCAAAAGGACCATCAAAAATTCGCAACAATTCACCTAATAAAGAATTTTTCACCAAAGAAAGTTCCTCTTGCGAGATAAATTCGTCTCGTAATTTTTTCATTTCAGCATAAATTTCCTTCACAGCTGCTTCTCGCGTATCTTTTCCGACCTCGGCAGTAATCAGAAAGTAGCCCGTTGTGCGATAAGAAGCGACCAAGGAATAAATTCCATAGGTAAAACCTTTCTCCTCGCGAATATTTTTCATTAAACGCGACCCAAAATAGCCGCCCAAAACCGTATTTAACACTTGAAGTGGTTGATAATCAGGATGTTGCTTGCTAAACAAAACTCTTCCGATTCTTATCGCAGATTGAACGGCATCTTTTTTGGGAAGGTAAATTTTCTTCTCGTCAGTGGGTAAAATGGGGATGAAAAACGATTTTGTCGGAGAAGATTTCTCCCAATCATTTTCACCGAAATATTTATTTAACAAACTTAAAAGCGAATTCTCAATTTTGCCCGCAACAATAATTTTACAATTTTTCGAGTGATAATGTTGCTGATAAAAATCAACAAGCCATTCTTGCTTCACTCTGTCAAAATCTTGAAGTTGTACTATTTTTCCGTAAGGATGTTGTTTTCCAAAAATTGATTCGGCAAACAAACCCTTCGCAATGGTTTCAACTTTTGTATTCTCGACAATAAATTTTTGTTTCTTTTTGCGAATCAACGTTTCGAGTTCTTTTTGCGGGAAGGTCGGGTTTTTCAAAATATCTTCCAACATTTCGAGAGTTTCTGCGAGATATTTATTTAACGTATACAAAACGATGCTTGCCGAATGTTTTCCCGTATCCGCTTCAAGAAATGCTCCGTAAAAATCTAATTTCTCGGAAATTTCTGCGGAAGTGCGTTTTTTTGTGCCTTCAGAAAGTAGCGAATTAGTGAAATTTGCGACCAAAGAATACGGTTGATAATACGTTCCTGCTTCGAAGATAAATTCTAAACGCACTAAATCTTGCTCGCCTGCCTCAATAACATAAACGGGCAACGAATTGTCTAATTTTTGCGGTTTCGCCCGAATGATATGAATTTTGTCAATGAGTTTATATGGCGGTTGTTGTGTTCTGTCAAGAGATAACATATCAAAAAATTTAATTTGCAAAGATAAAACTTTTTTCACAAAAACAAATTATTCAGGAATAATAACTTTGCTCTCTGAAGTTTCCTTGAGATTTTGTTTAACTAAATCTCCTTTTTTCGCAACTTTCTGAATCGCTCGCGGAAACGGCAAGATTAAATCTCGCTCAAGTTGCAAAGTCATATAGGTTTGAACGTTAGTTTGTTCGGGATAAATGATGAAAAAACTGTAATTTTCGAAAGATTTATCTAATTGTTTGGGAACATTGGTTAAAAAATTATGATGAGAAATCGAATCTGCACGCGCACTAATCACTACAATTAAATCGTTGACAGAAATTTCTTGCTGCAAAGCCGCTAAATCGTTCCATTCTCTAAAAGTGCGATAAATCGGGTCTACGTATGCTTTGAGTTTAATGTTTAAACTTCTCATCAACTTTATGGAAGTTGTGCGAGCCAAGAAAAACGTATTTCCTGTAATTTGTTTTGCAATTTGAGAAATAACGACAAACCAACCTTGAAAACCAACTTCCAACTCCGCATGCGGCGGAACAAGAATATAAACATTTTTAAACGACATCAGCGGATTAATAATTTTTGTAACAATTATCATCTGATTCGTTTTTGGCAAAAGATTGTCAAGAGTGCTTCCAAAAATAAAATCGGTGGTTGTCTTCGGACTCCAGCCGAGAATCACTTTGGTTGCCATCATCTCGTTGATGGCTCGAACAATTCCATTCGCAATATTTAAGTCTATACGAATCGAAAGTTCCAGAGAAATCTCAACCGAAGACGCATGCTCGGTCACTCTTGTCATTTTTTTTTGAAATTTTGTGATAGTTTCTTTTGTTTTGTCTTCCTCGCTAATCACGGTCAAGGGATAAATGGGTTCTTTTGTTTTTGAGCTTTTTATCAACATTGCGAAATCCATCATCATATCAATGTTGTCGTTTTCACTTACTGCGACTAATATTTTTTCGACAAATTGATTAGAATCGGGTTTTTCATAACTTTCGCTCAATGCTAAACGTCTGCTTGCCCATTCGGTAATAAAAGAGCTGGAGAGACAGGAAACTAAAATAATTAAAACTGCTGCGTTGAGAATGTTTAAATCGACAAGTTTGCTTTCGTAACCGACTAATACAACTGCAATTGCTGCGGCGGCGTGTGCGCTGCTGAGTCCGAGTATTAGATGTCTCTCGTCAACGGTGTATCGAAATATTTTTTGTGTGATAAAAGCAGCAAAATATTTCCCCATAAAATCGCCGATAATTAGTACAAAAGCAATAGAAATAGGAATCCATCCTGAGAATAAAACTTTTAAATCGACTAACATTCCGACATTTATCAGAAAAAACGGAATAAATAACGTATTTCCGATAAATTCGATTCGATTCATTAAGGGAGAAGTATACGGAATGATTCCGTTGAGAGCTAATCCTGCGAAAAAAGCACCGACAATGGGTTCTATTCCTGCACTTTGAGCGAGAAGTCCTGCACCGAGAACGAGAGTTAATATGAAAATGTATTGTAAACCACTTTCGCTTGTGTAATTTTTCAAAAACCATCGGCTGAGTCTTGGGATTCCCCAAAGTACGAGAAATACAAAAATCCCAAAAGATAAACCTTGTTTCACCCAAAACATTGCGTTTAATCCGCCGCGGCTTGCCGCCGAGATAACATCTAAGAGCAACAAAACAATTGTATCGGTGATTATTGTCCCGCCGATAGTAATTGTTACCGCTTCGTGTTTTGCTAAACCGAGTTTGCTTGCGATGGGATATGCCAAGAGAGTTTGCGTGGCAAACATACAAGCAATTAATAATGACGAGAGAAAGGGCAATTTCAGGAAAAATGTGCCGATTAAAAACCCAAATATCAATGGTAAAGTGAAAGTGAGAATGCCAAACGTAATACTCCGATTTTTATTTTTCTTAAACTGTCGCATATCTACTTCGAGACCTGCCAAAAACATTATATAAAGAAGCCCGACAGTTCCTAAGATTTTGATACTATCAGTTTTCGATAAAAAATTCAAACCATGCGGTCCAACAGCCACTCCTGACAAGATTAACCCAATGATTCCAGGAATTCTCAGCTTTTTAAACAGAATCGGGGCAATCAAAATGATGAGCAAAACCAATGTAAAAATTAAAACAGGATTGGTAAAAGGTAAAGGGTAACCAAAGATCGATTCCATACAACGAAAATAATTGTGCAAATATACATTTTTTTATTTAATTTCACTAATTTTGTGCCGCAATTTTTTGAAAAAATTTTATTTCTCTATTTTATGAAGGAAAAAATCTCTACTTTATCTCGTTTTTTGCAGAAAGACATTTGGAATATTCGTATAGAAGAGTTGCCTCGTTTCAAACAAATTTTATATAATAGTTTGAAAACTTTGCTTGTTGCGATTCGAGGTTTCGTCGTAGACCAATGTTCGATTCGAGGTTCTGCCTTAACTATTTTGTCTTTGTTGTCGCTTGTTCCTGTTCTGGCACTTGGTTTTGGAATTGCTCAAGGTTTCGGGTTAAAAGAAATTCTTGAAGAACAAATTGCTTCGATGCTTACGGGGCAAGAGGAAATTTTGCGTTATGTTCTGTCTTTCACCGATTCGATGCTTTCGCGAACAAAAGGCGGAATGATTGCAGGAATCGGACTAATTGTGTTGCTTTTTACAATTATGCAGTTGTTAAACAGCATTGAAACTTCGTTTAATGCGATTTGGGAAGTAAAAGTTTCGCGAACTTTTTTGCGAAAATTCACAGATTACACAACAATAATGCTTTTTGCTCCGATTCTCGTGATCTTAGCAGGAAGTATCTCGGTTTTCATTCAGACAATGTTAAAAAGTTTATTCTCGCAAAATGAAATTTTACAAAAAGTCTCGCCGATAGTTTTTTCGTTGGTGAAAATTGTCCCATTTGTCTTAATTTCTCTTGTGTTTTCGCTGCTTTACATTATTATGCCCAATACGCGTGTGCGTGTTTCTGCGGCGCTCATTGCGGGAACGGTTGCAGGAGTTTCGTATCAATTTACGCAATTTCTTTATATCTCGTTTCAGGTAAGTATTGGAAGTTATAACGCAATTTATGGAAGTTTCGCTGCTTTGCCGTTATTTCTGACTTGGATGCAGTTGAGTTGGTATATAGTTTTGTTCGGTGCGGAGTTAACTTTTGCGATACAAAATGTCGAAAATGTTGTTTTTCAAGGAAATACAAAAATTAGTCATTCATTTAAGCGAAAACTGGCACTTTGGGTGATGCATTTGATTTCGAGTCGTTTTGCTGATGGAAAACCGCCGTTGAGTATTGTTGAAATTTCGAAGGAATTAAAAATTTCGCAGCATTATGTTCATTTTATTCTTGACGAATTGTTGGAATGTAATTTGATTGCTGAAGTAAAAATTCCCGACAAAGTGGGGCAAGTTGCGTATCAACCTTCGCAAGATATTCACCGACTAACAGTGAAATATATTATCGAAGCAATTGATAATAAGGGTGTTAGCACAAATATTTCTCAAAATAAAACTTATCAAACGATAGAGGAAACTCTCAATGAATTTGAGGAAGTAGCGGAGCAAACCTCGGCGGGCAAACTTTTGATTCGTTTAAATGAGGAAAAATAAATTTTATTCTCATAAATAAATTTTTTGCGTCAGAAAATACTTTTTTCTGTGAAAAATTTTTTGTTAAAAATGAAAATTATTTTTATATTTGTCTTTTCAAAATATTTTAGATTTTTACAAAAAATTTTATTCTCAATAATCTCTAAAATTTTTTATTATTCCAAATTTTTTCAACTCTTTCACGAATGAACGAAATCAAAAAAGCATTGAACGAGTCACCTGCGGCTCGATGGGGAATTTTGCTGTTAGCAAGTTTTACGATGGCAGCGAATTATTATTTTTATGACGCACTTTCACCTTTGCAACAACTTTTGCAGGAAAAATTACAATTTTCAGCGACAAATTATGGCTTTTTAGTTTCCACGTATTCTATTCCGAATACTTTTTTATGCATGGCAGTTATTGGCGGCATCATTCTTGACCGTCTTGGCATTCGCAGAACAGGTTTTTCCTTCGTAGCAATGATGACAATTGGAGCACTTCTCACCGCCTACGGCGCCTCTGACGCATTTCACGTACAACACGGAATCGGTTATAATTTTTTTAATTCTTTTCTCACCGATTATTCTCCCGAATTAAAAATGATGTCATTAGGATTTTTCCTCTTCGGTCTCGGTGCAGAAACGAGTATTGTTGTTATTAATAAAATTATTGTAAAATGGTTTAACGGCAAAGATATTGCGTTTGCGTTTGCGGTAAATTTGGCAATTGCCCGAATCGGCACAGCAATGGCGTTAATTGTTTCGCCGAAATTAGTTTCTGAAACGCAATGGAACAAACCAATATGGTTTGCCGCATTTTTTATGTGTTTAGGATTTTTAGTTTTCTTAGTTTATCTGATGTACGATGTTAAACTGGACAGACAGAAACAAATTAAAGTCAGTTTGGACGAAACCGAAGTGTTTAAATTTTCTGACATCGGAAATTTATTGAAAAATCCTTCGTTTGTTTTCATCACTTTGTTGTGTGTTACGTTTTACTCGGCGGTTTTTCCGTTTCTGAAATATGCACCGAATATGATGCAGAATAAATTTGGTTTCTCCGCCGATATGGCAGGAACAATTGCCTCGATTTTACCTTTTGGAACCGTCATTTTTACCCCGATTTTTGGTTGGCTCACAGATAACAAAGGTTACAGCGCTTCTGTAATGATTCTTGGTTCTGCGTTACTGATTCTTGTGCATTTAACCTTTACTTTTACGAATATTACTCCTTATGTGCCGATGTTTGTTTTGGGAATTGCCTTCTCGCTTGTGCCTGCTGCGATGTGGCCCTCTGTCGCAAAAATTGTTGACACAAATAAACTGGGAACAGCATATGGGTTAATGTTTTCGATTCAAAATCTCGGTTTATGGGCATTTCCGATTTTGATAGGATTAGTTCTTGACAAAACCAACTCACATATTACTCCCGAAATGTTGGAAAAAGGAACAGCCACTTATGATTACACCTACGCAATTTTAATGTTAGTCGTTTTGGGCTGTTTGGGTTTACTTTTCGCTTTTCTCCTTCGCAAAGCAGACAAAACCTCAGGCTACGGTCTCGATTTACCGAATAAAACAAAATAAAAAACGTACATTTCTCTCAAAAAAAATTTTTGAGAGAAATTTTTTTATAAAAAATGAACGATTATTTTTTTTATTGAAAAAAAAATAATAAATTGCGGCTTGTTTAAATTCTAAATATTTTCCAAATATGAAAAGAAAATCTTTATTTTTTCTGTCATTATTGCTTGCAATAATGTTTGTGAACGGCGATGTTTTCGCACAAATAAATCACAAAAAATCGACAAATTCTGTTGCACCCGTGCGCGGAAAACAACTTCCTGCTGCCAAAATTGAACGTTATCAAAACGCAGCAACAGAAAATGACAAGGGAACTTCTACCATTTTTTTGCAAACTTTCGAGTCAGGAATCGGAAGTTGGGTGACAAGAGATACAAATTCTGTTTCGAACACCCCAATTACTTGTTGGCAAGTCGGAACACCAACATCGGGACCAAGTGCTGCTCACGGCGGAACAAAACTCGCAGCAACAAAACTCGCAGGAGATTACGTAGAAAACACCCACGCATGGCTGATTAGTCCGAACATTACTCTCACGGCTTCAGCAGGTTCAAGCGTAAAAATGCATTTTTGGGAATGGTTCAATATTGAAACTTACTTCTCTGACGGAAATAATGTTTACGGAGACGGCGGTTTTATCTATGTTAAACCCAATGGTGGAACTTGGCAACAAATTGACATTCCTCGAAACGGCGAATGTTTATCATGGCGACAAAGTATTGTTGACCTAACTTCCTTCGCAAATCAAACCGTTCAAATTGCTTTTATGCTTGATGCAGACGATGCACAAAATTATGCAGGTTGGTATATTGACGACATCGCAATAAAAGTTACAACTCCTGCACCGCTTTCTGTTTCGTTAAATAATTTGAATTTTGGAAATTTTCCCTTTATTTATGCGAATGTAAATGTTCAAACAAATGGGACAAATAACGATTCTATACCTCAAAGTGCTTTTTCTGTTACAGAAAATAATACTTCACAAACGGAATATTTTCAAGTTACACGACCAAATAACGGAGGAAATTCTCGTTTAGCCGATTTTGTTTTTGTATTAGACCTAACAAATAGTATGGAAGAAGAAATTACAGCGGTAAAAAATAATATTATCTCGTTTGTGAATCAATTAGAATCAAGCGGAATCAATTATGCCGTTGGAATTGTCGTCTTTGGAGATACTGTTTACTCGTATAATCAAGGAAATCTCTACACAAATCGAGATACAATTCTCGCAAAAATTAATCAAATCACATTAGGTGAACACAATATCGGTGCGGGCGATGATATTTCTGAAAATCAATATGAGGCAATGGCAACAGCAGCGTTGATGAACTTCCGTCCGGGCGCACAAAAAGTTCAGATTCTTCTCACAGACGCAGACCCTCACACAACAAATTGGACGAATGAAACTTTAATCAACAACCGTTTATTGCCCAACAACATTTCTGTCTACCCAATTTTCGACAACAGCAAACCACTTCAACTTGTTCAATACATTCCGATTGCTCAACGTACAAACACAAAAGGAAAATATTATCATATTTTTGATAATTTTAACACAATTGTCAACGATATTTCTGCTCAAGTTGGAAGTACGTATTTGGTTCGTTACCGCTCAAGTTCACCTGAATTTGATGGTGTTCGCCGAAATGTCAATGTTTCTGTAAATTTCAATAACACTACAAAAAACGACACCGATTTTTATCTTCCAGGTGCTGCTCCGAGAATTGTTCGTACTGCTTCGACTCTCGCATATCACTCGCAAGCATGGTCTGAAAATACGCCGTTTACTATTCAAGTAGAAATTACTGACATTGTTACTCCTTACACTACGGAAGCGAAATTATTTTATAAAAATGCCGACTCAGCTCAATATATCGAAGTTGCGATGGCTGTACTCGACACTTTATACCCAAATGTTTGGCAAGCAATAATTCCTACTTCGGCAGTTTACAGAAACGGGATGAATTATTACATCACTGCGACAGACGGTGTTTCAAATACTTCTTCACCAAACCTGAATCCGACAGAAAATCCGTATCAAATTGCTATTTTACCCAATGTTGCTCCAGCAATTACAAATGTTTTAGTCAATACGCAAAACGCAACACGTTTGCAGCCGTTAAATATTTCTGCGAAAGTTATTGATATTACGAATCAAGTTGTTTCTGTTACGTTGCATTACAGAAATGTCGGCGATATTCTCTTTCAAAATATTGCGATGACAACCAACGATTCTATCTATAATGGACAATTTCCTGCAAACACAGTTGACAGAAATATTGAATATTATATTGCTGCGAAGGACAATTTTAACGTTTATTCGTATTATGGAAATACAGATTCTCCGAATCTTTTAACATTTAACTTCTTCCCTACTCGTCAGGCAGATAGTTTAGCGGCAACGAATATTTCTCAAAATCAATTTTCACTCAATTATCGAAGAGGAAATGGTGTTGGAAGTTGTATTTTAATTGCAAAAACGTCAACTGCTCTTCCGACAATCTCTGATTCGTTAAATTATGTTGGAAACACAACTTTTGGACAAGGAACGAATGCTGGAAATGGTTGGTTCTGTGTTTTTACAGGTATAGATTCTACCGATAATCCGTTGATTATCACAGGACTCGATGGAAATTCCACATACAGAACGATGGTTTTTTCATACAACATTTCAGGAGATAGAAAAATGCATAATCCTGATATTGCGGTCAATAATCCGTTAAATGTTACAACTTTGCCCGAAGTACAAGCGACTAACGTTACTTTTACAAACACCGAACTTACACAAACAACCGCACATTGGACCAGAGGAACAGGTGCGAAATGTGCAGTTTTTGTGTTAAAAACGACAAGTGCAACATCAGGCGATTTCCCAATTGTTCGAGTTAACACAACTTATACGGCAAATTCTGTTTTTGGTCAAGGAACAGGAATCAATAATGTTTGGTTTTGCGTTTATAACGGCACAGGCGATTCGGTAACAATTACAAATTTGCAACCTTCGTCATATTATCGCATCGCAGTTGTCGAGTACAAAGGAGCAACAGGTGCAGAAAAATATAATTCTCAGAATCTCGCTGCAAATAATAATCCCAAAAACACTCGTACTTTATTGCCCGAATTAACCACTTGGAACGGAACTTCTTGGGATTTCGGAAGACCAAACGAAGACGTAAATGCCTCAATAGCTGGTTTATATATTGTTGGAGAACACGATGGCAGAGCAGATTTGAAAGTCAAAAATTTAACTATCACTACTTCAGGGAAATTAACCGTCAACGCACAAAAATATCTCATCGTTAAAGGTAATTTTACAATTTTGAGTTCTGCACGCGGCACAGGTTCTTACGTATCTCTCGGCGGTTTTTCTTGTACAGGAAATTGCGAGATGAAATGTTTTATCAACGATGGAAATTCACCTCGCGTTCATTGGTTTTCAACTCCGATGCGTTTTGTTTCTACTTCAGTTTTAGGAAATACGGTTTTGTTGAAAAGATATACCGACACAACAGATTATAATGTTACTGAAACGCAACTTGCTGTTTTCAAAGGTTACGAGGTGAAGTTCCCTGTTTCTTCAAAAACCATAACTTACACAGGAACACCTGCGACAACACCGTTTAACAAAGATACTTACTCGCCAGGAATTTCTTCTACCGGTTTTTATCTCTTGGGAAATCCTTATCCTTGTGCCTTAGATTGGAAATCAACAAACGGATGGACGAAAACCAATGTTACTCCGACAATTTATTTCAAAAGCGGACAAAGAATCGCAACTTTTAACGCAACAACAAACGAATCAACTTACGGAGCAACGCAATATATTCCTGCGATGCAAGGTTTTCGTGTTTACGCAACAGCCACAGGTGCAGCTATTTTACTAAACAATAATGCTAGAGTTCATCATTCGCAAACATATTGGAAAGAAGAATCCGATTTTCACAATGTTTTGAGATTAAAAATCAATAACACAGAACAAGAAGGCGGCGAAACAGTTATTGCTTTCGACAATAATGCAACAGAAAACTTCGATTTTGAACTTGATGCGTTTCAAATTTTTGAGGAAGAAGATAATTTAACTCATCTTTACACTCAAACTGCCGATGGAAATCTCTCTTCCGTCAATTCGATGCAACCAACAAGCGTTGTTCCTGTGTTTTTCAAAGCAGGACAAAATGGAAATTATACCATTTCTGCCACAGAACTTCGTTTTGGAAATACAGAAATTTATCTCGAAGATGTAAAAACAGGAATTTTTACCGATTTACGCTCCTCGCAATATGATTTTTCGTATTCTACAACCGAACCCAATTTACGTTTCAAAGTACATTTTGGAAAACCCAACTCGGTTAACAATTTAGTTTCGGCTAAAATGAAAATTTACAGTTTCGAAAAAGAAGTTTACGTTTCAGGAATAACGAAAAATTCGCAAATCGAGATTTTTGACATTTCAGGGAAATTAATTTTTTCAAAAAATGTAAATTCTGATTTTTCAAAAATTTCACTTCAAACTTCAGGAATTTATTTAGTGAAAATTCAAAATTCTGACGGAATAACAACAGAAAAAGTTGTGATTAGATAAGAATTTGTTTATACGATGTCATCTCTCTAAACGATGACATCGTTTTTTTTTTATATTTTAACTTTTTTTATATAAAAAATTTGATAATTTAGAGAAATATATCTAATTTTGTACTCTCATATTTTATAAAAACTTTTTTATGAATATCACTCGAATCTTCGATATTTTAGAAATTTCTAAACAAAAATTTCCCAATTTTATCGTCTTCGGAACAAAAAGAGATGGACAATGGAAAAATTATTCTATTGAGGAATATATTGAAATTGTTAATTTTTTGAGTTACGGTTTCCTCGCTCTTGGTGTGAAACGAGGGGATAAAGTTGCGTCTATTTTTTCAAATAACCGCCCCGAATGGAATTTTATTGACATGGCAACCACACAAATTGGGGCAATTCACGTTCCTTTGTACCCAACAATGTCTGTTGATGACCTCAATTTCATTCTCAAACATTCCGACAGTCAATGGCTTTTCGTTTCGGATAAATTGTTGTATCAAAAAATTTATCCTATTGCCTCGAAAATTGAAGCGATAACACACATTTATTCAACGCAACCTTTCGATAACATTCCCGATTTGTCGGAAATTATTGAGTTAGGAAAAACGAAAGCAAATTTTTTCTCTGAAAAAGTGTTGGAAATTAAAAAAACAATTACTTCTGACGATTTGCTGACGATTATTTACACTTCAGGAACAACAGGCATCTCGAAAGGAGTAATGTTGTCGCACAAAAACGTTTTAACGAATCTTTTTGGAAGTTATAAGGCTATTCCGCTAACTTTTCCAGAAAAAGTGTTGAGTTTTTTGCCGCTTTGCCATATTTATGAACGCATTTTTAATTATGCGTATCAAATTTTGGGCGTTTCAATTTTTTATGCCGAACACACAGGGACAATAATGAATAATCTCAAGGAATTAAAAGTGCAGGGAATAAACATGGTGCCGCGTGTTTTGGAAAAAGTCTACGATGCAATTTTGCAGAAGGCAAAAAATTTCTCATCAATAAAGAAATTTCTCTTTCATTGGTCGCTGAAAGTGGCAGAAAAATACGAGTTAAACAACAAAAATGGAATTTTGTACGCAGTGAAATTGTTTATTGCCCGCAGTTTAGTGCTGGGAAAGTTGAAAGATATTTTGGGCAGAGAGATTCGTTTTGTTGGTTGCGGTGGTGCTGCGTTGCAGTCTCGTTTGGTGCGAATTTTTTGGGCTTCGCAAATTCCTGTCGCTGAAGGATATGGTTTAACAGAAACCTCGCCTGTCATTGCGTTGAATTATGGTTCTTGCCCGAATCGAAAAATCGGAATGTTCGCTCGTTTGACAGATAATGTCGAGGTAAAAATTGCCGAAGACGGAGAAATTCTTTGCCGCGGCGATATTGTGATGAAAGGTTATTACAAAAACCCCGAATTGACTCGCGAAGTCATTGATGCGGAAGGTTGGTTTCACACAGGCGACATCGGACATTTAGTTGATGGAAAATATTTGAAAATCACAGACCGCAAAAAAGAAATTTTTAAAATCTCAAGCGGCAAATATATTTCCCCACAAACTATTGAGAATAAATTTAAAGAATCGACCTTAATTGAACAATTAATTGTTGTCGGTGAAAATCAAAAATTTGCAAGTGCAATTATCTCTCCGAATTTTAACGCATTAAACGATTGGTGCGTAAAAAATAATTTGCGAATTGATGACAGAAATGAGTTAATAAAACATCCTAAAATTGTTGAATTGTTTCAACGCGAAATTAAAAAATTGAATAAATTTTTGGGACAAATCGAGGAAGTGAAAGGTTTTAAACTCGTTCCAGACGAATGGACGCCGACAACAGGTGAACTTTCCCCGACTTTGAAGTTGAAAAGAAAAGTTATTTACAATAAATATCTGCATTTATTGGCAGAAATTTATCGCGGATATTAATTTTTTTTTTCAAATAAAACGAAAATAACAAAAACCACCTTCGAAAAGGTGGTTTTTGTTTTCAAAATTAATTTTTCACAAATTTTTCAAGTTTCACTTGTCCATCTTTTCCTCGCAAAAGAATAAAATAAATTCCACTCTTTAATTGAGAAACAGGTAAAACAAAATGCTTTGTCGAAATTTTTGTTTGCGAAAGTGTTTGTCCTGTCAAAGAAAGCAATTTCATCTCAACAACATTCTCTAAATTATCAAGATTTAACACATCAATAGCAGGATTCGGATAAATCAAAATTTTTGAAACTTCAAAATCCGAAACACTAACAGAATGAACATCATTTGCATCGCGAATCGAAAGTTTAAACTTCGTATCATAAATTCCAACACCGACAAACCAATATCGTTTTTGCAATTCAGGAGTAAATTCTTGAGCCAACGTAGAATTTATACACAAAGAATCGGTATCAGATTCGTTGCGAATATACAACGAATTGAGATAAGAATCATGCGTTGCAACGCAAGTAATCGTATCGGTCTTAAGTAAAACGCCCTCAACAGACTCGTTCATCTCGCTTGCAGAAATTTTTATTGAAGGAATCGTATCGTTTTGTGAGAGAACATTATAATTTTCAATCTCCATTAAAATGGTCATTCCTAAAAGTTCAACAACTTTACCTTGTAATTGAATTTTATCCCATCGAGACGGAGTATTTACCGTATCATAAACTAAAATTCCGTTCCAAAGTTTTGCCGAATCTTGAATAACATAACCCATTCCTGCGAATTGAACGGTAACAGTGCCTTGCGTAACAACTTTTTTAAACTCGTAAGGTGAATTTCCTGTCAAAGAATACTGAATTTCGAAAATTTTCACCGTATCAATAATCCCGTGAACAAAATAACTGCTATCTTTTGTTGTCTCCTCGCCTTCGTTATCTACAGCAACAATGCGATAATAAACCGTTCCCTCAATCATTTGCGGAGCAACATACGCTTCATACGTATTTGTTCCAACAAAAGTCATTGGCAAGGTATCTGTCAAAATGTCAGGATTCTTCCCCCAAAGAAGTTTAACATTCACCTCTTGGTCTTCAGAAATGCCTGCAAAAATCGTTACTGAATCTCCAACAAAAATTTCTTCAGGTAATGTTCCAAAAACAACAATTCCTGGTTTAATATTCACTTCGAAAGAAATTTTATACGTTAATTTCGTTGTGCCGTCTTGTGCGGTAACTTCGATTTTTGCCGTATCTTCAAGAGAATTTGCGTTTACAAAATTCGCTGTTGCGTTAGAATCATTTTTCTCGAAAGAAATTTCAGGAATATTGACCGTGCCAAAAGGCAAACGAACAACATATTCGAAAATATTTGCGTTGAAATCGGGTTTTAAAATTCCCAAATTCGCAGACAAAGATTTCAAAGTTGCATCGTGAGAAATCACAGAATCCACTTCGAAAGAAACTTTATAAGTTAATTTCGTTGTGCCGTCTTGTGCGGTAACTTCGATTTTTGCCGTATCTGACAAAGAATTTGCGTTTACAAAATTTGTTGTCGCATTAGAATCATTTTTCTCGAAAGAAATCACAGGAACATTGGTCGTTCCGTAAGGAAGTTTCACAACGTAATCAAGAATTGAAGGTTCAAAATTCAAAATTCCTTCGCTAACGGTCAACATTTTCAAAGTTGCATCATTTGAAGGTTCTGCTTCATTGAACGAAACTTTGTAAATCAACGTATTTCCTGCTTGTGCAGTAACGGTGATTTTCGCAGTATCTCTCAAGGTTGCTGCTTGAGAAATGTTTAAAGTTGCATCAGAATCGTTTGCTTCAGCAAAAACTGTCGGAACATTCGCACCAAAAGGTACATCAACAACGTATTCGAAAATATTTGCGTTGAAATTTGGAGTTAAACTTCCTGAATCAACAGACAAAGATTTCAAAGTTGCATCAGTGCTTGGCTCAACAAAATACGTAATTTCATACACTTTTCGAGTGCGACAATCTTGTGCAGTAACAATTATTTGCGTTTTTTCTGCAAAAGTTGTTGCGTTAAAAGTACGTTTGTTCGCTTTCGCAAAATTCTTAACTGCCGTTAAATGTGGCAATTGCGTTGTGCCGTGAGGCAATCTTACTGTGTAATTTGTAATTTCTGGTGCAAAATTTGGAGTCAAAGTTCCGTTATCTGAAGTTAAACTTCGCAAAGTTGCATCGTGATTTAACGTTGTCGAATCGCCGTGCCACCCAAAAAAGTTAAACTCATTTTGCGGTAACACTTTCCATTCAGAATTTGCCGTGTCTGTGCCTGCCGAAAGAGTCCAATTTGTATTTCCTCCAATTATTTGCGGATATTTTCGCAAAATTGTATGGTCTTTTGTGGCATTCGCAATTCCTGCAACTGAAAAACCGTTTGTAGGATTCGTTAAATATTCACCGATAACATCAATTAACGAGTCATTTCTGAAAAGTCCCACAATATCATTTCCTGTAAAATCGCAAATTGTCGAGAAAGTATCGCGAATCAACGCAATATTTGCCGAATCGGCTTGCGAATTCGAAACTATATAAACGTCATTATTCAATAATGTTCCTGACAAATTTAAAGTTTCTGTCCAAATTCCTCCGTTTTCTGCCAATTTCAACGAATAAATCGACAAATCAACAGGATTTCCTGTGCCGTTATAAATTTCAAGAGCCTTATTTTGTGCCGAACCTTCAACATATTCCGAAATAAACAAACTCGAAACAGGAATTGCAAAAATATTAAACGGCGAACTCAAAATGGTCCATAAATTATCTGACGCTTTTTGAATCGTTAATTGCGTCTGCGTTGCGGCAGTGTGGAATTGCAAATTGTTAAACGTAATAATTCCGTTTATTGCGTTGATAATCAAAGGATTACCGTTTAAATTCGGATTCGAAACTTTTACACCTTCGTTAAAATCAACATCGAGATTTCCATTTTCATCCTCAGTTCGCAAAACAACTGCTGGATTCATCACAGAATTCACAAAAACATTCGACGGTTGTTGAACAAAAGTAAATTTCGAAGCAAGCACTTGCGTTGTAAACAAATTCGAAATAATTTCATTCGCAAAATTATTCGCAAACATTGAACCATTAGAATTTGCTACAAAACCGTGATTCGAAGCAGAAATTTTTAACTGAATAATTTGATTATCAACAACTTGATTGTTCAACCAAATCGAAACAGAAATAATTTTCGAAGAATTATCTGCCACCGTTAAGGAATTATTTAAAACAAAAATAATAGAATCGGCGTTGAAAATTGTATTTTCAACAGAAATAATTTGATTATTTTCGTCAGTAAGAGAAATTCCTCCGAGATTTGTGAAGTCAAAATTGTTTTGATTACCTTTTTTCAAAGTAATTTGCGAAACGTTAGTCGAAAGTCCGTCTCCTGAACCTTCGTCAGTGATTTTAAATTTGAAAATTTCAACTTTTTCTGTTGCCGAATTATTTGTTGACGGAATCGAAGTGCTTGCAGGTTGCGAAATTCCCGTTGCATTCGCATTCGAAGTCCTGTCATTCGATGGAATAAAAGTTTGTAAACCGCCGTCAACGGTGATTCCTAACTTAATTCCTGCATTAAACGTAACATTAGTAGGCGAAATTGTCGGTACAAAAATAGAATTTCCAACGGTTGCATTGGCAGAAATGTCTGCGGTAACAAAGAAATAATACGTAGAATTTGCTTCAAGCGGCAAATTTAACGCCGTTGCAAAATGATTTCCAACGTTTGTCGCCGTTGTAGAATAAATTTGTGCATCGTTGATGTTTAAAATTGAGTCTTGCGAGAACCAAAGTTTCAAATTCGTAACATCAGAAGCGGAATAATTGCCCGAAGTGTTAAATGTTAAATCGGTTAAAACCGTTGAATAATCATTGACAGACAAATTTAAACGGTATAACAAATGATTTGCCGTTCCTTGATGAACATTTTGCGAAGGCACATTCGGCGAAGCAAAAATAATTGTCGGAATTTGTTGTGTAGAATCTTTCTTCGAAATATTCACCTCGTC
>DYQK01000202.1 GCA_020719385.1 Rikenella microfusus | reverse complement strand
TTGGGGAGATAGCCGCTGTGGATGACCGTTTCGCAAGAAACCTAAAAAGCATACTATCAAAGAACCAAGAAAAGTTCTTGGCACAATGCTAAGAAGCCCATTTGTCAACGGCAAAGGGGTAATTCACGGTAAAAAAATAAAAAAGTTGCTTCTTTTTTGAGGCAACTTTTTTTGTTTTCGCAAAGTGAATTATTTTTTAAAACCTACGTTCAAATCTGTTGAAGCGAGAAAAAACGTAATCACATTCGGCGGTCCTTCATAGCCGCAACGTTCACTGCTGCCCAAAACAATAATTTTATCTGCGTAAGGCGAGGGAAAATAACCGTTGACCCAAGCATTTAACACCGTTGAATAATTTCGTTCTTCGTATTGATACAACATTTTTGCACCTTCATTTTGCTTTTCCAACGAAACATACGTTCCAACAATGACATCAAAACCGTAGTCGGGATTATTTTTCGTTTTTGTTTCGAGTTTTATCGAAAATTGTTTATTGTTGAAAGTGAACGAATTTTTTCCCAAGACAAAAGAATTTTGCTGAATAATTTGGTGTTTGTTCAATTCTGTTTTAAAAAGTGCATAATTTTTCTCCCAAATAGTTTTAAAATTTCCTTCTGCGTTTTCCTCTTGCGGCTTCCACACAAACTCGATTTTTTCATTATTGATGTTTTTTATCACCAATTCGAGAATGTAAATTCCTCTTGCCTCATCTGCGGGTTCGACGAAATACGCAAATTTCCCATTTTTCGACCAACCAACGGGAAAAAATTTGTCATACAAAATGTTTTTTGTCTCTCTTGGATAAACCAATTCTTTGGGCGGCGAATAATCTTGCGTAACAATTTCCTGTAGCGGCACAACTGTTGAGTCTGAATCTTTCTCTTCTTTTGTTGTCGGAGTGCGGCAAGAAAAAAGAAAAATTATTCCCAAAATAAACAAAAAGAGATTTTTTATGTTCATAATATGTCGAAGATTAAAGAGTTACAAATTTGTATGTCCGAAACCTCCCGAAGAACGCAACGTTTCAGAAAGTGTTTTTACCTCTGTCCATTCGATTTTTTCGTATTTTGCGATAATCATTTGTGCGATTCGCATTCCTGCCGAGATTTCGAAATGTTCATTTGACAGATTAATTAGAATCACTTTTATCTCGCCGCGATAATCAGAGTCAATAGTTCCTGGCGAGTTTAAAACCGTCACGCCATTTTTCAGAGCCAAACCACTTCGCGGACGAATTTGTGCCTCAAAACCGTTGGGCAGTTCAATAAAAATTCCTGTCGGAATAATGATTCGTTCTAAGGATTTAATTATCAAGGAGTTGTCGATGTTTGCGTATAAATCCATTCCTGCCGAATTCGCAGTTTGATACGAAGGCAAAGAATATTTCGAAGTATTTACAATTTTAACATTCATTTTTCACAAAGAATTTAATTTTTTTTCAACATAAAAAATTAAAATTTGTTATAAAATTTGCAACAAAGATAAAAAATTTATTTGAAAATCAAAAAAAATATTAATTTTGCACCCAAATAAAAACGAGAAAAAATGATTTTTAACAAAAAAATTGCTATTGTCCTTCCTGCGTACAACGCCGAGAAAACATTAGAACAAACTTATAACGAAATTCCTTTCGACATTGTTGACGAGGTGATTTTGGTTGATGACTCAAGCAAAGATAAAACCGTAGAAGTGGGCAAAAAACTGGGCATTAAACATATCATTCGGCACGAAAAAAATACAGGTTATGGCGGAAATCAGAAATCTTGTTACAATAAAGCACTCGAATTAAACGCAGATATTGTTGTAATGCTTCATCCTGATTATCAATATTCGCCGAAGTTGATACATTCTTTGTGTTATCTCATTGCTCACGAGGTTTATCAAGTGGCAATTGGTTCGCGAATTCTCGGAATGGGTGCGTTAAAAGGTGGAATGCCGTTGTACAAATATATTTCGAATCGTTTTTTAACATTTTTTCAGAATGTTTTTATGAATCAGAAATTATCGGAATATCATACAGGTTATCGGGCTTTTTCGAAGGAAGTTTTGCAAAAAATTCCGTATATCAACAATTCTGATGATTTTGTGTTTGATAATGAAATGTTGGCTCAAATATTTTTGGCAGGTTATGAAATTGCAGAAATTACTTGTCCGACAAAATATTTTGACGAGGCTTCTTCCATCAATTTTCGCAGAAGTATGAAATATGGTTTTGGAGTTTTGCGAGTTTCACTTTCGTATTTTTTTCAGAAAATGGGAATTGCAAAGTTTAAAATTTTCGAAGGAATTTTAACAAAATAAATCTTGAGAAAATTTTCCACAAAATTTCAGAAAAAATCTTGTGGAAAAAAATTTCGAAAAAAATTTACGAGAGAAGTGCCGCTAAGGCGATGGAATATAATTTTGTTTTTACCGAATCGCCGCGAGAGGATAAAACGGCAGGAACTTTTGCTCCAAAAACAACTGCTCCGAGTTCAGCACCTGCGAGTTTTGTGTTTGTTTTGTAGAAAACATTTGCTGACTCAATGTTGGGGAATAAAATGCAGTCTGCGTCTCCTGCGACTTCGCTTTTCATTCCTTTGATTTGTACAGATTCCATATCAATTGCCAAATCTAATCCCATTGGTCCATCGATTTTTGCACCTTTGATTTGTCCTCTTTGAGCCATCATAGTTAAAAGTGCGGCTTCGTTGGAGGCAAGAATATCGGGGCTTACCTGTTCGGCGGCTGCGACTAACGCAACTTTTGGGCAATCAATTTTCAACACTTTTGCAGTGCGAATCAAATAATTTAAAATCTGAATTTTTTGCTTAAAATCGGGCAAAGGAATAATTGCCACATCAGCAACAACTAACAATTTAGGATAACGCGGCGTTTCCATCACGGTGACGTGACTTAATATTGCTTTTTCGGGCATCAAACCTTTTTCTTTGTTTAAAATAGCCCGCATATATTTGTCGGTGCTAACTAAACCTTTCATAATGATTTCGCCTTCGCCGAGATTGATGAGTTCGCAAGCTTTTAAAGCGGCTTTTTCCTCAACAGGTTCGTGAACTATTTTAAAACGATTTACATCGATTTTCTCTTCGGCACAAACTTTCTTAATTGTTGGTTCATCGCCGACTAAGATTGCGTCAATTAAACCTCGTTCATAAGCATTATTAACTGCTTCGATGGTGTGTGCGTCGTTGGCATAAGCAGCGACTAAACGTTTTTTGGGTTTACTTTTTACCTCTTCTAAGAGATGGTCAAGTTTTGTTAATGCCATAATATGGTGTTTAAAAAAAAATTAAACGGATTTTATGTGAATTACCCCTTTGCTGTTGACGTAGGGGCTTCTTAGCATTGTGCCAAGAACT
>DYQK01000201.1 GCA_020719385.1 Rikenella microfusus | reverse complement strand
TTGCAGTTAGAGAAGGAATATATGACAGAATGGGAGAGAATTTCAATGGAGTTGATGGAAAAGGAAGAGGAATTGCAACTCAAGAACAAAGAATTGCGTGAGGAACGTGAAAAATTGCGTGAGGAACGTGAAAAATCACAAAGCAAGGACAAAGAATTGGGTAAAAAAGACTCAATAATTGAAAATTTGGTTCGCACTCTGTTGCTTTCGGGCAAGTCAAAAGAAGAAATTTCGATTTTAACAGGAATTTCTGTTTCAGAAATTGAAAAATAGAGTTAATTTCTCAAAATATTTTAGTGTATTTGTCAGAAATTTTTAATTCTGACAAATTTTTAACTTAAATTTATTTTTCGAATTAAAATTTTTTTTATCTTTGAAAAAAATTTCTTATCTTTCGTTTTATGAAAACAATTTTTTTAACATTTTCGCTTTTTTTAATGTTTAATATCTTGAGTTTTTCACAAGATAACATTTTATTTCGCGATGATTTTGACAACAATCAAAATAATTGGTCTGAACTTAATAACAATTATGTTTCCTCGCAAGTCAAAAATGGCGTTTATTCGTTGCAATTTAAAACCGTTGCAGCAAGTTCTTGGCGTTTTTGGAAGTCAATTTTTCTAAATCCACAAAATGATTGTTATATCGAAGCAAAATTTACGCAAATTTCAGGTAACACAGATTACGGTTACGGAATTGTTTGGGGTGCAGATAATTGGCAAAATAATTATAATTTTGTTGTTGCCTCGTCGGGCTATTTCAAAGTTTATGCGTACAAAAAAGAACAACTTCAAGACCTGCAAGATTGGAAAAAGTACGAAAATATCAACGGAATCGGCGTTTCAAACACCTTGGCTGTTCACAAAAGAGGAAATTTAATTTATTTTTACATCAACGGCGTTTGGGTTCACTCTATTCCAAATAAAACTTTTTTTGGGTCAGATATTGGGTTTGTCGTTACGAGTAATATGACGGTCAATGTTGATTATTTGTTAATTAAACATCCGTCTGTGCAAATAAACACAATTCCCAATTCTATAACGCATTTTCCTAAACGGAATTTGGGCAGAAATGTCAATTCTGCACTTTCTGATATTGCCCCAATTATTTCTGCTGATGGAAAAACGTTGTACTTCGCAAGAGAAGAAACGTCAGGCAAATTTGATGTTTATTTCTCAACTTTGCAGGCAGACAGCACTTGGTCGGCGGCACAAAATATCGGCAAACCATTCAATAATTCAGGAGATAATGTCGTTATTTCGGTTTCTCCCGACAACAACTCGCTGCTTTTAGAAGGTTTATATAACCCAAACGGCAGTTTTAAGGGAGATAACGGTATTTCTATCTCGTATCGCACCGCAAACGGCTGGAGCGTTCCGCAACAAATTAAAATTAAAAATTATTATAATCTTGACATTTACGAAAGTTTCTGTCATTCTTCGGACAAAAAAGTTTTGTTGATGTCTGTTGAAAGAACCGATTCTTACGGCGGAAAAGATATGTATGTGAGTTTTCTGCAAGAAAACGGCGAATATTCCGAGCCGAAAAATTTGGGAAATGTTTTAAATACGTTTGCCTCTGAGGGTACACCGTTTCTTGCTCCCGACAATGTTACGTTGTATTTTTATTCTGAAGGGCGTGCAGGTTTTGGAAGTGCCGATATTTATGTAACAAAACGTTTAGACTCAACGTGGCTAAACTGGAGTGAACCGCAAAATCTCGGAACAGAGATAAATTCGTCAAATTGGGACACTTATTATTCCGTTTCTGCAAAAGGAAATTATGCGTTTTTGGTTTCCTCAAATAATACTTTCGGCGAAGAAGATATTTTCGAGATAAAATTGCCTGAAGCGGCACAGCCGAATCCCGTAGTTTTGATTTATGGAAAAGTTTTTAACGCAAAAACCAATTCACCGATAGGTGCAAAAATTTCTTACGACAATTTATCAACAAATCAAAATGCAGGTTATGCGAATTCTGATTCGACAACAGGAAATTACAAAATTGTTTTGCCCTACGGCGTGGAATATGGTTTTCGAGCCGCAGTAAAAGGTTTTATTCCGGTTGACGAAAATATTAATTTAACGCAAATTCAAGGTTATCAAGAGATTGAACGAAATTTATTTCTCGTTCCGATTGAAGTTGGACAAATAGTTCAGTTGAAAAATGTCTTTTTTAAACGTTCGCAAGATGAATTGTTACCGACTTCTTTCCCTCAGCTTTTGCAGTTGGTTCAAATTCTCAAAGAAAACCCTTCGATGTGCATCGAACTTTCGGGACATACCGATAATGTTGGTGATGTTTACGCACTTTTAGACCTCTCAGAACGCCGCGTTGAGAAGGTGAAAATATTTTTAGTTTCGAAAGGAATTTCTGCTGACCGAATTCGCGGCGTTGGTTGCGGAGACAAACTGCCGATTGCACCCAATGATTCGGAGGAAAATAAAGCAAAAAATCGACGAGTTGAGTTTAAAATTATCAGCAAATAAAATGCGAAACATTTTTTTTAGTTTAATTTTCATTCCTTTTTTCGATTTCCCTCACGACAAAAAGGGTAAAATTCCTCAACAACCAAGCGACGGTCTTGTTGAACAAAAAATTCCTCAAGAAAAAGAGTCAATTTTTACAGAAAAACTTACGCAAATGCGTTTTGTTTTGGTGAAAGGCGGAACATTTCAAATGGGCGGCAAGGGATTTTATAACGAAAGGCGGATTCATTCCGTTATGCTTTCTGATTTTTACATTGCGATAACAGAAGTTACGCAGAAACAATGGCAAAAAATCACTGGAGAAAATCCTTCAAATTTTAAAGGAGAAAATTTGCCTGTGGAAAATGTTTCGTGGGAAGATTGTCAGGAATTTATCAAAAAATTAAATCAAAAAACAGGACAAAAATTTCGTTTGCCGACAGAAGCAGAATGGGAATTTGCGGCAAAAGGTGGAAATAAAAGTCAACATTTTCTGTACGCAGGAAGCAACAACATTGAAGAAGTTGCTTGGTATTTTGAAAATAGCAACGATTCTACACATATTGTCGCAACGAAAAAACCCAACGAATTAGGAATTTTTGACATGGCAGGAAATGTCGGGGAATGGTGCGAAGATTGGTTTTATCCGCACAGTTATTATGAATCCGATTCCTTAGAGATAAATCCTGTTTGGAAATTTCCCGATGAATACGATATTATGTATCGCGGCGGAGCGAAACGTTCTCTTCGAGGTGGTTTTTGGAACGAAGAGGCGGAATATTGTCGGTCAACGTGTCGTTCTATGGCAAATCCCGATTATCACGAATCCGATGTTGGTTGTCGTTTAGTTTTAACGAAATGAATTTTTTTTTGCTCACTTTTGTAAAACTGCAGAAAACAAAACCAACCGA
>DYQK01000200.1 GCA_020719385.1 Rikenella microfusus | reverse complement strand
ATTTTTTTTTGTTTTTAGTGAATTTAAACAAAGAAAATTACGTTCAAGAAAGAGAAATTGGAACAATTTTTGCTTTTTAAATAAAAAATTCTAAATATATTTTTTATGAAAGCAATTATTTTCTGTTTAATCTTCACTTTTTCAACTTCAGTTTTTGCTCAAAATGAAGATTTTTTGCGATATTTTTGGTTCACTATAAAAGTTAAAAACGATAATAAAAAGAAAACTTACGAGATAATTGTCAATAATCCGCAAGTTGAGTCGGGAAGTAAAAAAGATTTCGAGAAGAAATTGTGGTGGGGTTTTTCCAACGCACAACTTCTTGTTGGTCCGTTTCAAACAAAAGAAGAAGCCGAGATTGCGTTTCGTTTTTTTAAAAAAACAAAAAATAAAAATATTTCTCTCGCAGAGGAGCAGGAGAATCAAGAAGTTACGTGGTTTTTATTGACCGTTAAGGAGCGAAAGCGTTCTCGCAGTTATCAACTTGTTCGAAATCCTGTTCGTTTGGCAACAGGCAATTTGTCGGAATTTCCGAGTGCGTTGCAGGAAGGTTTACAATTAGAAAAAATTATCATTGGTCCATTTTGGAGTTCAACACAGGCAGAGACAGCAAAAAATTTATATAACGAATGCGAATGGTAAAAAAAAGTTATTTTTTTAATTTTTTTTCAAAAATATTGAGAAAAAATTTTTTTTGTCGAAAAAAAGTAATAATTTTGCACCCGCAATTGAATGCAAATTTTTCATAAAATTATGTTAAATCAGTACGAAACCGTTTTCATTGCAACTCCCGTTTTATCTGAAATACAGGTAAAGGAAATGGTAAAAAAATTTCAAGGCATTTTGCAAAACAACGGTGGAGAAATCATCCACGAGGAAGATTGGGGACTTCGCAGACTTGCCTATCCAATTCAAAATAAATCGACAGGTTTTTATTACCTGATAGAATTTAACGCCCCTGGCACGTTAATCGAAAAGTTAGAAACCGAATATCGCCGCGATGAACGAGTGATTCGTTTTTTAACCTTCAAAATGGACAAACACGCCGCTGCGTATAGTCAAAAACGTAAGTTAAACCAAAGTGAAAAAAAGGAGGAAGTGAAAAATGAATAACAGCAGCAACGAAATCCGTTATTTGACTCCTCCGTCAGTTGAGGTGAAAAAGAAAAAATATTGTCGTTTCAAAAAAAGTCGCATTCGTTATGTTGACTACAAAGACGCTGAGTTTTTGAAAAAATTTTTGAACGAACAGGGCAAGATTCTCCCTCGCCGACTCACAGGAACATCGTTGAAATTCCAACGCAAAGTTTCGCAAGCCGTAAAAAGAGCAAGACATTTGGCTCTCTTGCCATACGTAACCGATTTGTTGAAATAATTTTTAAAAAAGAAGGAGAAAGTTATGGAAATAATTTTGTTACAAGATATTCACAGTTTGGGACATAAAGACCAAATTATTAGAGTGAAAGACGGTTTTGCAAACAACTATTTGATTCCCAAAGGTTTCGCAATTGTTGCGTCAACTTCTGCAAAAAAAGTTGTTGCCGAGAATATTCGTCAACGCGCACACAAAGAAGACCGTATCAAAGACGAAGCACAAGAATTAGCAAAACAACTCGAAAACAAAAAATTAACCATCGGAGCAAAAACAAGTTCTACGGGTAAAATTTTTGGTTCTGTCAATAGCATTCAAATCTCTGAAGCATTGCAAAAGAAAGGTTTTAACATTGACAGAAAGATGATTCACGTAGACGAAGAACATATTAAAGAAGTCGGCGCACACAAAGCTGTGATTAAACTTCACCGCGAAGTGTCTGTCGAAATTGAATTTGATGTTGTCGCTGAATAAAAGTTTTCATATTTCACAATAAAACAATGTTTAGGTAAAATTTTTATCTAAATGTTGTTTTTTTTGTTAAATTTTAAATTATGTCTGAACGAGAATTGTTTTTACGTTACGTTGCTCAAACTTCTGATTCGCCGCTTTTGCTTGAGATTTCTCATTCTAACGGCGTTTATCTCTTTGATTATCAAGGAAATAAATATCTCGATTTAATTTCAGGAATTTCTGTTTCGAATCTTGGACATCAAAATCCTAAAATTATTGAGGCAATAAAAAAGCAAGTTGATAAATATTTGCACTTGATGGTTTACGGCGAAATGGTGCAAAGTGCGCAAGTGCGTTTGGCGGAATTGTTGATTTCGCTTTTGCCGCAAAGTTTAAATTGCGTTTATTTTGTCAATTCGGGGAGCGAAGCGGTGGAAGGGGCAATGAAACTTGCAAAACGTTACACGCAACGCACCGAAATAGTGTTTTTTGAGAATGCTTATCACGGTTGCACGCAAGGGGCAATGAGTATTATGGGCAACGAGGAATTTAAACAAGCCTTTCGGCCTTTGTTGCCTGACGTTAAAATGTTAAAATTTAATCATTTTTGTGAAATTTCTCAAATTTCTGAAAAAACCGCTGCCGTTATTGTCGAGCCAATTCAAGGCGAGGCAGGTGTGGTTTTGCCAAAAGAAAATTTTTTATACGAATTGCGAAAACGTTGCGATAAGACAAAAACTCTTTTGATTTTTGATGAAATTCAGACAGGATTTGGTCGGACAGGCAAGATGTTTGCTTTCGAAAATTTTAATGTTATCCCCGATATATTGTTGATTGCCAAAGCGTTAGGCGGCGGAATGCCGTTGGGTGCGTTTATTTCCTCAAGCGAAATAATGAGAAGTTTAACGTTTAATCCTGTTTTGGGACACATAACAACCTTCGGCGGACATCCCGTTTGTTGTGCCGCAGGACTCGCTGCGTTAGAAATTCTGACGACAGAAAATATTTTGCAAAATATCGAAAAAAAAGAAAAATTGTTTAGAAAATATTTTTCTGCTTCGAAAAAAATTGTCAATGTTCACGGAAAAGGGTTGTTGTTGTCTGTTGAACTTATTGATTTTCAACAAATTAAAAAGTTAATTTCTCTTGCGTTACAAAACGGCATTCTCACAGATTGGTTTTTGTTTAACGACAAGCGATTTCGTATTGCCCCGCCGTTAATTATTTCTGAAAGCGAGATAGAGTTTGCCTGCAAAACATTAGTTGAAATTATTGACAAAATTTAACTTTATTTGTCAGATTTTCGAAAATCTGACAAAATTTTTCCGAAAAATTTTGTTTATTCGAAAAAAAGAGTTATTTTTGCTGCAAAATAAAAATATAAAGTTTTATGGAACTAAATTTTCCAATTTACACACCGCAAGAGATGTTGTCAATTTTATCAGGTTTGATAACTTCACAACAGGAGTTTAGGGCTTCTTTAGAGAAATTCGAATTAGATTTGAAAAAAAGCAACGAAGCAGCGGAAAAACGCAACGCTGACGCCGAAAAACGTCATGCCGA
>DYQK01000083.1 GCA_020719385.1 Rikenella microfusus | reverse complement strand
CAAAAAGGCATTTCTTTTGAGATAATTTCTGAATGCACGGGACTTTCTCGCGAAGTTATTGAGAAACTTTAAAAATTATCCGATTTTAGAAAAAACGAAACAGGTTTTCAAAAACTTGTTTCGTTTAAAAATAAAGTTTCTCAAAAAAACTTTATTTTTTTGAAAAATTTTTGCGAAAAATTGAGAAAATTAAAATTAAAATTGTATTTTTGCAAAGTTAAAAAATAAAAATATGCGATTTAAACTAACATTAAAAGTACGTAGCGATTTTGCGGGTTACGACCTTTTGCCCATCAATTATCAATTTGACCTTTCGGAATGGGTTGCGTCATCGTTTAATTCTCCTGATGAAACAGGTTTTCAAGAATTTTTACAAAATCATAAATTAGTCAACAACGAAAAAATATTTCGTTTTTATTCTTTTTCGAATTTATTGATTCCGAAGTATAAATTAATTGGTGACCGTTTGCAAATTCTTTCAAATGACGTTTATTTTTATCTGTCAATATTTCCTGTCTCTGGGATAGACAATTTTGTTCCGTTATTGTTTAAAGGGAAAACCATTACTTTGGAAGATAAAAAAAGTAGAACGATTTTTACGGTGGAAAACGTTGAGCGAATGCGGGAACACGAATTTTCTAACGAAATAATATTTCGGTCAATGTCGCCCATTTTGGTTTGTTACAAAGATAATTCCGCCATTCGTTACACGGAATATATGTTCCCAAAAGGAGAAAAGTATAACGAGTTATTTTTCTCTGACTTAATACAAAAAATTAAGGCGACAAGGAGTTTTTTACCTCGTTCTTTTGTGGAAAATATTTCGCTGGAAAATAAAATTGAAGAGTGGCAAAAAACGATTTCGAGTTTTAAATTGGAAGTTTTAGGCAGTCCGAAGTCACGTTATGTGACGGTGCGAACCAATCCTGCAACAACAATGCAGCTGCGAGGTTATCTTTTTCCGTTTAAAATTAAAGCGCCGAAGGAATTAATTTTAATTGGTTATTTTCTCGGTTTTGGAGAGGAAAATACGCTTGGTTTTGGGTATTGTGAAATTAATGGTTAATAAAAATTATGGAATATTACCGCCCACAAAGTTTTACGTTTTTGCCGCTTGTGGTTAAAAACTTGTTGATAATCAATGCGTTATGTTTTCTCGCAGATATTTCTCTCGAAACAGCATTTGGCATACAAATCAAAGAATATCTTGGTCTTCATTATCCTGCTGCTGAAAAATTTTCGCCGTATCAATTTATCACGTATATTTTTATGCACGGAAATTTCTCGCACCTGCTTTTCAATATGTTTGCTTTTTGGATGTTTGGTTATGCGTTGGAAAATTATTGGGGACCGAAGAAATTTCTTATCTATTTTTTTGTAACAGGAATTGGTGCAGCGTTGATTCATTATCTCGTTGTGTATTTTGAAATTAAACCTGTTTTGTCAGTTATTGACAATTTTTTGCAGAAACCAACGTTGCAAAATCTCAATTTGATTCAGGGTTATGAAAGTGTTAAGTCGGAAACTTATATGCACGAGATAATTGCCTCGTTGAAAAGACAAAGAATGGAGTTTCTCAATGACTTTTTGGTTGTCGGTGCGTCAGGGTCGGTCTTCGGGATATTGCTTGCCTTCGGAATGATGTTCCCAAATACACTCATCTATTTGTATTTTGCCATTCCTGTCAAAGCGAAATATCTCGTTATTGGGTACGGCGTTTTGGAATTGTACGCAGGAATCTCGAAGCAAGGAGATAATGTTGCTCATTTTGCTCATTTAGGAGGAATGATTTTCGGATTTTTCCTAATTAAATTTTGGGATAAAAGCAAAAACAACATTCGTTGGTTAAAATAAATTCTTTTTTGAAATGTCATTTTTTCAAAAATGACATTTTTTTTCTCAAATTTTTGCAATTTAATATTTTTTCTCAAATTTTTCTTGTTATTTCGAAAAAATTTTTTATATCTTTGCAAAAATTTCTGTTTATGAAACATCAAAAAATAATTAAAGGCGGAATTGTTAAAATTCCATTGGAAAATAATTTTCATACTTACGGAAGAATCTTAGAATGCGATATTGCTTTTTACGATTCTCGCACACAGAAGGAATTGTCTGTAGAAGAAATTATTAAAAAATCGGTTTTATTTTCCACTGCTGTTTACGATTATGTGATAAAAGAAGGTTATTGGTTAATTATTGGGAAAAAACCGCTTGAACCTTTTATGCTTGAGTTTGAGCAAAAACCCGTTTACACCGAAGACATTTTTTTGAACAAATGTATAATTCATTATCGCGGCGGTGAACAAAAAATTGTTAACCGAGAAGAAGTGCAGGGTTTAGAAAGTTGCACCGTTTGGACGCACACAAGTATTGAGAAACGTTTAAATGATTTTTATGCAGGCAGACTCAATTGGCAAGTCGAAAATATAAAAATTGGTCGTCCAATGACGGGACCTTTAGAAGCAGAATGGTTAAAAGTAAATTCACAAACACAGAAATAATGGCTTTCTTTTCTTTAATTCGATTTTACGCAACTTATACAAAACGCCACTCAATAACAAACAAAGTTTACGTCGGCAGAACAAGTGGATGGACAAAAGTTGTTGATTGGTTTGCCGCAAGAAAAATTGTTAAAAAACGAGAACAAAACCACCATAAAAACAAAGATGGTTATCTCGAGGCAGAAGTTGATAAATATTCAACAGATAAAAATGCCATTCGAGGCAGAGAGCAACAATTAATTGATGCTTATAAAGCAGAAAATCGTTGTGGAAATGATTATAATGGAATTAGTTCAAGAAATAAAAAGCGTTTAATTTATTTACTAACAGCACTTGCTGCTTTTGGAGATATTACTTTGTTTTATTTTATTTATATTTTCATTTTTAAATGAGAAATATTTTTTATCTTTGCTGCGAAAAATTTTAAAACTTTTTTATTAATTTCCCCCAAAATTCCGTTTAATGCATAAAAAAGCACGACCATTTTTAAAATGGGCAGGTGGAAAAACCCAATTATTGAGTCAATTTGAACAATTTTATCCGAAAGATTTGTTTTGTGAAAAAATTAATCAATATATCGAGCCTTTTGTCGGCGGCGGTGCAGTATTTTTTGACGTAATGCAAAAATTCGATATTCAAACCGCTTATATTGCCGATATAAACAAAGATTTAGTTTTAACGTACAAAGTTATTCAGCAAAATTCATCGAAATTGCTGCAAATGTTGGAAAAATATCAAGACGAATATGACAAAACTAAAGAAATTGACAGAAATAATTTATTTTTATCGATTCGTGAGACGTTTAATCATCAACGTTTCGACATTTATTATGAGCAATTTTCAGAAAATTGGGTTTTTCGCGCTGCACAACTTATTTTTTTGAACAAAACTTGTTTCAATGGTCTTTTTCGATTAAATTCTAAGGGTGAATTTAACGTTCCTTTTGGAAAATATAAAAAACCAACCATTTGCGATGCAGAAAATATTATTGCAGTTTCGAAATTGCTGCAAAATGTGAACATAAAAAATTCGAATTATTGGGAATGTTTCAACGAAATCGATGCAAAAACGTACGTTTATTTTGATCCGCCATATCGTCCGATTAGTAAAACTGCGAGTTTTACTTCGTATTCAGGTTTCGAATTTAGTGAAAATCAACAAATCGATTTGTCGAATTTTTATAAAAAAATCGATGCAGAAAGAAATGCAAAATTAATGTTGAGCAATTCAGATGCCAACGACAATTTTTTCGAAAAAATATATAATGGATATTATTTTCACCGTGTCAGTGCGATTCGTGCCATCAACTGCAACGGCGACAAACGCGGAAAAATCAACGAATTAGTCATCACAAATTACCAATAATGAATCATAAACCATGGCAAACCATTTTCGAAATGTATAATATCAACAAGCATAATTTCGAAGAAAGTCCATTTTTTATTACGGCTGAGCAAATTAAAATTGCAACAGCCAATTTTACAACCACCAACGAACGCGAAGTGCGGGTATTGTGTAAACAAGACACGCGAGAATCTCGTCCTGATGTGTTTGTTGAAAAAAATTTGTTTCTTTTGCCTGTGAAAAATGGCGAATATGCCATTTTTCAAGGTGAAGGTTATGTTGATATTCCCCAAATCGAAACTTCTACGGTTTTATATCATTCCAAATTGGAATTTCGATTAGAAACTTCGTCTGTCGGCAATTCTGAAATGCAACATCTTGATTTTGCATACGCTTCCAGTTTAATTCGTACTTTTTTAAATGATGAAAGTTTAGTTTTAACCATTCGAGGACGAAAATATACGCCGCAATTCAGTTTTTTTGTCGGAAACCATTTTTTAACCACGGAAAGTGTACAAACCGAAGTTGATGCAGGATATGAGGGACGTAATCAAGTTGTTTTGATAGAAGCAAAAAATTCTGTCAGTAAAAATATTATGATTCGACAATTGTATTATCCTTTTCGACAATGGCAAAAGCATACTGCCAAAAAAGTAAACACTTTATTTTTTGAAAAACAGAAAAATATTTATTGTTTATGGCATTTTTCGTTTGAAAATGAAATGAATTATAACAGCATTCAATTAAAAAATTGTTGCAAATTCGAAATTATTGAGTAATATAATGCGTTTCGCAGTGAAAAATTTAAAAAAATAGAAATTTATGTTGCAAAATTTTATTTCGCAATTACAAAAATATTTCGAAAATCCGAATCATTCAGGAGTTGAGTCGCAAAAATTAATGATACCGACTTTTCGAAGTGAAATTGTTATTCCTGTTTACAGTCAAGAGAAACGTTTCGGAGCAGTAATGCTTCTTTTGTATCTCGTTGATAATGAAATATTTACCGTTTTTATTGAACGTACTGATGATAAAAGTGTTCACAGCAAACAAATTGCCCTTCCGGGCGGAAAATTTGAGAATACAGATAAAAATCTGATTTTTACTGCTTTTCGAGAAACAAAAGAAGAAATCGGGGTGGAAATTCCTGAAAATCATTTTATCGCAACATTAACTCCGCTTTTTATTCCTGTGAGTAATATTGAAGTGTTGCCCGTGATAAGTTTTTTGAATGTTAGTCCGAATTTTATTTTAAACAAAAAAGAAGTTGAGAAAGTTATCGAAATGCCGCTGAAAAAATTGTTTTCGCAAGAAAACAAAGGAGTAACAAATTTTTTTGTGCGAGGAATAAATGTTATTGCTCCGTTTTACAACGCAAAAACTGACAAAATTTGGGGTGCAACCGCAATGATTCTCTCCGAATTTGAAGTTATTAAAAAAAAAATGAATTTTTTTTTGTAAATTAAAAAATTTTTTTTACTTTTGCGATATTGAGTTTTGAGAAAAAATAAAATTTTATGCGACAACTTTTTTATAATCTACCTATTCGAGTAAAATTACTCTCTGCTTTTATTGTTATCTCGGGGCTGGTCTTAGCCTCGGGGATTAAACAATATTTTATTTTAAAAGCCATTGACGAGAAGAAAGAGTATATCGTAAAAAGTATTTCTGTTGCTGACGCATTGAAGCAGGCGAAATATTATATGCGAACTCATATGCATTATCTCATTGAGATGCTTCATTCTGATAATCAGAAGGAGGCAAAAGAGTGGTGGAGTAAAAATGCAAAAATTTCGGAGGAATTTGAGTCAACAAATGATTTTTTGATAGAAAGTTCCGAGCAAAATCAAAATGATTCGCTGCTTTCTCGGACACACGACATCTCGCATCAGATAAAAAATGTTTATAAAACAACCATTAAACCTTCTTTCGAAAGAGCGCACCGTTTAAAACTCGATATTTTAAACCCAACACTTTCTTTGAGCGATTTGAATTTATATATCTCAACAACCCAAGACAGCAGCAATTTCAAAAAGCAATTTTCCATAGAAAATAAAATTGAGATTTTGCAGAGACAGCTTTCCGATGTTGAGGATTATCTTGGTCGAAATGGTCTTGAGGTGATAAATTTATTGGAGGAAACAGGAAAAGTTACTGAATCGATGGTTACGCGAAGTCTTGAAGCCTCGAATGAATTGGCATCATATTCTCTAAAATTAAGCACAACAATTATTATTATTGGGCTAATTGTTTCGATTTGGATTGCGATTTTTGTCTCGAATATTATCTCGAATCCGATAAATCAACTGCGGGAAATTTTATATAAACTTGCTAAAGGCGAGTTACCTGAAACAAAAATTTCGCAGTCAAAAGATGAAATCGGCGATATGAGCAATGCGTTAAATTTGTTAGTTGATGGTCTGAGGCGGACTTCTGAGTTTTCCTACGAAATCGGCGAGGGAAATTTTGCAAGCAATTATTCGGCTTTGAGTGAAAAAGATGTTCTCGGAAATTCGCTTTTAAATATGCGAGATAGTTTAAAATTTGCAAAAGAAGAGGAGGAGAAACACAAAGTAGAGGATTTTCAACGTAATTGGATGACCGAAGGGTTGGCAAAATTTTCAGAAATCTTGCGAAGGAATACAGGAAATATCTCGGAATTGTCTAACGACATTATTAAAAATTTGGTAAAATATCTCAATGCGAATCAAGGCGGCATTTTTATTTACAACGACAACGATGCAAATGATATTCATCTTGAGTTAATTGCCGCTTATGCGTATAACAGGAAGAAATATTTGCAGCGAAAAATTAAACTCGGTGAAGGGCTTGTTGGGGCAGTTGCTATTGAGAAATATACAATTTGCATGACAGAGATTCCTGAGGAGTATATCGAAATTGAGTCAGGAATTGGAAGTGCAAATCCGAAGTCATTGTTAATTGTGCCTTTGAATATTGAACAGGAAGTTTTAGGAGTTATTGAAGTTGCTTCTTTCAGTGAATTTCACGAACACGAGATAAAATTGGTTGAAAAAATTGCCGAAAGCATCGCTTCGACACTTTCTACAGCGAAAATCAATACTCGTACTGCTTTACTTTTGGAGCAATCTCGTTTGCAAACCGAAGAAATGCAACAACAGGAGGAACAAATGCATCAAACCATCGAAGAACTTCGGGCTACACAAGAGGAATCGCAAAAAAGAGAGGAGTTGATTCAGAAAAATCTTGTCGAGTTGGACTACGCCCACAAAAGTCTTGCCGACAAGGACGTTATGCAACAGCGCGAAATTGCCGAGTTGATGGTTCAAAACGATTCCAAAATCAAAGAAATTCGCGAACGAGAGGCACAAAGCGAAATGATTCTCGAAACAAGTCTTGACGCAGTCATTATTATCAACGAAAAAGGAATGATAGAATATTTTAACAAAGCCGCAGAAAAACTTTGGGGCTACGAACGCAGCGAAGTGATGGGCAAGAATGTTAAAATTTTAATGACTTCAGATTATGCGCGCGAGCATGATTCGTATATTTCAAATTATGTCAAAACAGGAACGAAAAAAATCATCGGAAAAGGCAGAGAAATTACTATCGCAAAGAAAAACGGCACCGAAGGAATTGCTTTTCTGGCTGTTATTGAGGTAAAAATTGCAGGAGTAACGAAATTTACTGCTTTTATGAAAGATTTTACCGAGCAAAAACGCATCGAAGAGGAACAAAATACGCTTTTGGAAAGTGTTATGGCGAAGGAATTTGAGTTTAAAGCACGAATCGACAAACTTAAATGCATTCTTGTTGACAATAAAATCGAAGTTCCCGAATCGAATATTACTGATGAGTCTTTGATAACTTGGGATGCGGAATATGTTTTTGGAATCGCACTCATCGACCAACAACACAAAAAATGGGTTGATATGATAAATAAACTTTATGAAGCGTTTAAAAAAGGAAACGCACATAAAATTATCAATGATTATCTCAAGGATGTTGTTGATTATACGGATTATCACTTCGGTTTCGAAGAGAAATATATGATGGATTTTAAATTTGAAAACTTCGAAAATCACTTTACAGAACATCAAAAATTTGTTCGACAGGTCAAACTTTTCCAAACAGAATACAACGCAGGGAAGATTGATATTGCGTATAAATTAATGAATTATTTGAAAACTTGGATTTTGAATCACATCGTTAAAGCAGATAGAAAATATATCGAATGCTTCAGAAATAATGGTTTGGTATAAAATTTAAACTTAATTTTATGAACTTTACTTTAAAAATTTGGAGACAAAAAAGCCGTTCAGAAAAAGGACTATTTGAAACTTATTCTGTGCAAAATATTTCTCCCGACTGTTCATTCTTAGAAATGCTTGATATTTTGAATGAACAATTAATTTTACAAAATCAAGAACCTGTTGCTTTCGACCACGACTGCCGCGAAGGAATTTGCGGAATGTGCAGTCTGTTTATCAACGGACGCGCCCATGGACCAGACGATGACATAACTACCTGCCAACTTCATATGAGAAAATTTAGAGACAACGAAACAATTACTATTGAACCCTGGCGTTGCCGAGCCTTTCCGATAATCAAGGATTTGATGGTTGACAGAAGTGCGTTAGAACAAATTTTGCAGGAAGGCGGATATATTTCGGTCAACACAGGCGGAACACCTGACGCAAATACAATTTTAATCTCCAAAGAAAACGCTGACGAAGCAATGGATGCAGCAACGTGTATTGGGTGCGGTGCGTGCGTGGCTACGTGTAAAAATGGTTCAGCAATGTTGTTTTTGGCAGCGAAAGTTTCTCATCTTGCTCTTTTGCCGCAAGGGAAAATCGAGACAGAACGCAGAGTGAGGGCAATGGTGAAAAAAATGGATGAACTTGGTTTTGGAAATTGCACAAATACAGGTGCTTGCGAGGTCGAATGTCCCAAAGGAATTGCCGTCTCGCACATTGCAAGACTGAATCGCGAATTTTTAAAAGCAAATCTAAAATCTTAACGAAAAAAATATTTTTCTCAATTAATTTAAAATCTGTCAGGTTTTTTTCGAAACTTGACAGGTTTCGCACAAAAAATCAGAACAACTATTTTTGATATAAACACATTTTTTGTCTAAAAAATTTTTTAATTTTATATCAATGAAATTTTTCTCAAAAATTTGCGAAAAAATTTGTTAATACAAAAAATATATATTACTTTTGCCCGTTGAAAATTTTTGCGGGTGTGTCGTAATTTGGTAGCCGAGTCAGATTTAGGATCTGATGCCGCAAGGCGTGAGGGTTCGAGTCCCTTCATCCGTACAAAAAAATAATGTTTTAACCAACTTACATTGTACTTGCCACATGAATATTTATCAAGAAAATCGTAATGAGGGCAACGCTATTATTAAAATTCAGATTGCCAAAAGCGACTATGAGTCTAAGGTAAAGGAAACTCTCAAGGAATATCGCAAAAAAATGAGTATGAACGGCTTTCGTCCCGGACACGTTCCGACAGGATTAATTAATAAAATGTACGGCAAAGCTGTTCTCACCGAGGAGATTAACAAATTAGTCAATGATTCTTTAACGAAATATGTTAAAGATGAACAGATAACACTCTTAGGCAACCCTCTTCCTATTGAAAATGAGGAACTTATCATTGATTTTGATGAGCAAACAGATTATGAATTTGCTTATGAAATCGGAATTGCCCCCAAAGTGGAAGTACAGATAAATCAGGAAACTGAATTTCCTTATTATGAAGTAGCAATGGAGGAAAAACTCGTTGATAATACCATCGAAAATTATCGAAATCGATTTGGGAAATACGAAAAAAACGAAGTTTCTGCTCCCGACGCATATCTTAAAGGAGATTTTCTGCAAATGAACGAAGACGGAAGTTTTAAAGATGACGGATTTCTTGCCAATGACGCATTTTTATTCGTCCGTTCCACGCAAGAAGGAAAATGGAAAGAGATTTTTGCACAGACAAAAGTCGGAGAAATACATTTTTTCAAACTCAGCGAGGTAATAAAAACGCCCAACGAGGCAGCGATGCTTCTTCGATTACCGAATGACGAGGGAAATGAATTTTTCAACGCATATTTTCGTTTTACCATCACCGAAATCAATACTTTCTGCAAAGCAGAATTGAACAAAGAATTCTTCCTCGCCGTCTACGGTTCAGAAAACATCGAAACAGAAGAACATTTTCGAGAACAAGTTAAATTGCAAGTCAGACGAGAACTTCTCTCTCTCGCCGACCAACGATTTTTATACGATGTTAAACGAGAATTGTTAAAAACTTACGAACCACAACTTCCGCTGCCAGAAGATTTTCTCAAACGTTGGCTCTTTACGATTCAGCCCGACAACCCGAATGAATCTGACGAAGAGTTGCAGAATCGAATCGACAGAGAATTCCCAATGTTTATTTATGACTTGAAATGGCAACTCGTTAGAGACCAAATTTCGAGAAATAATAACATCGTTGTTACTGAAGAGGAAATGGTCGAATCGGCAATGTACGACACTTATATGCAGTCTCAACAATATGGTTTGCCCGAGATGCCGTATGAAAAATTGAGAAATATCGCTCAACAAGCCTTGAAAAATGAGGAAAATCGAAATCGAATTTTCGACCAAAAAATGGATTTAAAAGTCTTGCGTTATCTCAAAGGAGCAGTCAAATTGAACTCGCAAGAAATTACTCTCGACGAGTTAAACGAAAAATATCGAAGCGAACAAATTAATTTTGCTTCATAAAAATTTTTTTATGACAGAGAAAAAATTACAGCAAAACGAAAAAGAATTCCGAAAATATGCGGTGCATCAACAAGGAGTAAGCAATATTACTCTCGACAAGTACACCTCTTTTTTCAATAATTATATCTCGCCCACCATCATCGAAGAACGACAAATGAACATCGCAACGATGGACGTCTTCTCAAGATTGATGATGGACAGAATTATTTTTTTGGGACTCGCCATCGACGATTATGTGGCAAATATTATTGAGGCACAACTTTTATTCTTGGAATCCTCCGACCCCTCGAAAGACATACAAATTTATTTCAACTGTCCAGGAGGTTCGGTCTATGCAGGTCTCGGAATTTATGACACAATGCAGTACATTTCCTCCGACATCGCAACAACATGCACAGGAATGGCTGCTTCGATGGGGGCAATCTTGCTCACCGCAGGCACAAAAGGCAAACGCGCCGCTTTGAAACATTCAAGAATTATGCTTCATCAACCATCAGGATGGGCAGGCGGACAAGCATCAGACATCGAGATTACCGCAAAGGAAATCGTGAAAATTAAACGAGAATTGTACGAAGTTGTCGCTTATCACACAGGAAAAGAGTTCCCTGAAATCGAAAAAGATGCTCAACGAAACTTTTGGATGACAGCCAACGAAGCAAAAGAATACGGAATTATCGACGAAGTTTTGATTCGAAATTCGAAAAAATAAACTTTCTCGTTCAATATTTTTAAGATTTTGTCAGATTTCTCAAAAAAATCTGACAAAATTTTTTTTAATCATTTTTTCATTTCAAAAAAAATTATTATTTTTGGCAAAAAATTTTTTAAATGAAAATTTCTATAGTTATTCCTGTTTTTAATAGTCAAGATTCCATCAGCGAGTTAGTCGAAAAGTTAATTTTTGAGTTAAAAAATGTTTACGATTTGGAAATTATTTTGGTAAACGACTGTTCGCGAGATAATTCAGAATCTGTGTGTATAAAAATTTACGTGAAACATAAAAATTTTGTGAAATTTTACTCGCTTGCCAAAAATGTCGGCGAACACAATACCGTTATGGCAGGTTTAAACCAAACTTCAGGCGAATTTGCCGTCATTATGGACGATGATTTTCAAAATCCCATCTCTGAAGTGATAAAATTAATTGATTTTGCTGCGAAAAATAATTTTGACGTTGTTTATACGTTTTATGAAAAAAAATATCACTCGTTTTTTCGAAATTTGGGCAGTCAATTCAACGACAAAGTTGCAAATATTATGTTGAAAAAACCCAAAGACTTATATTTGAGTAGTTTTAAAGCAATAAATCGATTTTTAATTGACGAAATTATAAAATATGACTTGCCTTTTCCTTATATTGACGGTTTAATTTTGCGTACTACAAGCAATATCGGGAAAATAAAAGTTGAACATCAGGGTCGTAAAATTGGAAAATCAAATTATACGTTGTATAAACTTATTTCGTTGTGGCTGAATATGTTTACAAATTTCTCGATTTTGCCGCTTCGCATTTCTATAATTTTAGGTTTTTTAGTTTCAGTTTTGGGATTTATTTTGGGAATAATCGTTTTATTTTGGGTGATTCTCGGAATAAAAATGCCGCTTGGTTATGCCTCTTTGATGGTCACTATTTGTATTTTTTCGGGAATACAACTTATTGCCATCGGAATGGTCGGCGAATATTTGGGCAGAGTTTTTCTTTCACAAAATAAATTACCGCAATATTCTATTCGCAAAAAATTTGAGTAAAAATGTGGTTTAAACAACGCAATACGCAGGAAAAAATAATTTCTCAAATGGGTTTTTCCGTTGACCAAAACGGAATTTTTATTCGTTACTCCCGCGAGTCGGAAGAGTGGGAATCGCATTTGAGAAATACGAAAAATTATATTTTAAAATCCGTTGCAGATAAGGAAAAAAAATCTATCGTTTTTCTTGGCAGCGGTTGGTGGCTCGATATTCCGTTGCAGGAAATTTATTCGATGTTTGAGAACATTTATATGGTCGACATTCTCCATCCGAAGGTGATTCTTCACAAATCGCAATCTTTTTCGAAAATTCAGTTAATCTCTGCGGATATAAGTGGAGTTTTAGAATCGGTTTTTGAGGCAACACAAAAATTTAAACAGACAAAACAGAAAATTGATTTGCAAAATTTATCTCTGCAACCCTTTGATTATTCATTCGTTAAGGAAAATAATTTGAGTTTTGTGGTTTCGTTAAATTTGTTAAATCAACTTGATATTTTGATTTGTGATTATTTGATTTCTCTAAAAATTTATTCCGAATCGGAGATAAACGCTTTTCGTTCTCGAATTCAGAATCATCATTTACAACAACTTCCCAAGGAAAAATCTTGTTTAATTTCAGATGTTGAGGAAAATGTTTTTGATAAAAATGGACAATTAGAAAAAACAAAATCATTAATTTTTTGTGATTTCTCTTTTGAAAAAAACTTCGAAGAATGGATGTGGAATTTTGACATTTCTGGAAATTACAATCAAAATAAAAAAACAATTTTTAAAGTTAAAGCAACTCAAATTTAGAAAAAATGTTAGTCGAAGTGATAAAAGAAACGCTGTTAATAACAGGTTTCGTCTTGATAATGATGTTATTACTTGAATATTTAACGGTTCGAAGCAAAGGAAAATGGAGCAAACCTTTTCAAAAATACATTGGAACACAAATTATTCTCGGAGCATTACTTGGTTGCGTTCCAGGTTGTGTCGGAACATTTATGGCGGTTTCGTTGTATTCTCACGGTTTACTTACCTTCTCGGCACTTGTGGCGGCAAGCATTGCGGCTGTAGGCGATGAGGCGTTTGTAATGTTCAGTTTAATCCCGTTTTCTGCGTTAAAATTAACGTTATTGATTTTTGGAATAGGAATAATATCGGGTTTTGTCGTTCATTTTTTTGTGAGAAATAAAAAATTTATGCTCCCGCAACAGAATCATTTGGTGATTCACGAAAACGAATCAAATTGTATTTCGTTTAATCGCAAAATATTTCTCGAAGAAATAAAAAATTTCTCGTTTCACAGAAGTTTGTTAGTCAGTTTGTCGTTACTTTTTATCTTTGCCATCGCCGTAGGAGGATTAGGTGAAGAGGATTGGAATATCGAAAAAATCGTATTTTTATTGATAAGTTTCTGCGGATTATTCATCGTTAGCACCGTTCCTGAACATTTTTTACAACATCATCTTTGGGAACACGTAATAAAAAAACATTTTTTACGCATTTTTCTCTGGACTTTTGGGGCATTTTTATTAATTGGACTTTTCGAAAATTACTTGAACATCGAAAAATGGATGAGTCAATATCCGTTTTATACCCTTTTAATTGCAGCGTTAGTCGGAATCATTCCCGAATCGGGACCGCATATCATTTTTATCACTCTTTTCGCAAAAGGTGCAATTCCCTTCACAACATTATTAGTGAATTCCATCGTTCAAGACGGACACGGCACGATTCCATTATTAGCCGAATCGCGAAAAAGTTTTTTTATTTTAAAATTTATAAACCTCATAATTGGTTTATTAGTCGGATTCATTGGGTTTACATTTTTTTGAGAAATAAAAAATCGGGATAACTTTTGAAATTATCCCGATAAATTTTTATTCTTTAACCAATTTGTAAATCACCGTTTTTTCAAATGTTTGTAATTTCAGAAAATAAATTCCTTTTCCCACACTTGACAAGTTTAATTTTGTCTTCGAAAGTTTTGTTTTTTCAGAAAACACAATTTTACCTGTTAAATCATAAATCGAAATCATTATTTCTGAAGTTTTGAGATTCGAAAATTCAATATTAAACGATTCTACAAACGGATTCGGGAATATTTTAACTTCAAAATCATCAACATTCGCAACGCCGATAGTCGAAACCGTTACAACACAATTATCTGTGAAATTTCCATCTTGTGTTGTCGCAGTAATTGTTGCTTTTCCATCTTGCAACGCAGTTATTAATCCCGTATTCGAAACAGTCGCAACTGCTGTATTGCTGCTTGCCCAAGAAATATTTTTATTCGAAGCATTTTCAGGGAAGATTGTCGCAGAAAGTTGATGCGTTTCATTGGGAGAAAGTGCTTTTGCAGCAGGAGAAATCGAAATTCCTGTAACTGATTGAGTTACTGAAATATTGCAAGTGGCAATTTTATTGCCGTCTTCTGTCGTAACGGTGATAATTGTTGTGCCTGTTGCGAGTGCGTTCACCCAACCTGACGAGATAATTGCAACTGCAGGATTCGAAGAAATCCACGAAATATTTTTATTTGTTGCGTTTTCGGGCAAAACCGTTGCGGTAAGTTTTTTCGATTCACCAATTTTTAATTCTACATTCGAGAAATCAAGCGAAACACTTTGAACAGCAACAGGAACAAGATATAGAGAAAGATAAATTGTCACATCTCTATCAATAACCTGAATCGATTCATTTTTCGAAATATAACCGTCTTTCGAAATAGAATAAGAGTAATTTCCTGCAGACAAGTTTTCGAAAGTTGCACTTCCACTTTGATTTGTAAGTTTTGTAACACCATTTAATGTGATACTTGCTCCTACTAAATATTCGCCTGTTGTATTTGTCAAATGGATGAAAACGGAATAAACATTTGCGGTAACAGTTACATTGGCGTTTGCGGTGAAATTTCCGTCTTGCGTTGTAACGGTAATTGTTGTATTTCCTGTGCCTATTGCGGTAACAATTCCTTTTGTCGAAACAATAGCAACAGATTCATTGGCAGAAGACCAAGAAACGGTTTTATTTGTCGCAGAATCGGGCAAAACGGTTGCGACTAATGTTGCATTTTCACCGATACTCAAATTTAACGAAGTCGGATTTAACGTAACATTCGTAACATTCACAAGTGTCGAGGTAACAATGACATTACAAATGGCAGTGAAATTTCCATCTTG
>DYQK01000082.1 GCA_020719385.1 Rikenella microfusus | reverse complement strand
TCCATAAGGTTTGCCGTAGGAATAATAAATGATGTGGTTGTCGTCTCGAAAATATCTCGCATGACTGATATGATACGAGGAATCTAAGAGCGTAGTCACTTGTGTTGTGTGAACATCAAACTCGCACATTGCACCAATTATGTTGTCAATATAACGAGAACGAACGTACAAAAGTTTATTTGTATCTGCGGAAAGATGCATTCCTTCGACAGGTAAATTATCTACAAAATGATCGTCTTCTTCTGGTGTGTGGGTAGGATATTTTATGTGAAATTGTTCCAAGTAATCAAGTATGTACTTAGAATCAAAATTATTGTCAATGTTTATTTTTAACAAAGCAACAATAAATTCACTTGCGTTGATTTTTGAGAAACTAAACGCTGAAAACAATAAAACGAGCAAATACCTCGCAGCTCTCTTACATACGAAGTGACGAGAGAGAGAGAGAGAGAATTAAAATTGAACAATTTGTTCATAGAAATGAGATTTTTAATTTTTAGAAAAATGATTTTCAAAACGAGGCAAAAGTAAAATGTAAATTTCTTTTTGCAAAATTATTTAAGAAAAATTAACTTTTTACACAAAAAATTAAGAAAAATTAACAAAAAATTGCGTAAAAACACGTGCTTTTTAGCAAAAAATATCACAGAAAACTAAAATTTAATTTCTTTTTTCAAAATTTCAAAAAAAATTTATATCTTTGCAAAAATTTTTTTGCGAAATGAATTTAATTGTCGATATAGGAAACTCGTTTACTAAAATTGCTATTTTTTCGAAATATCAACTGCTTGATTTTCAAATAGTTGATGATATAGACAAAGACAAAATTGTTGAGATAAAAACTCAATTTTCTGGATTAAAAAATGTAATTTTCTCTTCTACCAAAAATTTTGATACGCAAATTATAACTTCCGTATTTTCAACGGTTTACGAATTAAATTCGCAAACTTCTCTGCCTATAAAAAATTTATATAAAACGCCCGATTCTTTGGGTTATGACCGAATTGCTGCGTCTGTCGGGGCAAATTTTCTCTTTCCCAAGAGAAATATTTTAATTATTTGTCTCGGAACTGCGTTAACTTTTAATATTATTGATGAAAAAGCAGAATTTTTGGGCGGCAATATTTCTCTTGGTTTACAACTTCGTTTCAAAGCGTTGAATTATTTTACACAGAAACTTCCGTTGATTTCGCAAGAACCTTTGGAAAAACTTTACGGTGAAACGACAAAAGAAGCAATTATTCTTGGCGTGCAAAACGGAATAATTTTCGAAATCGAAGGAACAATAAAACAAATTTTAACAAATTTTAACAAATTAAAAGTTATTTTAACAGGCGGAGACGCAAATTTTTTCTCCCCCCAAATCGATTTTCCCAATATTATTGAACCTTATTTAACTTTAATTGGTTTAAACAGAATTTTAGAATTTCAAAACGAAAAATTTTTATGAAAAAATTGTGTTTTTTGACTTTTTTAACTTTTTGGGCAGTACAAATTTTCGCTCAAAATTCAACTCTTTCACCTTATTCTCGCTACGGAATCGGCGATATTTCGGGCAAAGGTTTCGGGCAAAATCAAGCACTCGGCGGTGCAGGAATTGCTCTTGCAAATCCGTATCATCTCAATAACATTAATCCTGCGTCTTATCGGGCAATGGCATTAAATATGTTTACGTTGGAAATTGGGGCGAGTGTTCAACGTTTAAATCTTGAGACGCAAACAGAAAATTTTACGCAATATAACCCGCGTTTCAATTATTTGTCCTTAGGCTTTGCGGTAACACCGTTTCTTTCGGCAAGTTTTGGTTTGGCACCGTTCAGCAATGTTGGTTATCAGGTTGATACGCGAAAATTAATTGTTGCTGACGGCGATTCTCTGAATTTTTTTAATCAATATTCGGGAAAAGGTGGGTTAAATCAAGCTTATCTCGGATTTTCGTTTCTGTTTTTTAAACGTCTTTCGCTTGGAATTCACGGCGGCTACGTTTTTGGGTCAACAGACCAAAATATAACTTCAAATATGCAGGACAAAAACGATTATTGCGTTATTCGTACAGAAAAACGAAATATTTATAACGATTTTCATTTCGATTTTGGGCTGCAATATTCTCATCTTTTGGGCAAAGAAAAAGAAATTGTCGCAGGAATAACTTATGACAATGGGAAGAAGTTAAACGCAATGAATACTACGTATATCGTTAAATATCAATATCTTAACACGGTTTCGTTTACTGATACGTTGCGAAATGATACAACCGAAAAGGGGAATTTTGAACTTCCTTCGAGTTTTGGAGTCGGACTAACATTTCACAAAATAAATCAGTTTACTTTTTCCGTTGATTATTCTACGCAGAGTTGGTCGTCAACGAAGATGCTTGATAATTCAATAAATCTCAAGAATTCTCATACTCTTTCAACAGGCATCGAGTTTATTCCAGATATTTCGTCTTTGAAATATTTTAAAACGATTCGATATAGAATTGGTGCGTATTACACAAATACGTATTTGGAATTGCGAGATAATTTGTTAAAACAGTATGGTTTAACATTTGGTTTTGGGTTGCCGTTGAAGAATTCTTTAACAATTTTTAACTTATCTTTTGAAATTGGGCAAAGAGGAACGACAAATAACGGTTTAATTAAGGAAAATTATTTCATTTCAACGCTGAATATTACGTTGCACGATATTTGGTTTGTAAAAAGAAAATACAGGTAAAAGTTTTAAATTAATTTTTAGATAAATTTTATGCGACAAAAACTTTTTTTTCTGTTGATATTTGCGATATTTCTGATTTCTTGCGATGAGAAATTTGAAAAAATAAACACAATTATTAGCAAAAATAATTTGCCGACAATTTCTATAGAAAATATCGAAACGTCTTACAGCAATGCGGGGATTATTCGTGGAACGTTGACCTCGCCGCTGGTGAATCAATTTACCGAGATTGACGATCCTTACACAGAATTTCCGAAGGGAATCTCAATTTTTATGTTTGACGAAAATCGCAAAGTTACCTCAACGTTGCGGGCAAATTATACGAAATATTGGCAGAAGAAAATGTTGTGGGAAGCACGTAACAAAGTGATTATCACTAACATAGACGGAGATACACTTCGCACCGAATTGTTGTTTGGCGATGAGAAGAGTCAAAAAATTTATACCTCAGAGTACGTGGAAATTTCGAAATCAGACGGGACAATTATTCGTGGACGCAACGGTTTTGAGTCAAATACGAGTTTTACAATTTACAAATTTCGCGATGTAACAGGAGTTGTCAATGTTAAAGATTTACCCAAAGATTCTGTGAAAAATGAATGAGAAATCAAGACCTTCGCCGATGGAATATGTGTGGAGTATTTTGTCTATCGCTTGTTTTGTGGCAGGCGTTACGCAAACTTTCACACAGGGAATTTCCAAAAGTTATCTGTTTTTTATTTTTAGTTTAGCGGCGTTTTTGATGTTTTATTTGCGAAAAATGCTGCGAAAATCGAGAGATAAAGAATAAAATTGAGTTTTTTTATCAAGAATTTTTTATCTTTGCAAAAAATTTTCACAAAATTTATGATAAAATATTTTGCCATAGAAAATTATTTGTCGATAAAAGACGAAGTAATTATCGAAATGGATTTGAATTTGCCCGCCGATTCGCCGTTTCCTGCACAGCCCGTTATTGCTTTTGCGGGAGCAAATGCTTCGGGCAAGAGTAATATTTTGAAAGCAATTAATTTTGTGTTAAATTTTGCAGCGAATTCGTTTTTTCAAATTCAGCAAAATGCAGAAATTCCTGTTATTCCGTTTATTTCGCAACAAAATAAACCAACAAAATTTCATATAATTGTTTCGAGAAACGAAATTGATTTTTCTTACGAAATTTCTTTGACAAAAGAGAAAGTTTTGTCTGAAAAATTGGAAATTTTGGAAAATAAAAAGTGGAAAAAAATTTATCACCGCGAGGAAAATAAAATTAGTTTTGGAAGAGAAATAAAAAAAATTCCGACAGAGAATTTGCGAAAAAATGCTTCGATAATTTCGTATGCTGCACAATTCGAAACGCAAGAATTTGCGAAAAAATTTGCAAATATTTCTGTGAATTCTGTTTTTTCAAGACATTTTTTTGATGAGAAATTTTTTACAAAAATTTTGCAAAACGAGATTTTTAAACATCGTTTATTAAAAATGTTCGATTTTCTTGAGACAGGAATTGTTGATTTTACAACAGAATCGCAAAAAATTTTTTTCATTCATTTGATAAAAGAAGAGAAAACAGTTTTTTCATTTTCGCAAGAAAGCGAAGGTACGTTGCAATTTATTGAGATTTTTTATTTTATTTTCGAAAGTTTAAAAAATGGTAATTTGTTGATTATTGATGAGTTAGAATTAAAATTACATCAAGATTTGGCAAGTTATTTAATAGAAATGTTTCGCAAAGAATATGAAAATTCTCAAAATTCGCAGTTAATTTTTTCGTTTCATAATTCAAATTGTATGGATTTTTTATCTCCCACACAACTTTATTTTGTCGAAAAAAATTTTTATGGTGAAACCGAAATTATTTGTGCAAAAAAAACGAAAAATATTAAAAAGAAAATTTTAACTACCGAATATTTGGGGCGTTTGTATCGAGCAGGCAGATTCGGGGCAACAACAAAAATTTTAAGTTTTCCATAAAAAATGACACGCAAAAAAGTTGTTCAAAAGAAAAATAAATTATACTGGTCGGTGCTTTTTATTGTTGAAGGTTGCACAGAAACCAATTATATTCGCACTCTGAACGCAATATTTCGTTGCGGATACAAAGTTATAAACTGCCAAGGCGGCGGAGCAAGAGGCGTTTTGCAACAAGCAAAAAAAATTATCAAAAATAATGTTGATATTTATTCGCATTTTGTCGTAATTTTCGATTCTGATGCAGATTTTAATAATGAAAATTTGAAAAAAGAAATTAAGGGCGAAATAATTATTTGTGAACCATGTTTCGAGAATTGGTTGCTTTCGCATTTTCAAAAACCAATTTTTAAACAGCAAAAATGTGAAAATTCCATCGAAATTTTACAAAAACATATCGCAAATTACGAAAAAAATAAATGTAATCAATTGGAAAAGTATATTTCACAGGGAAATTTTAAAATTGCAACAGAAAATTATATAGAAATTGGCAAAATTTTTCAAAAGTTTTATTCACAAAACTAAAAAATCTCTTTTTATGAGTACAAAAAACGAAAAATGGTACGTTAAAAATGTACATTTGGAAAATTATAAATCTATTTCGAGTTGCGACATTGATTTTCGAGATGGACTCAATATTATTATTGGGAAAAATGGCAGCGGCAAAACAAATTTTATGAATTTTTTATATAATTCTTTAAATAATAAAGATGGAATTATACCAAATTCTCTTTCGAAAGTAATTTTTAAGAATAAAAAAGATATAGTTGAGATAACACAACAAAAAATTTTAATAAAATCGAAATTCCCTTTTAGAAAAAATGAACGTTATTATATAGAAATTTTAAAAAATAGCGAGAAATTAGAAACAAAATCCAAATCCATCGATTCTGTTGTGAAAGATATGTCTTATAAATTTGTGAAACACGGAATTCCTTATGGACAATTAAGTTTTTTCGAGAAGCCTGTTGATTTTTCTTATAAAAATGGAAAATTAGAAACAGAAATTAATTATTTAGGAGAAACTTTTTGTGTATTTGTTTATAAATTGTTTATCCAATTTAATTTTTCTTCAAAATTGCGAAGTTTAAAATCTATAAAATCGAGACTTTTTGATTTGTTAAACGAAAAAATAAGAGAACTACTGCAAAAAACATTGGCACAATTTACTCCAATAAAAGACATTCGAGTAAATGAAACTATTAATGTTTACAAAATTGACAAAGAAGTAAATAATTTTGCTGTGCAAAATGTTGTGGTGGAATATTTTGTCAATGATATGTGGATTCCATTTGATTATCTCTCCGATGGTACAAAACGACTTTTGTATATAATTTCAGAAACGGTTATAAGTTTTGAAAATTCTAAAGAAATTATTCTTGTTGAAGAGCCTGAATTGGGAATTCATCCGCATCAACTTTTTGATTTAATGACTTTTTTAAAAGAAGAATCGAGAAATAAACAAATTATTATTTCTACGCATTCGCCAGATGTTTTGGATTTCATTGATGCTGACGAGTTAGACCGAATTATTATTTGTTATTATGACGAAAAGAAAAAAACGCAACTTCGTCATTTAACAGCAAAAGAGAAAAAGAATGCGGCAAATTATATGCAAGGTTTAGAATTAAGCGATTATTGGAAACATTCTGATTTAGAACCACGAGATTAAAATTGTTAAAATATGTTAAAAATTGGTTTAGTCGGTGAAGCACCGAATGACACAAAGGCTATTGCAAATTTGTTAAAACAAAAATTTACAAATTGCGAATTTGTTACGTTAATCGAAAATGTTCGCGGAGCAAATTTAGATTGTCAAAAAAATAAACATCGTCTTCGCAAAGAATTTGAAAATAAAAAACCCCATTTTGTCGTATTTATTCGAGATTTAGACGCATTGGAAAAAGATTATATTGCGTTGGAAAAGCGAAAAGAATATTTTACTGAATCAAAAAGTGTTGTTGATGAAAAAGCAATTTTTTTGTTAAATATTTACGAAATCGAAGCATTAATTTTGTCAGATGTTGAAAATTTTAACAAATTTTATGAAATCAATATAGAATTTTCAGGAAATCCAATGTTGGTTGTTCAGCCCAAAGAATTTTTAATGCAAAAATCGAAATATCGCGAAAGTGATTGCCCCCAATTATTTGAAACGTTAAATATCGAAAAAATAACAAAAAATTGTAAATATTTTCAAGAATTTTATATAAATTTCAAAAATTTTATTCTCCGAATTTACAAGTAATAAATTGAATGTTAAACTAAAATACGACAGATTATGTTTGGAGTAAATCGCGTTACTTTAATTGGAAATGTGGGCAAAGATCCCGAGACGCATTATCTCGAAAATGGCGTTGCTGTTACAACATTTCCGCTCGCCACAAGCGAGACTCATAGAAATAAAAATGGTGAACGAATAACCATTACCGAATGGCATAATATCGTTCTGTGGAAAGATTTGGCAGAAATTGCCGAAAAACACGTCAAAAAAGGAAAACCTTTGTATATCGAGGGAAAGATTCGCACTCGTTCTTGGGATGACAAAAATGGCAACCGTCGTTTAATCACCGAAATTGTCGGAACAAATATGATTATGCTCGGTCCACGCGATAAAGATGCCACACCAAACTCGCAACAAACCACAGAAAAAGACAACGGAACCGTTCCGACTAATATTGAGGATATGGAAGACATCGCTCACTTACCTTTCTAAGATTTGAGAAAAGTTTGTAAGATTTTTTTGTGTCGTTATGAAATTTCTCATAATGACACTTTTTTCTCGCAAAAAATTTGAAAATTCAAAAAAATATTTTATTTTTGCAAAGATAAATTTACTTTTAAAAACGTAAAAATTAATTTTTTATGAAACATTTATTAATTTTTTGTGCAGTTTTTTTCGTTTCATTTGTATCTTTCTCGCAAGACAAATGGAAATCGGCGGTAACCATTGGTTCGAGTTATTACAAAGGAAATGTCAATAATCTTGACCTTCGCGGCGAGTTTAACGTTACCCGCAAAGACAAAATGCTCGAAACAAGTCTTTTTGGAAAAGCAATTTACGGCAAGGCAGAAAAAGTGAAAAACAACGAGGAATATTTAGGCGGTTTGAAATTCGATTTATTTCCGCAAAGCCGTTTGTCACCGTTTCTTGCTGGAAGTTATTTTGAAAACAAATTCAAGGGTTACGAATATCAAGTTAGCGGACTTTTGGGTGCAAAATGGGTTTTTTTTCGAGATTCAGCAACTTTTGATGGGAAAAAAATGTTGTCAAGTGATTTTTCCATCAGTGCTGCGGGGCAATATGACTATGAAAAGTATGCAGGAAAAGATTCTACGAAGCAAAAAGTTCGCGTTTCGATTCGACCCAAATTTAAACAACGAATCGGTCAATATGCGTATTTCGAACACATAACTTTTGTGAAGTTAAATGTTGAGAAAACCGATGATTACAGCATCGAAACAAGCACAAGTATCACGGTGCAGTTAATAAAGTACTTGAATTTAAAGGTTTCTCACGAGTACGATTATGTCAATATTCCGCCGTTGTCAACGGTCAAGAAAGAAGACCATGCTTTTATCACTTCAATAATTTTTAGTTTTTAACTTTTTAAAATTTGAAAAAATGAAAAAAATATTTTTAACTTTCTTGAGTGTTGCGTATTTTTTTGCCGTTTTTGCTCAAAAAACAAATTGGGAATCGTCTTTGCGTTTTGGGGCAAGTTATTACAAAGGCAATGTGAATCGTTCAGATTTGTTGGGCGAGGGAAAAGTTAAACACGTAGATTCGATTTTCGAGTACGCAATGGAATTTAAAGAAGTGTATAGCGAGAGCGAGAATAAACAAAATAACCAAGAAATGCTTGGTTCGATAAAAGTGGATATTTATCCGACAGCGAAGTTTTCGCCGTTTGCGGTTTTGTCTGCTTTTAGCAACACAAAAAAGGGTTTCGATTTGCGAACTACCGAGTTGTTGGGGATGAAATATGTGTTTTTTAAATATCCCTCTGACGCAAAAAGTGTGAAAGAGCTGAAAGGCGTTTATTCGGTGAGCGTTGCGTTTCAGCACGACTACGAGAAATATACAGGTGTTGACTCTTCTACGCAGAAATATCGGGTTTCTTTTCGTCCCAAAATTCGACAAAAGATTTTTCCCAATACTTTTCTCGAACATTTTACGTTTTTTCGTTTCGACATCAGCGATGAAAAAAATTACGGAATAGAATCGAACACTTCAATAACGGTGAAAATTTCGAAAATGTTGGATTTAAAAATTTCTTACGAGTACGATTACGTCAATAAACCGCCTTTGATAACTCTCAAAAAAGAAGACCAAGCATTTATTTCGTCAATAGTTTTTAATTTTTAACTTTTTTTTCGAAAAAAACTTGTTTTTGCTGTTTTCAAAGTTAAAAAATAATCGAACCTGTCTATTAAAATTGACAGGTTTTTTTATTTTTCTAAGATTTTTCTTAATTTTGAAAAAAAAGTATCAAAAAATTTAGTTTATTGAGAAAATTTTTGTAAAATTGCACTCACTCAATATTTTTAAAATGAAAATTTTATGAGAAAAATATTTTTAGCGATGTTTTTTTTCTATTCTATCTCAATTTTTGCACAAAAAAGTTCAAAATCTATGGATAATGCAGTGATTCGGGATAACAATCTCTTTGCTTTTGAGATGTTTTTTAAACTCTCGGCACAGCGGCATAACTTGTTTTTTTCGCCTTACAGTCTTTCGTCTGCTCTCGCAATGTTGTACGCAGGTGCTGAGGGAAAAACAAAGCAGCAATTTCAGAAAGTGTTGCATTACCGTTACAACGCCGACACGATGAATCGCATTTTTCAACGACTCAATAGCGAATTTCGCCGCAGATGTTTTGATACGGCACAAATTATTCTCTCAAACGCTTTTTGGGCTCAGGACAGCATTCGCTTCAATAATTCGTACAGAATGATGTTGAAAAATTTTCACAACACAGAAATTCGTCCCATAGATTTCAAACAAAGTCCCGAAAATAGCCGAAAAACAATTAATTCGTGGATAGAAGAATCGTCTTTTGGGAAAATTTTTGAGTTATTGCCGCCGAAATATTTGACCGATTACACTCAACTTGTTTTGACAAACGCAATTTATTTTCACTCGAAATGGTCTATCTCGTTCAACGAATCTCGCACAAAAGAAGCACCGTTTTATTTGTCTGACGGGAAAAAAACTGTGTCAGAATATATTTCTCAAACAGGTTATTACAAATATAACGAAAATAACACTGAAAAATTTATTGAGATTCCTTTTCAAGGCGACAGCATTTCGATGTTGATTATTTTGCCCAAAACCGCAGACGGACTAAGCAAAATCGAGAAAGATTTTTCGATGGAAAATTATGATTTTTGGAATATCTCGCTTTACTCACAATTAGTTGAGATTTCGATTCCGAAATTTATGATTACCTCGACGTTTAGTATGTTAAAAACGCTGCAGTCTTGCGGATTAAACGCACCTTTCGAGAATAATGCCGATTTTAAACCGCTCTCCGATTCGTACAAAGTTCATCTCTCGGATATGATGCACGGTGCTTACGTGGAAGTGAAAGAAGCAGGTTTTAAACCTGCGTTGACCGTTTCCGTTGATTTGAAAAATGAAAATTCCGATTATTTCACTTTTAATGCGAATAGACCGTTTTTATTTGTCATCAAAGACAACGCAACGCAGGCAATTTTATTTATGGGGTGCATCAAAACGCCTGAAGAAAATTAGAATTTTGTAAAAAATCCCATAAATTTGTATTTTTTTCGATTAAAATGCCGCACACAGACACTTTTTGTGCGGCTTCAATGTCTCGTTGGCTGTCGCCGATGAGAAAAGATTTTTCTAAATCAATATTAAACCGCGCCGCTGCTTTTTCTAACCACAAACTTTCAGGTTTGCGACATAGACATCGAGAAATATCGGGATGATGAGGGCAAAAATATATCTCTGTTATTGAAATTCCTTGTTCTGCGAGAGATTTTTTTACGAAAAAATGTAAATTTTCGACATCTGCAACGGAATATTTCTGTTTTGCTATTCCACTTTGATTCGAAATAATAAATAAAAGATAATTTTTCTCCAAAAAAAACTTCATTGACTCAAAAATTCCCTCGTTAAACACAAAATCTTCTTTGCGAAAAATATAATAATGTCCCGAATCATTGTTGATGACACCGTCTCTGTCGAAAAAAATGGCTTTATTTTTCATTTTTTACCTAACTTTTCCCGTTTCATAATTGAGAATCAACGTTTTTGCGTCAATATTGTAATTTTTTTTCAAATCAGTTTTTGCTTTTTCTGCTTTTGTTTTATCTGAAAAAAAGCGATAACAAATTGCAATTTCAGTTTCAGAAACAGAAATTAGATGCGGAATATCAATTCCTTTGTCCAAATATTCGGAGCAACAAATTTTCCAAGCGTCATCGAAAGTTCCTGTCAAAACTTTCACAGAAACCAAATAAATATCGCCGACTTTTTCATTTTCAAAACGAATTTCTGAAGTGTTGGCAAGAATTTTCGCAACAATTTTTGCGTATCTCGTTTTAGAATAATTTTTCACAAAATTTTCGTAATTTGAAACCTCCGTTCCTGTCGGAAAAACATCCGTGAGAGTCGAGCCAACAATAAATTGCGACATGTCTTTTGAGACAACTTTGTGAAAATCGACCATCGGATACAACGCAGCATAAAATAATTCCTTGATTTTCTGCGAGTATTCGGAATTTGGGAATTTTGTTTGCAGCGTTTCACCGATACGCAACATTTCCATTTCAGGAATTAAGTCCATAAAAGTATATTCCGAACCGTCTGCATCGTCTTTTGCGTTCATAAAATTGAGATACAGATAATATGGTTCAGACGCAACTTCGTTAATTTTGTCTTGCAAAACGGGCAATTGTCCCAACGCCATGAACATTCCTTCAACGGTAATTTCTTGAAAACCAAGCGATTTTAACTCTTGAACAACAACACTATCGCAGCACGAAGGCGAGGAAGGGTCATAAAAACGACTCAGCGGCGGCACTAAACGCTTTTTCAACGAATCGCGAAGGGCAAAAATTTCTTTTATCTCCGATTCGGTTTTGATAGAATTGCCATTTTTGATTTTCTCAACATATTCTTTAAACAATTTGAGAGTATCTTTTGTGTTTGCGAGAATTTGTGTCAATTTTTTACTTTGAACAGAAATTTTTGGTTGACAAAAACCAAAAGAAAACAAAAACATCGCTGCGATAAAAAAGAGAGTTTTTTTCATAAAAAGAAAAGTTTTTTTTTTGTTTAAAGTTTGCGATAAAATTTTTCCCAATTCCACGCAGACAACAATGCTTCTTCGAGTGAAAGTTCTGTTTTCCACCCTAATTCTTGATTCGCAAAAGACGTATCTGCCCAAATCTTCTCAATATCGCCCGCCCGACGACCAACAACCTTATAATTTAACGTCTGTTTTGTTACTTTCTCAAAAGTCTCAATAATTTCGAAAACTGAAGTACCTTTTCCCGTTCCAACGTTAAAATATTCATAGGAATTCTTATTTCTCGCATTTTTCATTCGTTCCAACGCAATAATATGTGCTTTTGCCAAATCGACAACGTGAATATAATCGCGAATGCAAGAACCATCGGGAGTTTGATAATCATCTCCAAAAACTTTTAACGACTCTCTTACTCCAAGCGAAGTTTGCGTGATAAATGGAATTAAATTATTCGGAACACCGCGAGGTAATTCTCCAATTTTTGCAGAAAAATGAGCCCCAATTGGGTTAAAATATCGCAAAGAAATACATTTTAACATCGAATTTGCGTTTATTGCGTCTTGAATGATTTCCTCGCAAATTTGTTTCGTATTGCCGTAAGGCGAACTTGCCCGTTGAATCGGGGCATTCTCGGTAACAGGTAACATTTCAGGCTGACCATAAACCGTACAAGATGACGAAAAAACCAACTGAAAAATTTGATTTGCTAACATTGCATTTAACAAATTTATCAACGAAAGCAAATTATTCTGATAATATTTTAACGGCAACTCTGTCGATTCGCCAACTGCTTTGTAAGCCGCAAAATGAATAATTGCCTCAATATTTCGATATTTTTGAAAAAAAGAATCAACTTTTTCTCTTTCGCACAAATCGAAACACTCGAAAATTGGACGTTTCCCCGTAATTTTTTCGATATTTTCTAAAACAGAAATCTCGGAATTGGACAAATTATCAACAATTACAACGTTATAATTTTTTTGCAACAATTCCACCACCGTGTGCGAACCAATATAACCCGTTCCGCCTGTAACTAAAATCATTGATTCCATAGAAAAAATTTTTACAAAGATAAAAAATTCTTTTAAATTTTTCCCATTTCCTCCAAAATTTCCATCGTTTTTATTGAAACGGTGCAGATTTTTCGCAATAAATCAATAACTTTTCCCTTAAAATCAGAAAATTTGTTGGTAAAATTGGCAGAATTGTTTGTGGTGAAAAATGTTTCGAAAAACGAAACCATGCATTTCGTCTACAAAGAACGACACAACGACATTTTTATTGTTCATAAAGGAGCATTAGTTTTTCACAAAAGTGAACTTGACGAAGCATATTTTTTCACTAAAGACATTATTATCAGAGGCTTAAACGTAAGTGCCAAAGCCGATATTATGGTGGCAAAAAAAGAAACGCTTTTATTAATTGGCAACCGTTACGAATATTTTAACAAATTAATTTCTGAAACCGAAATTTTGCAAGCCATTTTCGACAGCATTCAGCCGCAGAAAAAAGACGAATAAAAATATTTTACAATTTTTTAAACGTCTGTTTAATTTTAATTAATTGTGCGAATATTCTGTTGATTTTGGAAGTTTTGGTTTCATATTTCAACGGCGAAATGTTTTCGATGTTCGCAAAGTCATTTTCTGAAATTTGTAAAATATCAAGAATGTCTTTGTAATTAGCAGGTTTTTCGTTGATTTGGTCGGCTGCATAAAGTTGTAATGCTTTGTCTCTTGAGATTTCGTTGCGTCGAATCATATTGCTATATTGGCAGATTCGGCGTTCGTAGCTGTATATTTTTTGGCGTATATAATTTGTCAATGGCTCGGCAATGCAGTCGAAATGTTTGGAATATTCGCGGCTGTTGTCGTTTTGCCATCCCAATTTGTCGGTGATAATGTTGCCCATTTCTTTATCGGAAGGATTCGAAATGTAAAATAACGGTCTTACTTCTTGCGAAATTTTCCCGATTTTTTTATATAAAGACAAATAAAAAAGATTGAGATTCGGATAAATCAAAAAATTATTTATATCTCTTTCGGAAAATTCTTTAGAATTTCGCAAAATATACTTAAATCTTGCAATATCTTGAATTGAATCAGGGACAAAAGAATCATTTTCCAACGGCGAAGAGCCATATAAAATGATGGGAACGGAATATTCAGCAGCCACTTTTAAAATATTTGCTTTCGTTGCAATATCACAAGCACCGCAAAAATCACCCGAATTTAGAAGCATTGTTTTATATATTTTTCGCTGTGTTTCGGAATCGGAATGGCAGAAAACATGTTCAACTTTCGTTAACTCAACAGATTTTTTTATGTTTGCCAACGCAATTTGACTTAAAAAACCATTGTCATAAGTCATTGTTAAAACTTTCAATTTGTAGACATTCACCGCTAAATGCAAAATGTAGGTGCTGTCTTTTCCACCGCTTAAAGGAACTAAAGCATCATATTTTGAATTTTTATTTTTGGCATTTTGAAATATTGCAAGCAATTTTTCCTCACCAAAAGGTTTATGTGTTTGGTGGTCATTACAAATCGAACAAACTGAACGCTCATCGAAAATTATTTTCGGGTAATTTTCGTTAATTATACATTTACTACAAATGTTCATTTTTGTGTTTTTTTCGCAAAAGTAAATTTATTTTCGAAATAAACAAACGAAAGTGAATTTTTTTTGTAAATTTTTATTTTTTATCTCGAAAAAAACAGGAAGAAAAGAAGTTAAAACCTTACAGCAACGTTATAAAACGTTGCCGATTCGTTGGGCTACAGCAAAACCCAATATTTTTGACATAACAAATGTCGTAAAAAATCGAAAATTATCATTAGATGAAATCCGAATTTAATCCTGCAATTTATTGCGGAAAATAACGAAATTAAGTAGAAAATTTCATATTTTCTATTAAGTTTTTTATTTCTTTGTTCGAAATATTTTCTGTTTCAGATTTGTCATAAATCGAAATCAAGTTTACAATGATTGAGTTATCTGCTTCATTTTCAACAACTTCTGTTTCAACATACGTTATTACACGTAGACCGCCGCTTTTCCCTTTGCCTTTACTTTTCACAGAAAGCCGAATTTTGTAAACTTTTTCAGTAATTTTTATACCAAAATACGGATTCGTTTCGAGTAATGCTAGCAATTCAGATAATTCAGAATGCAAAGACGCATATTTTTTTAACAATTTCTTTGCACTTTTTTCGAAATTCTCTGTGATTCTAACGTTTATTTTCATTCAAAAAATCTTTTAAACCTCGCAAAGGAATTTTATTTGCTCGACTTTTTTTCACTTCACTAAAACCATTTCGAATACCACGCAAAATTTTTAATCTTTTGCGTAATTTCCGATGACGACAAAGAAAATCTTTCCATTCCGTAAATGGAACTATCACAGAAATTTTATTCCCCAAATTATCTGTAATATATTGATAATCAATATTTTTCATTTCCCATTTCCTCTAAAATTTCCATCGTTTTTACTGAAATGGTGCAGATTTTTCGCAATAAATCAATAACTTTCTCCTTAAAATCTGAAAATTTGTAATTGTCAAATTGCTCGGACAATGTTTCGTCAGAAATGTTTTTCTCTTTGTATTCCGAAAGAATCCATT
>DYQK01000199.1 GCA_020719385.1 Rikenella microfusus | reverse complement strand
AAGTAAAAATTTTGTTTAATCTCTCAATTATTTCCCCCGATTAAAATTGGGGGAAATTTTTATTTCTCAAAAATATTTTTTAATTTTGTAAAAAATTTTACGAAAAAATATGAAAATTTATTTTCTTTTTTTGTTTTTGAGTATTTTTCTTGTGTTTTGTGACTCAAAACCTATCAAACAAGAGCAAATTCGTATTACTTTTCCAATGAACGATTCTTTATATATCGTTCAAAATTATGAAAAAATTGAAAGTTACGTTCCAATGCGAGATGGAATAAAATTGTTTACACAAATTTATTTTCCAAAAGATACATCAAAAACGTTTCCCATTTTGTTTAAACGCACTCCGTATGGTATTTTTCCGTATGGTAAAAATCAATTTCCGTTGATGTTGGGTTCAAATCCGTATTTGCTTCACGAGAAATATATTTTTGTTTTTCAAGATGTTCGCGGAAGATTTATGTCCGAAGGCGAGTTTGTTGATGTTCGTCCTTTGAAAAAAAATAGTCCGTCAGATGTGCAGATTGATGAAAGCACCGATGCTTACGACACTATTGAGTGGTTGTTAAAAAATGTTAAAAATAATAATGGGAAAGTTGGAATGTATGGAAATTCTTATGCGGGTTTTTACGCACTGATGGCGGCTATTGACGGGCATCTTGCGTTGAAGGTTATTGTGCCGCAATGTCCTGTGTCAGATTGGTTTTTCGAGGATTTTCATCATAATGGAGCGTTTTTTCTCTGTCATTTTCTTGATTTTCATCAATATATGGGGCAAAAACGGGAAGGTTTAACAAAAAATTGGGTTGCTCCGCTGTTTGAGATTCCTGAAGATAAACCTTACGAATTTTTTCTCAACGAAGTAGGTGCGTTGTCGAATGTTGACAAGAAATTTTACAAAAATAAAATTGCATTTTGGAAAGATATAACGAATCACCCAAATTATGATGATTTTTGGAAAAATCGAAGTTTAATTCCGAATTTGAAATCAATAAAAGCCGCAGTTATGACCGTTGGCGGTTTTTTCGATGCAGAAAATTTGTATTCACCGACAAATGTTTACGAGGCAATAGAAAAAAATAACCCGAATATTACGAATATTTTAGTTATTGGTCCTTGGTTTCACGGTGGATTTTATAGAAGTGATGGTTTGAGTTTGGGAAAAATGAAATTTGGGAAGGAATCTACTTCGATTTTTTATTTAAAAGAAGTTGAAACGCCGTTTTTAAATCATTTTCTCAAAGATAAACCGTTAAATTTTGCTTCTGTGCCTGAAATTTTGCTTTTCGAAACAGGAAAAAATCAATGGCGATATTTTGATTCGTGGATTCCTAAAAATATTTCTCAGAAAAAATTGTTTTTGGGCAAAAATCATTCGTTAAATTTCGACTCAATAAAGAATGTTGGGCAATTTGATGAGTTTATTAGCGACCCAAACAATCCCGTTCCGTACACAGAATATAAAAATATTCACATTTCGCGAGAATATATGGCGGAGAATCAAGATTTTGTCTCGCAAAGAAAAGATGTTTTAACTTATGAAACTGAAATTTTGCAGGAAGATTTAACTTTTGCAGGAAAAATTAACGTAGATTTGTTTATTTCTACCTCGCAAAGCGATGCAGATTGGGTGGTAAAAATTATTGATGTTTTTCCCGATACGGTTTCGGATTCGGAACTTCGAAATTATAAAATGTTGGTTCGCAGCGAGGTTTTTCGCAGTCGATTTCGCAATTCTCTTGAGAAACCTGAACCGTTGATTCCAAATCAAACAACTGAAATTAAGTTTAATTTGCAAGATGTTTTGCATACTTTTTCGAGGGGACATAAAATTTCGGTGCAAATTCAAAGCACTTGGTTTCCGCTTGTTGACAGAAATCCGCAGAAATATATTGAAAATATTTATCTCGCAAGGGACAAAGATTTTACAAAAGCAACGCATCGCGTGTATTTTTCGAAAAATTCACCGTCTTACGTAACGGTTAATATTTTGAAAAATTAATATTTTATTGGTGAATTTTTTTACTTTTCATCAATAATCAATTCGTCGAAAGCAACGGTTTGTTTTCCGCAGACTCTTACTCCGATTTTTCGAATATCGATGTTTTTAAATTTTCCTTTTGAAACAAAAACATCATTGACGTAATACTCAAATTTTTTACCGCGTATTTTTATAATTTGTTTGTGTTTTTCTTTTCCTGTGGAAAAAATGTTGGTGTTGATGTCTGTTCCTGTGTCGGAGTAACTTCCGCTGTGCGAGATGATGTATCTTGCTTTGCCGTTTGCTTGAAACTCGAAAGAAATATAATTGTTGTCGTCTTCGAGAAACGAAATGCCGTAATTATTTTCTTTGTTTCCCTCAATCCATTGCGATGTCAATGTTATGTCGAAGTCCATTGATTCTAAATTTTCGAGAGGAATGTCGTTCCATAGACAATATCCTATTTTATTTGCAGCGAAAACATATTTTCCATTTTCGAAAGCCGCACTTCTCTCAAAAACTTTTTTGGGATTCCAGTTTTGCGTAGGAGGATTAAACGATTCTTCGAAAATAATTTTATCTTTTTGCGTTAGGTCAACAATTTTTAAGTGCGAGAACGCAACTTTCTGCACTCCGCAAACTCGAAGAGCAATACTTGTCGGCACTATGGGAGCAATTGTTCCTTCGCGAACCAAAATATTATTCACAAAATATTGATAATTTTTTCCATTAATATCAACTCGCTGAATATTTGGTCGTTCTGTTTCGCCTTTATGTGCCTTGTCGGCGTTCCAATTTAATGTTGTCGTCCAATCCTCGCCTACGTGCTGCGAGACGGTAACTGCTCCGTTGGCACAAAGCACAAAATTTTGATAATCTTTATCGCCGCTGACAAGTATAAAACCATATTCGTCATCAAAATTTTTGCCACTTTGCCAAATGGAAGTCAATTCGATGGAATATTTCGCAGGAAAAGTTACAAGAACATTGTCCCAATAACACCAACTGCTAACATTATTATCAAAAATATATTTTCCATCTTTGAAATATCGGTGCGTGTCAAAAGTTTGTGCGATGCTCCAGCCATTTTTGTTGTTTTCAAAAGTTTCGACAAAATGAAAACGATTTTTCGCAAAATACCAACGAAGAAGAACGACAAAACAAATTATCGCAAAAATAAACAAACCCCACATAATTATTTTGCGTTTTTTATGTTGCTTTTTTTCAAATTCTTCTTGAACCTGAATTGCTATTTCGTTAATCTCGGTTTTCGAAAGCGAAGTAATATCGGAAAGTACTTCGACATTCGTGGTTTTAATATCATTTTGTTTTTTTTGTTCTTTTCTTTGTTGGTCTAACTCAATAACGCGACGACGAATCTCGTCTAAAATTTTTTCATCAGTTTTTTTCCCCATAATTTTATTTTATTTTAGAAAACACAAAGATAAAAAATATTTTTTTATTTTACTTTTTCAGCGAATGTGAATTACCCCTTTGCTGTTG
>DYQK01000081.1 GCA_020719385.1 Rikenella microfusus | reverse complement strand
AAATTTATGCTGCACCATATTTTTGGTCGCCGTTTATTTTTGTAGGAAAATAAAATTTGCGATTCTATCTTTTCAAAAAAATAGAATCGCTTTTTTTACTTCAATAACAACGAGGAATCGCCATAACTAAGGAATCGAAAATCATTATTGAGTGCAAAATCGTAAATTTCTTTCCATTTTTCACCCACGAAAGCAGCAACCAATAGCAAAAGCGTACTTTGCGGCTGATGAAAATTTGTAATTAAACCCTTGACAGTGCGAAATTGATACGATGGCACAATGATTAATTGCGTTTCACCTTCAAAATTTTCAATTTTTTCATTTTCAAGATACGTTAAAATCGCTTCGAAAGCAGTTTTTGTCTCAATATTTTGCGGCAAAGAGTAAATTTCCCATTGCGAGAGAAAATTTTTCGACAAAGAAAAGGAATTTAGCAACAATTTCACACCCAACCAATAAATACTTTCCAATGTTCGCAACGAAGTTGTTCCAACAGAGATAATTTTTGGGAAAAATTGTAAAAATTTTTGCAAATTTTCCTTCGAAATAGAGAAATGTTCGGTGTGCATCTCGTGTTTTGAAATATCTGTCGTTGAAATTGGTTTAAAAGTTCCTGCTCCGACGTGCAAGGTCAATTCGCAACGCTGAATATTTTTATTTTTCAAATTTTCGAAAATCGTTTCGGTGAAATGTAACCCCGCTGTTGGTGCCGCAACTGAGCCGTCAATTTTTGCGTAAATAGTTTGATAATTTTCTTTGTCTTGCGTCAATGCTTCGCGTTTCAAATATGGCGGCAAAGGTGTTTTTCCACATTTCTCAATAATTTCTGAGAAGGAAATTTGCGAATTATTCCATTGAAACCGAATTAGAGCAGGATTTTCTGCGTTTAATTTTTCAATGGTTAAAATGTTGTCGTCAAAAATTTTCGTTAACGTTTGATTTTGCCATCGTTTCGCATTCCCAATGAGACATTCCCATGTGCAAAAATTTTTACTTCGAAAACTTTCCTCATAAACGGCAGGAATAAATGGTTTTAACAAAAAAATTTCTATCTTTGCACCCGTATTTTTTTCGAAAATTAATCTTGCAGGAAAAACTTTTGTATTATTGAAAATTAATAACGAATTTTTTTCGATAAAATGCGATATTTCTCGAAAAAGAGTGCTGCGAATGGTGTTTTTTTCGTAAATTAGCAACTTCGAAAAATCTCGGTTTTCCGTAGGGAAACGAGCGATTTTTTCTTCAGGTAGATGATACGTAAGAATCGGTATTTCATTGAAATTCAAGAAGTTCATATAAAAAATTTTATCACAAAATTAATACATTTTTTCTAAAAAATAAAATCTTATGAAATTTAATGTAGGCGACAAGGTGAGATTCTTAGACGACATCGGCGGCGGCGTGGTAACAAAAGTCATAAATGCCCAAACGGTGGTCGTATTGAACGAATATGATTTCGAAATTCCTGTTTCTGTCGATTCGTTAATCAAATTGGAAGAGAAAAATATTGTTTCTGATTTTTCTCGCAATTCTTATTTTCCTGAAAGCAAAGTTTCTGAAAATAAAGTTCCAGAGGTGAAAGTTCCGCCCAAGAAAGAGATAATTGTTCAACCTCCGTTGGTTCAGAAGCCGCAAGTTGTTGAAATTCAAGAAGAAGAGAAGGAGGAGAATTTTCGCAAAAACACTGACGAGATAAATGTTTATTATGCGTTTTTACCTCGCGATGTGAATTATTTGACCGAATGCGATTTAGAGGCATATCTCATCAACGACAGCAATTATGATTTGTCATATCTCTACGGTGTTTCGTTTGGAAAATATTTTAGTTGCAGCACAGGGATTATTGAACCCAATACGAAAATTTTGTTAGAAACCTTTCGCCGCGAGACGCTTTCAGAATTAAAATCAGTGATGTTTCAGTTGATTTTTTACAATAGTATTCTTTATCCGCAAAATGTCAAGATGCCTGTTGAGCGAGAATTAAAAATTAATTCTTCGCGGTTTTATATTGAGAAACGTTTTGTGGAAAACGATTTTTTCGATGCAAAAGCCGTCATTATTCCTGTTTTAGAGGAAAATGCAATGGTAGAGGCAATAAAACGACTCTCCGAGAACGACAGTTTTAACATTATTCACGAAAAAGAAGTTAAAAATGCGAGCATCAATAAACCCAAGCAATACAAAAAACCTGTGAACATTGAAGAGGAAGTTATTGATTTGCACATCACTGCACTCTTGGATAACGAATCAGGATTGTCTGACCTCGATAAATTACAATATCAAATGAAATCTTTTAAAGATTCTCTTGAGAAAGCCATTGAAGAGAAGAAATTGAAGCGAATAGTTTTTATTCACGGAGTCGGAAATGGCACCTTGCGTCTCGAATTGCGTAGAGAACTCGAAAGAAATTATAGACAATATATTTTCCAAGATGCTTCGTTCAAAGAATACGGCTACGGAGCAACAATGGTTATTTTGCGATAAATTTTTTTTCAACTTGTCAGAATGTGAAAGCATCTGACAGGTTTTTTAATTACTGAATAATTAATTTTTTTCGACCATTTCTCTATTTTTTAATCAAATTCGACTATTTTTCGTTATTCTAAAATGCAATTTTTCTCAAAAAATTGTTCACGTTTTTCTGTTGAAAATAATTTGGAAAGATGTCTATTTATTGTTTTAGATAATGCCAGCATACATACCTCCAAATTATTTCGCGAACGACTTGATCATTTTTCAAAATTTAATATAAATTAATTTTGTTTACATACTTAATATTTTTCTTATTTTCACATTAAAACATTTTCAAAATGAGAAAATTTTTATGTTTTTTATTTTTATTCCTTTTATTTCAGACAATTATGTCGCAAGAATTTAAAAATTGGAATATTATTGAGCAATCTATTCAAAATCCTGAGAAATTTTTGATAGAAACTCGAAGAAAATTGCATCAAAATCCTGAACTTTCGTATCAAGAATTTGAAACGAGTAAGTTAGTCGCAAATTTTTTGAAATCTTGGGGCTACGAAGTTAAAACAGGTTTTGCAATTACAGGATTAGTCGGAATTTTGAAAAACGGCGAAGGTCCCGTTGTAATGATTCGCGCAGATATGGATGCGTTGCCCATCAAAGAAATGATTGAGTGGGAATATAAATCAACGAAAAAAGCAATGTTAAACGGCAAAGAAGTTGATGTTTCTCACGCCTGCGGACATGACGCACACACTTCCATCGCTTTGACAACGGCAAAAGTGCTTGCTGAGAATAAAAATTTGTTAAAAGGAACGGTCGTTTTTGTGTTTCAACCCAACGAGGAGGGAACAATTCACGAAACTTTACTCGGAAGCGGTGCCGCTCAAATGATAAAAGATGGTTTATACAACGCAATTCCAAAGCCTGACGTAGTTTTTGGGCTTCACGTTTGGCATTCGCAAAAAGGACAAATTCGTCTCGAAAAAGGTTATGTCTTCTCGAATGCCGATTTTTTTACAATAAAACTCACAGGAACGCAATCTCACGGTGCAGCGCCATGGAATGGCAAAGACCCAATTGTTACCGCCTCCGAGATAATTGCCGCTTTTCAAACAATTATTAGTCGAGAGATAGATTTGACAAAAGGCGGTGCAGTAATTACGGTTGGCTCGATTCACGCAGGAAATCGCCCGAATATTATTCCGCAAGACCTCGAAATGCAGGGAACAATTCGCTGTTTTGACAAGGAAAATCGAAATCTTATTTACGAATCTTTTAAAAAGAAAGTGCAGTCAATATCTGAAATGAACGGAGTAAAATCTGAAGTAAAAATTGAACATTTAACGCCCGCCGTTTATAATCATCCCGAAATTACCGATTTTGCTCGTCAAAGTTTAACGCAACGACTCGGAAAGGATTTCGTTCAACAATGGACGCCGCTTTTTGCCGCAGACGACTGTGCATATTTTTTGGAACGCACTCAAGGACTTTATTTCTTTTTGGGAATTGCCCCTGACGACAACATTCATCAACCCGCAATTATTCACTCACCGCATTTTTTCATCAACGAAAGTGCTTTGATTTTTGGGGTAAAAACTTTTTGTTCACTGACTTTCGATTTTATGTATTCGAAAAAATAAAACTATTTTTTTGATATTTCGAGAATTTTTTTTATCTTTGCGGTTTAATTTTTAAATCCAATTTCTTTTATGAGTTTTTTCAGTCGACTAATTAGTACTTTATTTGGTGGAAAAAAATCAGACAAAGACATTAAAGTCATTTTGCCTCGCATTGCTGAGATTAACCGAGAATATCAAAATATTCGTTCCCTCTCTGATGATGAACTTCGCAATAAAACTTTTGTTCTGAAACAAAAAATTGCCGATTACATCCGCGAGGACGAAACCGAGATAATTAGTTTAAAATCGCAAATCGAAGGACTCGACAACAACATTGAAGAAGCAGAATCGCTCTATGCCGAGATAGACAAAATTCAGAAAACCATTGATAATAAAATCGAAAACGCACTCAACTCTGCCTTGCCTGTTGCTTTTGCGATAATCAAGGAAACCGCAAGACGTTTTGTGCAAAATCCTTATCTCGAAGTTACCGCCTTGGAATGGGACAAAGACTTAGCCGCAAAACAACGAAGTTATATAGAAATTGTCGGCGAAAAAGCACGTTGGAAAAAACAATGGCTCGCAGGAGGAAATATGATTTCGTGGGATATGATTCACTATGATGTGCAACTTATCGGCGGAGTCGTTTTGCACGAAGGAAAAATCGCAGAAATGGCAACAGGCGAAGGTAAAACGTTAGTCGCTACTCTCCCCGTATTTCTCAATGCTTTGTCGGGAAAAGGTGTTCACATCGTAACGGTCAATGATTATCTCGCAAAACGAGACTCCGAATGGATGGGCGTTTTATACGAATTTCACGGATTAACCGTTGACTGCATCGACAGGCACGAACCAAACTCCGAAGCACGCAGAAAAGCCTATCTCGCAGACATAACCTTCGGGACAAATAACGAATTTGGTTTCGATTACCTTCGAGATAACATGGCTTTCACCACCGAAGATCTTGTGCAAAGAGGACATAATTATGCCATTGTTGATGAAGTTGACTCCGTTTTAATTGATGACGCAAGAACACCGTTAATCATATCGGGACCAATTCCCAAAGGCGAAGACCAACTTTTCGACGAGTTAAAACCAAAAGTTGTTAAACTTTTCGAAAATCAGAAACGTTTAGTGACGCAACTTTTAACAGATGCAAAAAAATTTGCTCAAGAAAATAAACCCGAAGAAGCAGGAAAATTGTTGTTGCGTTGCCACAAAGGAATGCCCAAATATAAACCTTTGATAAAAATACTGAGCGAACAGGGAATGAAAGCGTTGATGTTTAAAACAGAAAACATTTACATTGCCGACAACGCAAAGCGAATGCCCGAAATTACAGAGGAATTATTTTTCGTTATTGATGAGAAAAATCACAGCGTTGAACTCACAGACAAAGGAATCGACTTAATTACGGGACAATCTGACGACCCCAAATTTTTCGTTCTCCCCGATATAGGTGGAGAAGTGGCTGAAATTGAAAAGTTAGCAAATCCTCCCGAAGAGCGTTTGTTATTGAAGGAAAAAATTCTCACCGATTACGCAATAAAATCTGAACGCGTTCATACGATTCATCAACTATTGAAAGCATATTCTCTCTTCGAAAAAGACGTTGAATATGTAGTTTTGGAAAATAAAGTGAAAATTGTTGACGAACAAACAGGACGAATTCTCGAAGGAAGACGTTATTCCGATGGGTTGCATCAAGCAATTGAGGCAAAAGAAAATGTAAAAGTCGAAGCAGCAACGCAAACCTTCGCAACTATTACGTTGCAAAATTATTTTCGAATGTACAAAAAACTCGCAGGAATGACAGGTACAGCAGAAACGGAAGCAGGTGAATTTTGGGACATTTACAAATTAGATGTTACCGTTATTCCGACTAACGTTCCTGTGATACGAAAAGATTTTGACGATTTAGTTTATAAAACAAAACGCGAAAAATATAATGCCGCTATTGACGAAATTGTGCGTTTAAATGAAAAAGGAAGACCTGTGTTAGTCGGAACTACTTCGGTGGAAGTGTCAGAATTATTGAGTCGAATGTTAAAACTTCGCAACATCAAACACAACGTTTTGAACGCAAAATATCACCAAAAAGAAGCAGAAATCGTTGCAGAAGCAGGTAAGTCAAAAGTTGTAACCATTGCGACAAATATGGCAGGTCGAGGTACAGACATAAAACTTAGTTCAGAGGTAAAAGTCGCAGGCGGACTCGCCATCATCGGCACCGAGAGACACGAAGCAAGACGCGTTGACAGGCAACTTCGCGGACGAGCAGGACGACAAGGAGACCCAGGAACTTCACAATTTTTCCTCTCTCTCGAAGATGATTTAATGCGAATGTTCGGTTCAGACAGAATCGCAAAAATTATGGACCGTCTCGGACTTAAAGACGGCGAAGTAATTCAACACTCAATGATTTCCCGCTCCATCGGCAGAGCGCAACGCAGAGTCGAGGAAAATAATTTTGGAATAAGAAAACGTCTTCTTGAATACGATGACGTAATGAATTCGCAGAGAGAGGTCATCTACAAACAACGAAAACACGCACTCTACGGCGAAAAAATCGAAATCGATATTGCAAATACAATTTATGATGTTTGTTCGTCAGTAATTTTCGATTCTCACGGCAAAATTCCGTTCAAAGAATTTGAGTTAGAATTGATTCGAAATTTTGTGATAAAATCGCCATTTACGGAAAAAGAATTTTTGCAGAAAGACAAAGAAGAGCTAGTCGAAATTTTGTATGCAGAAGTACAGAAAAAATTTAAAACAAATTGCGACAAACTTTCAACCATCGCTTATCCGATAGTTTTGCACTTCTACCAAGAAATAGGAAATCAAGATGAGTTAATCTCGTTTCCCATCACGGACGGAATAAAAATGTTCAATTTAATTGTGCCGCTGAAAAAAGCAGTTGACAACAGGGGCAAAGAATTGGTTAAAATTTTGCAAAAAACGTTGTTATTGATTATCATCGACGAGGCGTGGAAAGAACATTTGAGAGAAATGGACGATTTAAAACAATCTGTTCAGAACGCCGCATACGAACAAAAAGACCCACTTTTGATTTATAAACTCGAATCTTACGAATTATTTCGGGCAATGATAGACAAAAATAATCGAGCAATTACTTCGTTTTTGATGAAAGCAATGATTCCATTGGCAGAAGATGACGAGGTCAAACAGGCAAAAGAACAGAAACGCAACGATATGAACAAGTACAAAGCGAATAAACCTGAATTTGAAAATCGAAGCAGCACATCAGAAACGCCTGTCAACAACGACACCCGCGAGAAACAAAAAATCGAAACGTATGTCAGAGAAACTAAAAAAATTAATCCCAACGACCCTTGTCCTTGCGGAAGCGGCAAAAAATACAAAAAATGTCATGGAGTAAATGAGTAAATTCTTTCAAAACTTTGTCAAAATGAAAAATCTTGACAAAGTTTTTTTCAAAAAATTCTGTCTTCGCAAAAAAATTGCTTCTTTGCAAAAAAAATTTAATTTTTTTTGTGAACTTTTTACTTTTTCGAGCCTTATATAAAAACTTTTTTGTAATTTTGTAAAATAATTAATTTTAAAAATATTGCTTATTCATCTTACACTTTGCGAGAAGTAATTAAAACTTTTCAATTAACGTTTCGGGAGAAAAATTTTTTCCCCGAAATAGAATCCATTCCGATAAAAATTTATGAACATACCATTCAACATGGTTTGTTGGAAGCACTGCCGCGCGGGTCAGAAAAAATACGCAACGAATTGATTATTATGCCGTTAATGCTTGAATTATGCGAATTGAACGACAATAAAATGACCGTTTATTCAGGCGAATTTCTGAATGTTGATGCACAGAAGAAATTGAACGGCGAATGTGATTTTATATTGTCGTTAAGTGAAATTAAAGCATTTGTTGACGCCCCCATAATGGTTCTTGTCGAGGCAAAAAAACAAGACATGGAAAAAGGAACTGACCAATGTGCTGCACAAATGGTCGGAGCGAAAATTTTTAACGAAAAACAGGGAAAACCATACGACACAATTTTTGGTTGTGCAACAACCGCAGAAACTTGGCGATTTTTGCGTCTGCAAAACAACGAACTCACATTAGATTCGCAAAGTTATGGCACAGAAAGTTTAGACAAAGTTCTCGGAATCCTGCAGCAAATTGTCGATTTTTACAAAAAATAAACTTTTTTTTCGAAAAAAATGTTTAATGAAAATATTTTTTTTAATTTTGCGTTGAAAAATTTTGTTTAAAATTAAATTTTTATGTTTCGAAAAATTAATGCAACCTATCTCATCATTGGAATTGCCGCTTTGGTGATAATTATTTTTATTGTTGAATCTCGGGACACAAAAACAGAACGCACTATCCGAGAAACGCTTATTTCTGTAGATACTTCGCAAATTTCTGTTTTGGAAATTTACTCGAAAAACGAAAAAAATCAACATTTAAAACTACTCAAAGAAGGAAATAATTGGAAAGTTAAACTTGAGAATAAAAGTTTTGCTGCCGACAATTTAATGATTTCGAATCTTCTTGCGTTGTTAAAAAATCTCAAACCACAGCGACTTGCAGCTAATGACAGAGAAAAATTTGCCGAATTTCAGGTAAACGACACCTCTGCAGTGCAGGTAAATTTGCAAAATAACGGAAAAAATCTTGCGAAATTGTACGTTGGGAAATTTTCTTTTAACCAACAAACGCGTCAAATGACTTCTTTTGTCCGACTTTCTGACGAAACAGAAATTTATGCCGTAGATGGTTTTTTGCGAATGTCTTTTAATTCAGACCCTTTGACGTACAGAAATAAAATTATTGCGAGAATTCCTCCCGAAAACATTACGAAATTAACTTTTTCTTATCCTGCCGATTCGTCTTTTACCTTAATTAAACAGATGGAAAAGTGGAAAATGAAAGGTATTGAAGTACCTAATGACGAGATTAACCGTTATCTCGAAAAAATTTCGCATTTTGAAAGTAGAGATTTTTTTGAAAAAGAAAATCTTTCTCTAAAAGAATTTCTTTTCTCGCTGCAAATTGAAGGAAATAATTTTTTGCCTGTTCAAATAAAAGTATTTAAGTACGAAAATAACTTCATTTTAACTTCTTCGCAAAATTTAGATTCGTATTTTGAAGCAAGTAAAAGCAATTTGATGAGTGAAATTTTTATTTCTTCGAAAAAATGGACTCGTTAAAAGAGAAAAATTATCTCCGTTTTGTGGAGATAATTTTTTGTACCCGGAGCCGGAATCGAACCGGCACGAGCGAAAGCTCACAGGTTTTTGAGACCAGCGCGTCTACCTATTCCGCCATCTGGGCATCAAAGTTTTACCTTTGAAAAAGCGTTGCAAAGATAAATACAATTTTCGAATTTGCAAATTTTTCTCACAAAAAAATGCAAATTTTCTCAAAAAATTTTTTATTTCATTGATTTTCAAGCGTTTAAAAATGAATATTTTTTCAAAACTAAAAGAAAAATATCTGAGATTGTGGCAAGTTATCGCATTTCTCGGAATCAAAGAGGAAATGCCCGTTTATATGAAAAAAAAGCATTATTCTCTTTAATCTTATCATCAGAATCTTGGCAATTGCAATGTTTGTCGGCGGAATAATGGTGAATATTTTGTGGAATTTAAAATTTGTCTCTTATTTAATGTTCATCTGCGTTTTGATTTTAGGAATCACTTTGCTGCTAAATATTTTAGGGAAAGTTAAAATTGCGATTCTTTTAATTGCAAATTTTTGCCTTTGTTGTTTGTTTTTGCGTCAGTTTATGCAAAATTGAATGGCGAAACAAATAATATTTTGCTTTTTATCACGCCGCGATTTGCGATAATTTTGTTTATTATCCTGCCTGTTGCGTTTATTGGGTTTGCGGATATGAAAAAAGCATACTTCGGAACATTGACAGGAATTATTTTGTACATTTTTTTCGACCAAATTCACGGATTTTTTGGAATAAAACTTGAAAATTTGCCCTACGATTCACATTTTTATAAAATGTTTATCTTTGCTCTCTCGGCAATTATGGTAATTATTGTTTTTTTAATTATTTTTTTACAGAAAATTAACATTTTTTATGAGAAAATGGTTACTCAACAAAAATCAGAAATCGAAAATCAACGCGATGAAATTCTTGCTCAAAGTAACGAATTGAAAAATCAACGCGATATTACGGAGGAACAAAATCGAAATATAAAATCAAGTATTCAATACGCAAGTCGAATTCAAAACGCACTTTTGCCCTCTCAAGAAATTTTTAACAAAATTTTTCCGAATCATTTTATTTTCTATAAACCGCGAGATATTGTTAGCGGAGATTTTTATTACATCAAAGAACTTGATAATCAACGAGTTATTTTTGCAGCTGCAGACTGCACAGGTCACGGAGTGCCAGGAGCATTCATGTCAATGTTGGGAATGACGTTGTTAAATGATATTCTTGCAAATTCTCAAACATTTTCTCCCAATGAAATTTTAAATGAACTTCGCAAAGGAATAAAAAATTCGTTGCAACAAACAGGGAAAATTGATGAGGCAAAAGACGGAATGGATATTGCGTTGTGTCTGTTTGATTCGAAAAATTTTTCGTTGCAATTTTCAGGAGCGCATAATCCTTTGTATTTGATTCGAAACAATGAACTCATTGATATTAAAGGAGATAAAATGCCTGTCGGTGTTCATCCGAAGGACAATAATCTTTTTACAAATCACGAAATTTCGTTAGAAAAAAATGATAAAATTTATATTTTTTCAGATGGTTATGTCAGTCAATTTGGGGGCGAGAGAAAAGAAACGTTTAAAACAAAGTATTTTCAAGCATTATTATTGAAAATTTGCAACGAGCCAATTTTAAAACAACGAGAAATTTTAGAAAATTCGTTTCTTGAGTGGAAACGCAATCTTGAACAAGTTGATGATATTTTAGTCATTGGAATTTCATTTTGAAAAAAGAAAATATTTTTCGAAAATTAATTTATTTTTATGAAAAAATTTTTAATTTTGCGGGCAAGTTAAATTTTTTGAAAAAAGATGTAAAAATCTTAAAATTAGGTACTTTTTTTGCAATAAAATTTTAATCTTTTTTCAAAAAAACAAAATTTTATGAAAACAAAATTGAAATTTTTAGTTTTTTTATTCCTTGCCCTCAATAATTTGTTTACCTTCTCGCAAAGTTTAAATATTATTTACGAAGATTTTGCCGAATGGACGAAAAAAATTTCGTTAACGGGCTATCAATTTGTTCAGTCTGACAACCAAAGTGCTGAATATATTGCTTTTTTCACAAAAGATGAGTCATCTTTGTCGTTAAATTTAACTTTTGCGGAAAAATTTCTCGTTTACAAGGAGGAAGAGGAATTTAAAAACACTGAACCATACGACAGAAACGGAATAAAAATGGTTTATTTGTCCAACGCTGCTTCGTCAAAATTGATTTCGTTGCTTTCGAAAGGGAAAGTTACGTTCACTCTTGCCGCCGAAGGCTCGCCGTTAGATAAAAATACGATGGAAAAAATGTTTGACAATCTCAAAATTGCTGAAAAATGGAATGTTGGAAACGATTTAGGGAATTCTTGGCCCGCAGAAATTTCTGCTGACAAGCAAATTCCAAATGTTGAGATACAACGAATTGAGAAAACACCAATTAAAACGAACAAAATTACTTACGAATATCACATTTTCGTGACGATGAACGCAAGTTTAATTGCCGAATTAACTAAATTTACTCAAAAATTTAAAGGCGATTTGGCAACAACCGATTTAGGAGACTTCTTTTTTATGTGCAACGATGCAGATTCCATCGACCAACTCAGAGAAAACAAAAAAGACGGCGAAACTGTCGAATTAATTTTTTATAAAAAATGAAATTTATTGAAATCAAAGGCGTAAAAGTTCATAATTTAAAAAATATTTCACTCAATATTCCTCGAAATAAATTAATTGTTATCACAGGACTTTCGGGGTCGGGCAAGTCTTCGCTTGCTTTTGATACGCTTTATGCCGAAGGGCAACGCCGTTATGTGCAAAGTTTATCTACATATGCGAGACAATTTCTCGGCAAAATGAATAAACCTGAAGTCGATTTTATCAAAGGAATTCCGCCTGCCATCGCTATTGAACAAAAAGTCAATACGTATAATCCTCGCTCTACGGTGGGAACTTCAACAGAAATTTATGAATATTTAAAATTATTGTTCGCAAGAATCGGCAAAACTTTTTCGCCGATTTCAAAAAAACTTGTCAAGCGACATTCTGTAAAAGATGTTATTGATTTTGTGAAAAATTTTTCCACCGAAAGCAAAATTTATATTTTATTTCCGTTGATTTTGCCCGAATTTCGAAGTATTTCGGAACAATTAGAAATTTTATTGAAGCAAGGTTTCTCCCGAATCGAAGTGAAAAAAGATAAAAATATTGCGGAATTTAAAATTGCTGATTTTTTAAACGAAAAAAATATTGCGAAATATTCTAATTTTTATGTTCTCGTTGATAGACTGAAAATTAATAACGATTCTGATTTTTATTCCCGACTAACAGACTCCGTTGAAACCGCTTTTTATGAGGGAAAAGGTGAATGTTTAGTGAAAATTTTCACAGAAAATGATGTTTTTACAGAGATTTTTTCGAATCGTTTCGAAGCAGACGGAATAATTTTCGAAGAACCAAGTGCGATAATGTTTAGTTTTAATAATCCCTTAGGTGCGTGTGCGATATGCGGCGGTTTTGGGACAATTTTGGGCATTGACGAAAATTTAGTTATTCCTAATAAAAGTTTGTCGATTTATGAAGACGCTGTTGCGTGTTGGCGTGGCGAGCAAATGTCTTTGTGGAAAGAAGAGTTAATTCGCAATTCTCGAAAGTTTAATTTTCCAATTCATCGTGCTTTTAACGATTTATCTGATGAGGAAAAAAAATTATTGTGGACAGGAAATAAATTTTTCAAAGGCTTGAACGAATTTTTTAAAATGTTAGAGCAAGAAAAAGAGAAAATTCAGTACCGAATAATGATTTCGCGTTACAAAGGCACAACAATTTGCCCCGAATGTTCAGGAACGAGACTCAAGAAACAGGCAAGTTTTGTGAAAATAAATGAAAAATCTATTTCAGAATTGGTTTTGATGTCTATCGAAAAATTGGCAGAATTTTTTAAACATTTAACTCTTTCTGAAATTGAAAAGCAAATTGCAAAACGTTTATTAATCGAGATTGAAAATCGTTTACAATTTTTAAAAGATGTTGGTTTGGGTTATTTAACGTTAAATCGTTTATCTTCAACGCTTTCGGGCGGCGAATCTCAAAGAATTCAACTTTCGGCTTCGCTTGGAAGTTCGTTAGTTGGGTCGTTGTATATTCTCGATGAACCAAGTATTGGTTTACATCCGCGAGATAACTATTTGCTAATCAAGGTTTTACGTCAATTGCAGGAAATTGGAAATACGGTTATTGTTGTCGAACACGATGAGGAAATTATCCGTTTTGCCGATGAAATTATTGATATTGGTCCACTTTCGGGAATCAAAGGAGGAGAAGTTGTTTTTCAAGGCAATATTTCAGATATTTCTGAAAAAACAGAAAGTTTAACGGCAAAATATCTTTTGGGAATCGAAAAAATTTCTGTTCCGCAAATTCGCAGAGATTTTCGTTACGCAATTCAGATTTTTGGGGCAAGAGAAAATAATTTGAAAAATATTGATGTGAAATTTCCGTTAGAAATTTTAACGGTTATAACGGGAGTTAGCGGTTCGGGTAAAAGTTCGTTGGTTCGAAGTACGTTGTTCAAAGGTTTAAATTCGATTCTTGCGGGGCAAAGCGATTTGGGTTTAAATGTTCGCAAAATTTCAGGCGATATTTCTCAAATTTCGTCTGTTGAGTTTGTTGACCAAAACCCTATTGGTCGTTCCTCGCGGTCAAATCCTGCTACGTATATCAAGGTTTTCGATGATATTCGCAAATTGTTTTCTGAACAGTCTCTTGCGAAACAATACGATTTTACTGCTTCTCATTTTTCGTTTAATGTTGATGGCGGCAGGTGCGAGGAGTGCGAGGGCGAGGGCGAAATCAAAGTTGAGATGCAATTTATGGCTGATGTTCGTTTAATTTGTGAAAGTTGCAATGGAAAACGTTTTAAATCGACGGTTTTGGAAGTGAAATTTGCGGAAAAAAATATTTTTGACATCTTAGAAATGACCGTTGATGAGGCAATAGAATTTTTTGGGACGAAAATCTCGAATTCCGATTCTTTGCGAGTTGCAAAAAAGTTAAAACCACTTGCCGATGTTGGGTTGGGTTATGTTCGTTTGGGGCAATCTTCGAATACCTTGAGCGGCGGCGAGAGTCAGAGAATCAAATTAGCGTCATTTTTGAGTGCCGAGAAAAGCGACAAATCGGCACTTTTTATTTTCGATGAACCAACGACAGGTTTACATCTGCACGACATTAAAAAATTGCTTTCCGCAATGAATGCCTTGATAAATCGGGGAAATAGCGTTTTTGTGGTTGAACACAATTTAGAAATTATCAAAAATGCTGATTGGATTATTGACCTCGGTCCCGAAGGGGGCGAGAAAGGTGGTTTTTTAGTTTTTGCAGGAAAACCTGAAGAGTTAATAAAATGTCAAGATTCGCACACAGCAAAATTTTTGAAAACAAAATTATGATAACGCCGATTTCAGTAGTAATTATTACGTTTAATGAGGAGGAAAATATTGAGCGTTGTATTTTATCTGTGCAAGAAATTGCTGATGAAATTGTTGTTGTTGATTCTTTTTCGACAGATAAAACGGAGGAAATTTGTTCAAAATACAACGTTCATTTTGTTAAACATCGTTTCGAAGGGCATATTGAACAGAAAAACTTTGCAATAATACAAGCAAAATACCCCAATATTCTTTCTCTTGATGCCGATGAGGCACTTTCTGATGAGTTAAAAAAGTCAATTTTAGAAGTGAAAAACAATTTTTCGCAAGATGGTTATACTTTTAATCGGTTGACAAATTATTGTGGTTTTTGGATTTATCATTGTGGTTGGTATCCTGATGTTAAACTTCGTCTTTTCGATAGTCGAAAAGGAAAATGGGGCGGAATTAATCCGCATGATAAATTTGAGTTGCAAACGAATTGTTCGCAACAACATTTAAAAGGCGATTTATTGCATTTTTCTTATTATTCCGCTGCCGACCATATTTCGCAGGTGAATAAATTTACAGAAATCGGTGCGAAAGAGGCATTTTTGCGAGGCAGAAAAGCAACGTTACTCCAAATTTTAATAAATCCTTTGTGGAAATTTTTGCGAGATTATTTTATAAAACGGGGTTTTTTAGATGGTTACGCAGGTTTTGTCATTTGCGTTATTTCTTCTCACGCAACATTTTTAAAATATGTAAAACTTCGAGAGTTGAGAAGGGGGAAATGAGAGAATTGAATTATAGATAGTTTATGTCCCCCCATACAGAGTAAAACAAAAGCGTTTCCATCTTTTTTAGAAAAGAAAGAAACGCTAAGATTCAGAATGAAAATTTGCAAAATATTTTGTTAAAAATTACGGATTAACATTTTTTAAAATGTAAAGCGAATACAGACCGACACTTT
>DYQK01000198.1 GCA_020719385.1 Rikenella microfusus | reverse complement strand
CATAATTTAACGGTGCGAGAAACATAACTCAAATTTTTTGCAAAGATATAAAATTAACATTTCTATTTAAAAAATATTTTTATTACCGATAAATAAAAATATATAACTAATTTTCGCAAAATCGTAGCAGACAATTGGCAATTTTTTTTCAAAAATTTTATGAATATGCTCCAAATCATCAGATAATTGCCCAAGAGTTAATTGATTTGGTTGATTATAAGGATTATATAATTCTTCTTTTGAGATTGCCCAATAGAAATCTTCTTTGTCAATTTCTATTTCTTCGCATTTTTGCTCGTGCAATTCTGCTAATAAGTCAGACAATACTTTTTCTAATTCTGCAATTTTTATTTTCATTTGCAAATGGTTTTTATAATGTTATTGTAAAAAGTTAGTATTTCTTTTTCTAAATGAGAAATTCTTGTTTGAATAATTTTTTGTCTTATTTGGTCATTTGGGGCATTTTGTAAAAAATTTTTGTTGTCAAATTTATATGGATTTGCTTTATATTCTTCTAATTTTTTAATATGGTCAAGCATTTGTTCATATTCAGAGTTGACTTTTTTATATTCTTCCCTTGTTAATTTATCTTTTGTCTTCTCTATTTCATCTTTTAAACTTGGTTTGTTGTTTTCACTATCAGAAGATTCTTTATTCACATTTTCTTCTTTGATTTGCGAAACAATATCATTGATATTTTGCAGAGAAACGACAGAAACGTTCACTTTATCTATCGTTGATTTTATAATAAAAGAGAGATAAAAATAGAACCAATAAAAAACGATGCAATTTTATTTAAAAGAAGAAACATAACTCAAATTTTTTGCAAAGATATAAAATTTTTGTGAAAAATTAAATTTTTTCGAAAAAAAATAATTAATTTTGTTTTTTCACAAAGTTTTTATAATTTTGTTTTTTATTAAAAATTTGATTATGTGGAAAAAAATAGCACGTTTTGCACTTCAATTTCGTATTCCGATTTTGATATTTATTTTGTTAGTTACCGCATTTATGGGCTACATAGCGAGGAATTTGCGTCTTCAATATGAGTACGCTCTTCTTTTGCCGCCGACAGATTCGTTGTATATTCGTTATGTGGAATTTCAAAAATTATTCGGCAACGATGCGAATCTCTTGGTTGTTGGAATTCAGGATGCAAATTTTTTTACAAAAGAGAAATTTAACCTTCTCAACGATTTGAGTGATTCGTTGAAAAAAATTAACGGTATAAAATCGCTTCTTTCAGTTGCTCAGGCATATAATATTCAAAAAAATACGGAACAAAAAAAGTTCGATTTCGTTCAGATTTTTCCCAAAAAAATTGATTCGCAAACCTTGTTGGACAGTTTGAAAAATGTTTTTCTTTCGCTGCCTTTTTACAAAGGTTTGCTTTACAACGAGAAGACAAATGTTTATTTGTTTGCCGTAACTATTTCTCCTGAAATTTTTAACACCGTAGAGCGAGAAGGGGTTGTGCGGCATTTAAAAAAAGTGATAAAAATTTATACGGATAAGTTTAATTTACAGGCACATTATTCGGGTTTGCCGTATGTTCGGACCGAAGTGGCTCAAAAAGTTAAAAAAGAGTTAAATTTGTTTATTTTCCTTGCCCTTGTCGTTTGTGCGATATTTTTATACATTTTATTTCGGTCTTTGCGAGTGATATTTTTTGCAGTAATTGTTATCGGAATTTGTGTGATTTGGGCGATGGGTTCAATGGTTTTATTTGGGTATAACATTACGATTCTCACGGGTTTAATACCTTCGTTGTTGGTTGTTATCGGGATTCCAAATGTAGTTTATTTGTTGACAAAATATCACATAGAATATCGAAAATTGAAGGACAAAACCGCATCCTTGACAAACGTAATTTCTCGAATCGGTGTAGCCACATTTTTAACTAACTTGACGACAGCAGCAGGTTTTTCGACTTTTTTATTTGCGACAGGTGAGATTTTAAAAGAATTTGGTTTAATTGCCTCAATAAATATTATGGTAGTTTTTGTTTTGTGTCTGTTTTTGATTCCAATAGTTTTTAGTTTTTTGCCCGTTCCTACGGAGAAGAAAATGGCACATTTAGACAAAAAATGGCTTCATAATTTTTTGCAGAAAGTTACAAATATCGTTATTTTTCACAGAAAAAAAGTTTTTATCGCAGCGATTTCGGTGATTTTAATTGCAATTTTTGGAACAACTTTTATAAAAAGCACAGGATTTATCGTTGATGATATTCCGCAAGACGACCCCGTTTTTGTGGATTTAAAATTTTTCGAAAAACATTTCGGCGGCGTAATGCCTATTGAAATTGTTATTGATTCGCAAAAGAAAAACGGAATAATGCGTACTGTGACTCTTGAGAAATTAGATTCGTTGCAAAATGCTTTGACAAGATTTTCTGTTCTCTCGCGTGCAATGTCCATTGTTGATGCGTTGAAATTTGCGAAACAATCTTATTATAACGGCGATTCGTCTTCTTATTCCTTGCCCGATAATCAGGAGAGGAATTTTATTTTGTCTTATCTGTCGGGGCAGTCGGATAAGAAAAATTTATTGAACACAATTCTTGACTCAACACGCCGCATCACGCGTATGAGTGTGAAGGTCGCAGATATCGGCACGGTACGAATCAAACATTTAACTTCAGACATCAGAAATGTTGTTGATAGCATTTTTCCTGCTTCGAAATATAACGTTTCGCTATCAGGAACGAGTATTTTGCACGCCGAGGGCGTTGGTTATTTAATTGCAAATTTATTTTCAACGATTCTTTTGGCAATTTTAATCATTTCTTTGATAATGGCATCGATGTTTTTGTCTTGGAGAATGACTCTAATCTCACTTGTCCCGAATTTTATTCCGTTAATTATCACCGCAGGAATTATGGGATATGCAGAAATTTTTATAAAACCTTCGACAATTATTATTTTTAGTATTTCTTTTGGAATTGCTGTTGACGGAGCGATTCATTTATTGACGAAATATCGTTTTGAGTTGAGAAATAATTCGTATAATATCGGTGAAGCGGTAAGAATTGCCATTAGAGAGACAGGAATAAGTATGCTTTATAGTGCGATAATTCTGTTTTTTGGGTTTGCGATTTTTATTGCGTCAGGTTTTGGAGGCACAAAAGCACTCGGAATTTTGATGTCGATGACTTTGTTGTTTGCGATAACTTGTAATATTGTAATTTTACCTTCGTTGTTGTTGGTTTTGCATCGGAATTTTTTGAAAAAAGTTATTGAAGAACCTTATTTTGAGAATTATAACGAAGAACTTGATATTGATTTGGAACGTTTAGAAGCGAAAGGGCTTCAACCGCGTACTTCAAACATCGAGAAAGAATAATTTTTCAGAAAATTGAGAAACCAAACTCTCGAAAAAGTTTGATTTCTCATTTTTTTTATTAATTTTATCATCTGCACGAAAAAACCGCTATGTCTTTAGCGTAGCAGATGAACGTGCTGATTTTTCGACTGCCCGTTTCAACGGACACATTTCGAAAAAAT
>DYQK01000080.1:4661-15860 GCA_020719385.1 Rikenella microfusus | reverse complement strand
AAATTCCTATTCCTGAAATTTCTGCTGTTGAACAAAAACCGTTTATTGATTTAGTAGACAAAATCATTTCGGGCAAAAAAAATCATTTCGACACTTCTGGTTTGGAAAAACAAATTGACGAGATGGTTTACAAATTATATCAATTAACGGCAGAGGAAATCGCCGTTATTGAAAAATAAATTTTTTTATTTTAAACTTGTCGTGGTTTCACAGAAACTTGTTAAGAATTCTCTAAATTTTTTGTTTTTTCGAAAAAAATAGTTTACTTTTGCCGCACAAAACAACAGGGGTGCCAAAATGGCTGAGAGCAAACCCTTTGAACCTGAAGCAGTTAATACTGCCGTAGGAAGTTGTCCCTCAAAATGCTTGTCTCGACAAAAAAATCCCTGTATTTTTAAACTTTTTAAATTTTTTTAACGTATGAAATATTTTTTTCATTCGACTATTGCGATTTTTTTCGTTTTAACAAGTTTTTTGAGCAACGCCCAAATTTCTTTTTCAGGGAAAATTATTAATGATAAAAATGAAAATCTCACAGGTGCGTCAGTTGTTGTTGAAAAAACTTTTCTCGGAACTTTTGCTGACGAAAACGGCAAATTTTTGTTTAAAAATCTCAAAACAGGAATTTATACGGTGAAATTCGCTTTCTTGGGCTACGAAGCCGAAACAAAAACTTTTTCGCTTGCGAAAGACACTTTTTTCGAGATAATTTTAAAACCTGTCGAGCAGTTAACTGACGAGGTTGTTGTCTCTGCCACGCGTGCTTCGCATCAAACGCCTGTTGCGTACTCGCAATTTGATAAAAAATCGTTGGAAAAACAAAATGCGGGCAAAGATATTCCGTATTTACTTTCGCTAACGCCGTCTCTTGTCTCGACATCTGATGCAGGAACAGGAATTGGTTACTCAAATTTTCGGATCCGCGGCACAGATGCCAACAGAATCAATGTTACCGTCAATGGCATTCCGTTAAATGACCCTGAATCGCAATATGTTTATTGGGTTGATCTTCCTGATTTAACGTCTTCTGTCGATAATTTGCAGGTGCAAAGAGGAGTCGGGACATCAACAAACGGTGCAGCAACCTTCGGAGCAACCATAAATTTGCAGACAACAACACTTTTGCAACAGCCTTCCGTGCAAATTGACCATTCTTTTGGGTCGTTCAATACGCAAAAATATACTTTCTCCGCAAATTCAGGGCTGTTGAAGAATCATTTTACCTTCGATACAAGACTTTCGAAAATTTATTCAGACGGTTATGTTGACAGAGCATTCGCAGATTTAAAATCTTGGTTCATCTCAGGGGCGTTTTACAACGAAAAAACTTTGATTCGAGTAAATATTTTCTCTGGAAACGAAAAAACTTATCAAGCGTGGTACGGAATTCCAAAAGCCGCACTCGACACAAATCGAACTTTTAACCCTTACTCGTACAAAAATGAAATTGATAATTACGAACAAACTCATTATCAAGCATTTTTCTCGCAAAAAATTTCAGAAAATTTGTATTTTAATTCTGCTTTTCATTACACAAAAGGAAAAGGTTATTACGAACAATTTAAAGAAAATCAAGACGTTACGAGTTATGGAATTCTTATTTACGACCCAATTTTCGAAACAAATTTGATTCGACAACTTTGGTTGGACAACGATTTTTATGGTTTTACCTCTTCGTTGCAATATCGAGTGAAAAAAAATGAGTTTACTCTTGGCGGCTCATATAATAATTATGACGGCGACCATTTTGGAGAAATTATTTGGGCAGAATTTGCTAAAAACATTCCTATAAATTATCGTTGGTATTTTAATGTTGGAAAAAAAACCGATTTTAACATTTTTGCGAAAGCAAATTTTTCGATTTTTGAAAATTTTAACATTTTTGGAGACGTTCAATATCGACATATCGACTATTCTATTGAGGGAATTGAAAAAGAAAGAATTGATATTTCGCAGTCTCACGCTTTCGATTTTTTGAATCCCAAGACAGGAATTTTTTGGAAAATCAATAATTTGAACGAAACTTATTTTTCTTTTGGACTTGCTCAACGCGAACCAAATCGAGATAATTTTATTGACAACAAAAATATTGAGATTCCCAAAAAAGAAATTCTCTTTGATTACGAAGTTGGTTACAAATTTAACTCATTGAAAATGAATATTTTACTGAATTTTTATTTTATGAATTACGAAAATCAACTCGTTTTGACAGGAGAGATTAACGACATTGGAAATGCGATAATGAGAAATGTGCCGAAAAGTTACCGCACAGGAATCGAAATTGCCGCAGGAATTAAACCGTTTGAGTTTTTCGAATGGACAGGAAATATTACGTTTTCGAAAAATAAAATTAAAAATTTTGTGCAAAAAACTGCTCTTTACGATACTTTGTGGAATTTTCAGGGTTACAAAGAATTCACAGAATCAGAAACAGACATTTCTTTTTCACCGAACATAATTGCTGCTAACCAATTGATTTTCAAACCGTTAAAGAATTTCGAGATTTCTTTGCTTTCGAAATTTGTTGATAAACAATTTATCGACAACACTGCTTCTTCCCAACGACAATTAGATTCGTATTTTGTCAACGATTTGCAATTTGATTATTCTTTTTCGACAAAATATTTCTCGAAGTTTTCTATTCAATTGAAAATCAACAACTTACTGAACGAAAAATATGAAACCAATGCTTGGGTTTATAGAATTTTGTTTACAAATAACACCGAATATGTCGATTACGGCTATTTTCCGCAAGCACTTCGCCATTATTTGATAAGTTTTTCGTTGAAATTTTAGAAATATTAAATTCTGACAACGCCAAAAACGCTGTCAGGATTTTTAGAAAAAATTAATAACTTCCAAAATATTTTCGCAAAAACCACTCTAACGAAATTATCGAGATTATCGCAAAAAATAACCATCGCAAATTTAATAAATCCTCTGTGTTTTTTTCAGAATAAGAAATTGGGACAATATCTTCGTTTTTCCGAATTTGAGAAACTATCGAATCTGCAAAATGTTGCGTAAAAAATTTTCCACCCGTATTTTTCGAAAGTTTATACAACAAATGATGATTCGCAACCACATTTTCCTCCTCCAAATTTATCGGGGCAATCGAAAATTTTCCCTCTTTTGTCAATTCTTTCCCCGAAAGAGTCACTCTCGCAACGAAGGAATAATCGCCCGAAGCGAAAACGCCTGCATTCAAAAAATACGCATTAGCCGTTTTGTCAAAAGTGAACGTAAATTTTTTCCCCTGAGAATTAAAAATTTCTAACGCAATCTCTTGGGAATTCACCGATTCGAAACTTTCGTTGTAAAGTTCTGCATCAAAAATCACAGATTCATTTTCAGTAATAATTCGTTTTGTATTTACAACAAAATTTTCTTTTTTCACTTTTAAAACCAAATAATTCAAAATTTTATTAATCCATTCGTCAAATAATTCGTGATTTCCATTTTTCACAAAATTATCTATTCGCCATTTCCAAATTCCTTCACCGAGAATAAATCCCATTTTTGCATTCATCTCGTCAGATTTAAACGCAACAAGCGGCTTTTTGGTCGCAATATTTTTTATTTTTTGCGTCAACATAATCTTCGTCGAGGCACTTGCTTTGAAATTCCCAAAATAAGTGGTCAAAGCAGGAACATTTCGCAAAAATTCCTGCAAATCAGTAGACATTTCGAAAATATCAAATTGCGAGTTTAACGAAGTTTTCGATTCCTCCAATGTATTTGAGTTGTTCATAATTGAAATACCAACGCCCAGGGCATCAAAATCGGCGGGTGCAGTTTGCGTTCCGACAATAAAAAGTGCAGGAATCTCGGAATTTTTCCACTGCGAAAGAACTTTCACAGAAACCGCATTTTTCGAAGGAAGTTGATGAAAAATAATTAAATTATACGAGTTTAACGGTTTATTAAACGTTTTTGCCATCTCAATTTCCACTTCAAAATTCGGATTTTGCTCGACTGCTTTTTTTATTGCCCCAAGGTCAGGATGCGGCGAAGAACCTAAAAGCAAGACTTTTTGCCGATTATCAATAATGTCAATAACTATCTCTTTTGCGTTATTTTTCGTACTAATTTCTTGCTCGTTAGTTGACAATTCCAAAACGTAACGCTGAACACCTTTTTCGTCTGCTTTTATCTCGAAATAAATTGTTTCGGAATAATTTTCTGATTTTGCAGAAATATTTTGCGAAAAAATGGTTTTGCCTTTGTGCGAAACCTTTAATTCCGTAGAGATTCCCTTCAATTGTTTAACTTCAACAAGTGCCTGAACAGGAAATTTATTGCCCAAAAAAGCAATTTTATTCGATTTTATTTGCGAGAGAATAATATCTTTTTTCACCAAAGTATCGCCGAGAGCGATAGTGTAAAACGGAAAATTAAAATTTGAAATCGAAAACAACGGATTCGTGCCTTTGTTAAAAATTCCGTCACTCGCAAGAATTAACGCACCAACATTTCTGTTTGAAAATTTACTCTCAATTTCGTTGAAAAAACTCGAAAAATCGGTAATTTTATCTTTGAAATTATATTGAGAATTTTTCAAAGGTTTGTCGCCGAAGGAATAATTTATTACCTCGTATTGCGTTGATAATGTTGCAGTTAGATTTTCTATTTGCTTCTTATATTCTTTGATAAAACTCGAATCTTTGCGAAACATTATGGATTCCGAATTGTCCTGAGCAATTAAAATGATAGGTTTTTCGATAATTTTGTGAAATGTTCGCAGCAACGGCGAAAGAAGGAAAAAACAAATTATTGATACAAAAATTCCTCGCAAAACAGACATTGTTCGCAATTTATATTTTTCTAACTCTTTGAATTTCAAGTCGTTATAATATAAAACGACAGAATATAAAATTCCTGCCAAAATGCAAAGAATTGTCCACCAAAGTGAATATTCGGTTATTAAACTCATTTTTTGAAAATTTTTTTGCAAAAATATAAAAAAATTTAATAACTTTGCGAAGTTTTAAAAAATTTTCAGAGAAATGAGAAATATGGTTGCGATAGTTGGTCGTCCCAACGTGGGAAAATCAACACTTTTTAACCGATTAGTTCAACAAAGAAAAGCCATTGTTCATCAATCAAGCGGCGTAACGCGCGACAGACATTATGGCAAAAGCGACTGGAACGGCAAAAAATTTTCAGTAATTGACACAGGCGGCTACGTACAAAAAACTTCAGACATTTTTGAAACCGAAATTCGAAAACAGGTAATTCTGGCAATGGAAGAGGCAGATGTCATTATGTTTGTCGTTGATGTCCTTAGCGGAATCACCGATATGGACGAAGTTGTTGCAAAGTTGTTGCGAAGATCGAAAAAGAAAATTTTTGTCATCGTCAATAAAGTTGATACGGCAGAGCGAATTTATGATGCCCAAGTTTTTTACGCACTTGGTTTGGGTGAAATTTATTGTATCTCGTCTGTTAATGGAACAGGAACGGGCGATTTGCTTGATGAAGTGGTTAAATCTTTTGAAAATATTGAGTCACCTTTCGATGATTTAGAATCAAATTTGCCCAAATTTGCTGTTGTTGGTCGCCCCAATGTGGGAAAATCTTCGTTTATCAATGCGTTAATTGGCGAGGAAAGAAATATTGTTACCCCGATAGCGGGAACAACGCGAGATTCGTTGCACACGCATTATAATAAATTTGGGCATGATTTTATCATTGTTGATACGGCGGGGCTGCGAAAGAAAAACAAAGAAATGAACGATATAGAATTTTATTCTGTTATGCGTTCTATTCGAACTATTGAAAATGCGGAAGTGTGTTTTTTGATAATTGATGCGGAACGCGGAATCGAGGCACAAGACGTTTCGATTTTTAGTTTAATTCGCAGAAATAAAAAAAGTGTTGTTGTTTTGGTCAATAAATGGGATTTGGTTGAGAAGGAAAAAAATATTACGGAAAAATTTTCTGCTCAAATTAAAATGCGGCTTGAACCTTTTGTTGATGTGCCGATAATTTTTATTTCGAGTTTGACTAAACAACGCATTTTCAAGGCATTAGAAACAGGAATGGAAGTTTACGCAAACAGAAAACAACGCATTCCGACTTCAAAATTAAACGAGGTAATGTTGCAGGAAATAGAGAATTTTCCGCCGCCAGCGGTTAAGGGAAAACATATCAAAATTAAATATGTCACTCAACTGCCGACCAAATCGCCGACTTTTGCATTTTTCTGTAATTTGCCGCAATACATCAGCAGTCCATATAAACGTTTTTTGGAAAATCGTTTGAGAGAACATTTTAATTTTACAGGTGTTCCCATAACAATTATTTTGCGAAAAAAATAAATTTTTTATAAAATTTAGAATTATTTTCTCCACAATTATTTTGCGGGGAAAGTAGTTTTAATGAAAAAACCTAATATTTTTAATTTTTTTCGAAAATTTTTTATATTTTTGTAGAAATTTACATTTCCAGTTATACTGTTATTGGGAATATTTGGCGTTTTGTAATTTTCGAAAAGGTTGGTGAAAATTCGTATCAATATTTTATTTCGAAATCGCTTGATTCACTTGATTTCGAAAAGTTAAAACAAATTTATGTTTGTCTGCAAGCCGTGAAGTTAAAATATTGCGAGTAAAAAACAATTCCACCTTTTTCGAAAGATGGAATTGTTGAGTTTGTTGTTAAAAATTAATTGTTATTCCACCATAAAAGATTCGGCGTGTTTGCGGGTTATATTTCATATCGGCACTGCTTCCATAAGCCTCAATTCCGCCATACAGTTCATCAAAAACGTTATTAATTTTCAACAACAACGAAACATTTTTGATTTTATAACTCAAAAGCATATCCATTGTGTAAAAACCGTCATTCTTTTTGAGAGGATTTTCGAAATCTTTTTTCGTCTGAATGTTGCGTGCATACCATTCGCTGCTGTAAATATTGTCAATACTGACATAAAAATTGCGAATCGGAGTAAAATTTATGCGAAATTTGGCAAGACTTTGCGGCACACTTCGACAAACATCAATAACATCGCCGCTGACGGGCAAAGTTTCCTCACCTTTGAAATACGAAACATATAAATTTGCGTTCAAATGAATCGGTTTAACAATTTCTCGAAAGTTCAAAATAAAATTTAAACCATATAAAATAGACAACGCATTTTTATCATTAGTCCAAGTTGCAGCAACAGAATCTCGCAAAGTGCAATATAATGTTCGGTCAAATTTCACGTTTTTTATGTACGAAATCAAGCCGCTAATTTCATTTCTAAAACCTGAAATCTCGAAAGAAATTTGCGGGGTAATAATTCCGCGTATTCCTAATTCATAAGATGTTAATTTTTCGGGTTCAAGATTTGTGTTAGGAACAGTCCAATAATCAATTCCAACAATTTTCCCATTTTCTTCAACAGGAATCGCAACTGATGCATAAATATGATAAGGAGTCGGAGCTTTAAACGCCGTATTAAACGCACCGTGCAACGAAATTTTATCCGTAATATTGAACAACGCCGAAACTCTTGGGTTTAAACTCGAACCATAAGTCGAATGTTTGTCGTAACATCCACCTGTTATCAAAGTAAACTTTTCGTGAGTGTAAGTAAATTGAGCAAAACCACCAATATTCGTGTAAGTCAAAGGGTTGAAACCGAATTTTCCAAAAAGCGAATCTAAATAAACGCCTAAAGGTGGAATTTTTGTCGAAAAAGATTCATAAAAATCCTCATCAAAAGGTCCACCAAAAAAATCGCTGCTTTTGGGCATTGCTCCCGAATATGTGAAAGTTCCGCCTGCGACAAACTCGATATTGTCATTGAATTTGTAAACACCAACTTCTTCCCAAATTACGTCATCACCTGCTTGATATTTGTAAAATGGAACAGCATACGAAATGATTCCAAAACAAGAACGCGTATCCAAACGATATTGCAACCACGAAACGCTGCTTTTCAAAGAAAATTTCGATGCTTCCAAGTTGTGTGATAAAGCAAAAAAATGCATTGTTTCGCCCCAAATTAAATTGGGTTTATTGTATTTGTAAAGTTTAGCCGTTTGCCCCATCGAACTATTTTCGTTGCGATACATATAATTGTAGGAAAAACTAAAATTTCGCCACGCAACTGAAGTGTTGAAACAATGTGCATTAGCAGGCAATTTGTTGAAAATATTAATTTTGTTAGAATTGTTATATTGGGGAAAAACGGTGGTGTCGTTGCTGTAAATATTTTCATCGCTGCTTTTGCTGAAAACGCCGCTGACGCTAAACTTAATTCGATTTTTATTTTCTCCCGAAACTGCATTTGCAAAAAAACTTGTCGCCGTATAATCTTTCGATTTTATGATTTCGGCATAAGTTTTATTTTCGTTTGGGTGAAAAGTGATTATGTTGATGACTCCTGCGAGTGCATCTGCACCATACAAAGCCGAAGCAGGGCGATACAAAACTTCGATTCGGGCAACATTTTTCATATTTATCTGCTCAGCAATTGGAATACCATCAACAACAGAAGGTTTAATCGGAATTCCGTCAATCATTATCTGTGTGTAATAATTGCCATACAAGCCGCTCATCAAAAAAGTTTCGCCGTGAACGCCGTTTCCGGGCTGTGAAACTTTAATTTCGGGTAAATCTTTCAAAACATCAACTAAAGTCATGTAATTATTTTGTAAAATTTCGTTTCGCGAAATAACAAAAATTGTATTCGGCAATTGTTTAATCGATTTTTTTGAACGGCTTGCGGTAACTACCTCGACTTGCATCAACTCTTCAAGACTTAACTCGAAAATATCTTTGACATCATAAATCGAAGTTAACGTAACATTGACGACATTTCCTGAAATTTCAACTTCTTGCACGCGAAAAGTTTGCTTCGAAAATTCGAGAATTTTACAATTTTCAGGAATTTCGATGGAATATTTACCGTCAGAGTCAGAAAAAGTTTGATTATTCGCATTTTTCACCGAAACTCTTACATCAACAACAGGATTTCCTGATTTATCAGTAATGATTCCTGAAACATTTTTCTGTGCGAAAACAATATTCGCAGAAAAAATTAATAAAAAAAATAAACAATTTTTCATAAAACCGATTTTTTGAGTGAGATTAAAAACTTAAACAACGCAAATGTAAATTTTTTTTTTGCGAAAGCAAATTTTTTGTAAAAAAATTGAAGAGATTTTATTTTTTTCTGAAATTTTTTGTATCTTTGCAAAAAATATAAAAAGTTTATGGACAAACCTGAAAAAATTATTTTTCAAACTGCCCAATACGATGATTTGGTGCAGGTTGTAAATTTGAAATCGGGAGACAAAACCGATATTTTCGATGAATGGTTTAATTTTGATTATTCCTTGACTGAAGAAGAAGCAAATTTTTTGATTTCTCTTATCAAAAAGCATCGCGATTTTGTAATGAATTATGCTGAGGAGGATTTAAAAATGTACTTTATCAGCAATATTCTCAATAAAGTTGATTTTTTAATGGAAGATAAACGTGGTTTTTTTGATAAACCGTTAAAAGCAGTGATTAATGACGTAGAAATTGGTGGGAAAACTGATTTTATGGTTGCTTCAGGTGTGCGAGAGCCTCGCAAACCATATTTTTTCATTCAAGAATTCAAACAAACAAAGCATTCTGTTGATGCCAATGACCAACTGTTGGCAGAAATGTTGGTTGCTTTGGCATTAAACAAAACAAATTTGATTCGCGGTGCGTTTATTGTTGGTCGAAACTGGAATTTTATGATTCTTACCAAAATCGCAGAAAATTCGTATCAATATTTTATTTCGAAATCGCTTGATTCTCTTGATTTTGACGGTTTAAAGCAAATTTATATTTGTCTGCAAGCCGTGAAACTGAAATATTGCGAATAAATTTTATCAACTGAGAAAATTAAATTTTTTCGTAAAAAAATCTTGCAAATTTTAAAAATCTGCAAGAGAGTAGGTGTTTTTTTGCAAAAAAGTTTAGAAAAATATCGAGATTTAGCAAATAATTATTCCAAAATATTAAGATTCAGCAAAATATTGAACATTATAAATCTTCTTGGCTGTGGAATTTTTGAACTATCCCAACCTTGACTGCCATTCCAAACGCCATTTTCCCATTTTCCTGTTGCTTCACCTGCATCAGCATTTGCTTTTCCTGTGTGAAAATATTGGGTGTCAAAAATATTCTGAATTTTTATTCCGAAATCGAAACCTTTGACAAACAAATTTTTATACATCAAATTTGCATCTGTCAAAAAATACGCAGGAATTTTGTCTATTGGGTTCGTTTCGATGGTTTTTCGTTCACTAAAATACCTTCCTCGCAAGTTTAACATTAAATTATTGGTGAAATAAGTGGTTATCCCGAAGTAAAATTTGTAATGAGCCAAATCTCCAATTAATTCTTTTCGAGTTTTTAGTCCAGTTGAATCGTTAAATTTCTGTTCTTCGTCTAAAAAATACGTGGAAAAATATGTCCAAATCTGAACTTTTTTGACAAAAGAAACAGGAATAACAGAATTTAGATGAATATCAACACCTGCGACATTTCTTTCGCCGACATTTTTCGCCGTACCAACAATTTGAACTATCGTATTTGTATTGTTGACATAATATCCGCTAACCAATGTTGAGAAATTTCCTGTTATATAATTGAGTTGAAGTTCAATAGTTTGAGATTTTTCAGGTTTTCAAACTACTTGACGACCCCAAAACCGACCAAGACGAATATAATGTTCGCGGAGTCGGCACTTGATATGCTTGTCCGTACAACATTTTGAAAATAAATTTATCAAAACGCGAGACATAACCACCTCTGAAAGTCGTACTTGTTCCATATTCTGAATTGTTGTCGACTCGCAACCCAAGATTGAGCAAATGATTTTCGGAAATAGAATATTTTGCTTGCGTATAAATTCCATAATCGTTCCCAATAAATGTGTTTGAGCGATAAAAAATCGATTGTCTGTCGGGAGGGAAAAATATTTCGTTAGAAATATCCAATTCGGGAACGGTAAAACTTATTCCGTACAAACCTTTCTGTTTCGTAATAAATTTTTGTTCATATTTTAACCCCATTTTTAACGTTAAATTTTCATTAATGTTCATATCAAAATCTTGAGTGAACGACCAATTATAATTGACCGTGGGCCAGTAGGAATAATCAAGAATTCTTACGGTATTTTCCAAATCATCAACAATATTATAACCTTCAATCCAATCTCCGTCT
>DYQK01000080.1:0-4561 GCA_020719385.1 Rikenella microfusus | reverse complement strand
TGACGAAAATGTTTCGTTAAATTTAAAATTTTGCTTCAACCAACCGCTGTAAAAAAGTCGATTATGCGGCGTATTTAACTGAACCTTGTCGGCAGGATAACTAAAACCCCAATCATTTTGAAACGAATTAATGTTAAAACCAATTTCTGTGCTTGCATATCCGAAACGCAAATCAATACTTGCAAAACGCCGCGGCGACTCAACTTTTCCATTCGGATAAAGCAAATTCGAGATTTCTCCCCACAACAAAGTATCGGTATAAAATTTTTTCGAAGTATAATAATAATCGTCAGGATTAATAAATTCTGTCATATCGCCGCTTTCGACGCGCGCGGCAAGATTGGTCCAAAACTTTCCTTTTTGTATATTCACAGAAAAATCTCCGATAAAATATCCTTTGAGACTCGAAGAAGTATTCGCAGAAATTTTCACATTATTTGAACCGTTTTGTTTTTTAGTTATAACGTTGATGACGCCCATAAAAGCATTTGCCCCATAAACTGACGAAACTGCTCCATAAACAATTTCTACTTTCTCAATATTCGACAGCGGCACAATGGTCATCATTTGCGTTCCGTTGTAATATAAATCGTTATATTCCAAACCGTCAACCATAAAAAGATACGGCTGACTGAATGTTGAACGATAACCTCGCCAATAATTCAATATTCCGTCGATTCCATAAAATCTACTTACGTCCATTCCGGGCAAATCGTCAAGTATTTCTGACAAATTATTGTAACCACGCTCGATTAAGTCTTCATAAGCAAGCACAATCATTGTTGCGGGAACGTCAGATAATTTTTCTTTGATATTCGAAGCAGAAATTACCTCGACTTGCATCAATTCTTCAAGACTTAACTCGAAAATATCTTTGACATCAGAAATCGAAGTTAACATAATATTAACTACATCGCCAGTAATTTCGACTTCTTGCACTCGAAATTCTCGTTTCGAAAATTCAAGCGTTTTATAACCTTCAGGCACTTCGATGGAATATCTTCCGTCAAAATTTGTGAAAGTTTGAACAGACGTATTTTTCACAGAAACTCTTACATCTTTGACTGGATTTTGTGATTTATTGATGATTAAACCAGAAACGGTTCTCTGTGCAAAAGCAAAATTCGCAGCGAAAACGAATAAAAAAAATAAAATTGTCTTCATAAAACCGATTTTTTGAGTGAGGATAAACTTAAACGCAAATATAAACACTTTTTTTGTGAAAGCAAAATTTTCACAAGAAAAGTTGCTGAAATTTTGTTTTTCGAAATTTTTTTCATATCTTTGTGAAAATTTTAAAACAAAAAAATATGAAAAATAAAAAATTATACGATATTTCGTTTGTGAACGTCAAATATGACGAATTGACGAAAATTGTAAATTTAGACAGAAACACAGGAAAAACGATTTTTGCCGAATGGTTTAATTTTCCGTATGCATTTGCCGATGACGAAACTGCCCTTTTGTCGCAATTAATTGAAACGCATGAGCCTTATTTGTTGGCATATTCGGAGGAAGAATTGAAAATGAAATTTATTGCCCCAATGTTGTTTCGGGTAAATTTTAATTCAAAAAATTTTCGTGAGTGGTACGAAAGACCGTTGCAAGCAACAATTAACGGAGTGAAATTCGGTGGAATAACGGATTTTATGGTTGCTCAAGGAATCGAAATGCCGCAAAAACCGTATTTTTTCATTCAGGAATTTAAAAAAGAAGACAAATCTTCGCATCCCAAAAATCAACTTCTTGCCGAAATGTTAGTCGCCATAGAGTTAAATAAAGTTAATTTAATGCGCGGTGCGTACATTATTGGTCGAAATTGGAATTTTATGATTTTAGAAAAAATTGCAGAAAATTCCTACGAATATTTTATTTCTGATTCTTTCGATTCGTTAAATTTTAACGGTTTAAAACAAATTTATATTTGTCTGCAAGCCGTGAAGTTAAAATATTGCGAATAAAAAACAATTCCATCTTCCGAAAAGGTGGAATTGTTTAGAAAAATTGGAAAAAAACTAAATATCTAAAACAAAAGTTTTATTTTTGAGTGCAGCCATTGTTGTTGCCAAATCTTTGAATGGACTAGTCTTTGCCAAATCAACAATTCCACTTGTTGCAATATTTAGCATATCCAAATTATCTTTTTCGATGGCAATATCTAAGATTTCGAAAAGTTTTTTGAAATTCTTTTCTCGTTCTTCAAAAGTTTTATCCAAATATTTCGTTAAAATTTCTCGCTGTGCATTGATTTGAGATAAAATAATTTCTTTTTCAGCTTGAATGACTGCCCGTTTAGTTTTTTCTATCTCTCGAATTTTGTAATAATCAGTAATTGTTTGATACAAATTATTCACCGCATCAATAGCCGCACCAATCGGAATTCCTTTGTTTTTTAAACCTAAAATGATGTTTTTGGCAGAATTTATTAACGAAAAACCACCTTTTAAATTACTTTCAATAACAGTTGCCTCAACATCAACTACGTTGTAGTCTTTTTTGTTCACTTTTTCCAAAATAAAATCAATAATTACATCTTTGATAATATACAACGCATTTCGTATTAATGGTTCGTTAATTTTGTCGATTTGCTTTTCGACAATTTCGGCAACTTTTTCACGAGTAACACGAATTATGGTTTCTTTGGAATTTTTGATAATTTCTTGCAAAATATTATCAATGAAAACTTTTGCTTCCGCTGAATTAAAAATTTCGAAAATAATTTTTTTGTCCATAAAATTTTTCTTTTAAATATGGTTTTTTCTTTTTATAACAAAAGAAAAAACCATATTTTTTATTTTACAAATTACCTGAATTTAACAAAGTTTTTGTTTTAACAATTAAATTAGCCGAAACTGCAGTTAAATCCTCATTTTCGTCTAAAACAGGAACTTCTATTATATCAGCAATTGCTTTCACAAGTATACCTGTTTTTTGAAAATCATTGATAAAATCAGGATTTTCGATATTAGAATCCGAAATTTCCCAAGTTTCTAACTTTTCTAAAGCATATTGAATTCGTTTATTCAAATTGCATAACAAATCGTTCAACTCAAACATTCTGTTGTCAATTCCACGCATTACGGAACATGCCAAAGACATTTTTCCAATGGCTTTATCAACTTCTGCTTCGTATTCGTATGCTTTTGTGAGTGCTTTTTCACCTTTCGAAGCAAGGAGAAAACCACCAAGCAATAATGCAGGACCAACAGCAACAGCACCTAATACAACAGCACCACCTGCCATACCAAAACCTCCTGCAGAAAGTGCACCACCACCAAACCACGCAAGAGTAGCGTTAGTCGCAGCAGCACCGCTGAGTCCTGAAATTGCAGCACCTGTTGATGCAACACCAACATGTCCAACTAATGCGGTGATTCCTCCTTTTAATGCAACACCTGCAGCAATTGAACTTGCACCACTTCCAACAGAAAATGATGCAGAAATCATATTTTCCAATTGCTTAATTTGTTCAGGTGTATACCGAATCGAATCGAGAGTTGTGTAATCTTTTCCTGCAATTCTTCCTCCAATTCGTTTAGTATAATCAACGAAAGATTTTACAGTTGTTTGCAAAACTTTGAGTTTATTGTTTCCGAATCTTTCGGCATGCGAATTAACTTTTTTTCGAAAAGATTCAACTTCTTCTATTTCAGAGTTATAACGAGATTCTGCATTTTTTCCAATTCGTTTTGCCTCATTCATATCAGAGACACCGTCATAACCTTTTTTTACTCCAACACCTCCACCGATGAGAGCTGCTCCAATTAAAATTATCGGGATAAAAAACATACAATTCAAATTTTATTGGTTTTCGTTAAAAAAATTTAAACCTTCATTGGTTAAAACCAATATTTTTTTCACCCAAATTTCCATTTCCAAAATTTTTTCTTTCGAAAAATTGAAATTTAACGCAACTTTGTCCATCAAAATTTGTTCTGCATCAACAAAATCATTGTCAGAATAACACAGACTCATCAATTCTAAAAAAGCGGCAGTTTTAGATTTGTGTGTTGAAAAAACTGCACACAATTTATCTAAATTATTTTCTGCTTCCGATTCAATTTTTGCAACATCGGAATCAGAAAATTGCAATTCTTTTTTCATTAATTCAGTCATTTCTGCTTCTTTGGCATCAACTTTATTATCTGCCAATATCACCATTTTTGATAAAGCCCAAAAAACATTTTTTTCATTTGTTTGCAATAAATTCAAGAACATTTTTTCTTTAGTTTTAAAGAGTTAGTAAAAAAATTTGTTAAAAACACACGACAAATATATATATTTGAACTTCTGCAACTTTTCACCAATCTTTTTTACTAAAAATGAAAAATATTTTTTAAAATGTTGATAATCAAAGAGATAAAAATGAAATATTTTTCGAAATCTTTCCGAATTTTTATAAATTGCCTGCGATAAGGTTAAAAATAAACTTTTGAAAAAAACAAATATTATTTTATTTTTCTGAAAATTTTTCGTATCTTTGTAAAAATTTTAAAAACAAAAAAATCCATGGCATACAGCAATTTTACAAAAAAAGATTTGCAGACAAAATTTGGGATAA
>DYQK01000197.1 GCA_020719385.1 Rikenella microfusus | reverse complement strand
AATGTTATCTCGGAAAAAGACAAACTTTTGTCGGAAAAAGAGAATGTTATCTCGGGAAAAGACAAACTTTTGTCGGAAAAAGAGAATGTTATCTCGGGAAAAGACAAACTTTTGTCGGAAAAAGATGCGTACATTCAGCAACTTTTGGAAAAATTGAAAAATCAAACCTAAAAATATGCGACCAATACGAAATATCGCAATTTTTGCTTCAGGAAATGGTTCCATCGCACAGGCAATTGTGGAATATTTTAACAAACTTCAAACCGTGAATGTTAAAATGATTTTTACCAACAATCCGAATGCTTTCGTTATTGAAAGGGCAAAAAATTTAAACATTCCTGTTACGATTTTTAATCGCAAGGAATTTTATGAAACCGACAAAATTTTGAATATTCTCAAAGAGAATGATATTTTTGGAATTGTCCTTGCGGGTTTTTTGTGGCTCGTTTCAGAGAAATATCTCGAAGCATTTTCAAATAAAATTTTAAACACTCATCCTGCTTTGTTGCCGAAATATGGCGGCAAAGGAATGTATGGTTTAAAAGTTCACGAAGAAGTTTTGCGAAACCGAGACACCGAACACGGAATGACCGTTCATCTTGTCTCAAGCGAATACGACAGAGGGCAAATTATCTCGCAATTTAAAATCAAAATTGATTATGACAACCAAGAATCTGTTACAGCAGAAAATTTGCAAAGTAAAGTTCAAGTGTTGGAAAAAAAATTTTATGCAGAAATAATCGAGAAAGTTTTTTATTATGATTTTCTTGACAATCTTTTAGAAGAAAAATGGCAATAACACAACTCTCAAAATACGGAGAATTCGGACTCATAAAACATCTCACAAAGTCTTTTTCTCCCAAAAACTCAAGCACAATAAAATCTATCGGAGACGATGCCGCAGTGCTAAATTATCAAAACTCGCTAACCGTAGTTACAACAGATTTGTTAGTCGAAGGTGTACATTTTGACTTAACTTATACGCCGTTAAAACATTTGGGCTACAAAGCCGTTGTGGTTAATCTTTCAGACGTTTACGCAATGAACGCAATTCCCAAGCACATAACCGTTTCTGTTGCAGTTTCGAGTTTGTTTTCTGTCGAAATGTTGGAGGAATTGTACGCAGGAATTTTGCGTGCTTGCGAACATTACAACGTTGACCTTGTCGGCGGAGACACTTCTACCTCGCGAAAGGGTTTATTTATCAGCGTTACTGCGTTAGGCGAGGTCGAAAAAGAAAATGTTGTTTACAGAAACGGAGCGAAGGAAAACGATTTAATTTGCGTTTCAGGCGATTTAGGCGGAGCATATTTGGGTTTACAAATCTTAGAACGCGAAAAAAAAGCATTCGAGAATAATCCAAATATTCAACCAAGGTTTCAAGGTTTCGATTATATTTTAGAAAGACAATTAAAACCTGAGGCGAGAAAAGATGTGGTTAAAGAGTTAAAATCGCTGAATTTGAAACCAAACGCAATGATAGACATCTCTGACGGTTTATCTTCTGAAATTTTGCATATTTGTGAACAATCGAATGTGGGTTGTAAAATTTATGAGGAGAAAATTCCTCTTGACACACAAACAATTAATACTGCAGAACTCTTTGATATTCAGCCTGTTACGTGTGCGTTAAACGGCGGTGAGGATTATGAATTGCTTTTCACTTTGCCGCTTTCATTTTATGAGAAAATTAAGGGAAATCCGATGTTTTCAATAATCGGACACATTGTTCCTAAAAATGAAGGAAATTATTTAATCACTCAACAAAATTCTGTCGCCGAATTGAAAGCACAAGGATGGAATGCGTATATTTCTCATCAATAATTTCAAATTTTCATGTCAATAAACGAAATTCAAAATCAAATTATCGAGGAATTTTCTGTTTTTACAGAATGGGACGAAAAATATGAATATCTCATCGATATTGGAAAAAAACTTCCCGCCTTAGATTCTAATTTGAAAACCAACGAAAATTTAATCGAAGGTTGTCAGTCGAGGGTTTGGCTCAACGCAGAACTGCGAGATGAAAAAATATTTTTCGCCGCAGACAGCGAGGCAATTATCACAAAAGGACTCATTGCGTTGCTAATCAAGGTTTTATCAAATCAAACGCCGCAAGAAATTATGAATTGCGAAATTTTTTTCATTGATAAAATCGGACTTTCGCAAAATCTCTCGCCGACAAGGGCAAACGGACTGAGAGCAATGTTAAAACAAATGAAACTTTACGCAATGGCTTTTTTTCCCAAGAAAAATTAAATTTTTTTACCTCAAAAATCTTATTTTGAGGTAAATTTTTCTCAAATTTTTGTGAAAAGAAAAAATAATTTTTATTTTTGTGAAATTTTAATTTAAAAAAAATGCGAAACGTACTTTTTACTATTCTTTTGATTTTATTACTCGTTGGGTTAATATTTTTAGCATTTTTCAGTTTTTTTCATTATCGAAAACAAAACAAAGAATTAACTCACGACAGAGACAGCTTAATATTCGAAAATTCTGCTCTCAAAAACGACACCGCTTATTTGCGAAAGCAATATTTTGACACCAAAAACGATTTCACTTCGCTGCGAAAAAAATATGAAGAGTTAATTAATCCGTTGCTTTCGAAAAATGAACAATTAAACAAAGCATTGAAAAACCGCGAAGACGACATTTCTCGCAAAGAAAAACGTTTAAATGAACTCGAAAATGCCTTGGCAGCAAAAGATTCGTTGTTAAAATCGTTGTATCAAAAGTTATTGATTGCCCTGAAGGATTACGATGTTGACGAATTGAAAATCGAAGTCAAAAAAGGCAAAGTTTATATCTCGCTGATGGATAAATTATTGTTCAAATCGGGAAGTGCCGATGTGGAAAAACGCGGAAAAACCGCGTTAAAGTTGGTTGCCGATGTGTTGAATAAAAATTCCGATGTCGAAATTTTTATCGAGGGACACACAGATAATGTGCCGATAAAAACTTCAGTTTTCAAGGATAATTGGGATCTTAGCACTTACCGAGCAACTTCTGTGGTGCGAATATTGACGGCTAACTATAAAATTGCACCGAAACGTTTAATTGCTTCGGGCAAAGGCGAATATTTTCCTGTTGCAAATAATTCTACCGAAGAAGGAAGGGCAAAAAATAGACGCACCGAAATTATTCTTGTTCCAAAACTCGACCAATTTTATGAATTGTTAGAAAACGCAATAGAATAATTTTTTTTTTCAAAAAATTTGTCAGATTCTAAAAATTTGGCAAATTTTTTACTTTTCTCAAATTTTTTTCACAACAACAACATTATATATATTTTATATATATAAAATAATGTTAATACGTTGTTAATAACTCAAGTTTTTCGCACTTTTTTAGAGAAAATACAAAAGTTATTAACAAAGTTATTAACAACCTAACTCATTGATAATCAGTGCAAATACAAAAGTTATTAACATAGAAATGAACGCTGAAAACGAATGTTAATAACTTTGTTAATAACTCGGTAAAAATTGTTAATAACTTTGTTAAAAAGTGTTCAGAAATAAAGTTTTTAAAAAGTTATTAACATAGTTATTAACAATTTTCGCA
>DYQK01000196.1 GCA_020719385.1 Rikenella microfusus | reverse complement strand
GCAATTGTTTTTCCACTTCTTCGAAAAAATAATTTAAAATGTTCAATAATTTTTGCAATTCGCTAACGGTAAAAACGTGTGTATCGATTTGCAAAGTTTCCTGTGATAATTTTGCAAATTCCCAGACATATCCTGTACAAACGATTCCGAAAATATCAATATCTTTATTTTGATTAATTTTTTGACAAGCAAGCATCTCTGCGGCACATTGTCCCCATCCTTCTTTGAAATTTTCCTCTTTTGCTTCAACAACAGCTAACATCGGTGCAGAAAGAAAACTGTATTGTTTTTTATTCAGTCCTGTGATTAAAAAGTCGGGGAAACCTGTGAGAATGTCGTCTGCATATAATCGAGTTTGTACCCAAAGGTTTAAATTTTGAATGTGTTTGTTCCATGCGGCTTTGAGCAAAGGAGCAATTAAGAAAAAACTTGCAAACCATTCGCCGGGTTTTTGGGTAGATAACGACAATTCGATTTCATTTTTTAATGAAACGGAATATCGAAAAGGTTTTATTTTTTGCGCAATAAAATCCTCGTATACAATTTTTATATGCGGAAACATTTCTCGCACTTTGTTTAATGTTGAAAAATCGGTGAAAGCCATAAAAATTTAAGTTAAATTTAAACCAATATTTAATTTGATTTTGTTTTGTAAAACTTCAATAAAATTATCTAAACTTGGAGTCGGCTGGTCGGTGAATGCTTTTAACAAATTCGAAATTGATGACGATTTTTTGTCAACAAATTCCAATTGATAAATATTTTCTCTACGCATTGGTTCATAAATGAAATATTTTGTCTTGTTTTCAGGAATATAATCCATATTTACAAGTTTAAATCTGTTCACCATATTTTCGTAAACATATTTTTGCAAAATCCAAAAAATATTTTTATTCCATCTTTCTAAAACTTGCCCTTTTACAAGCATTTGCATGTAAGACAATTTTATTGTCCCGTAAGTATTTAAACCAAACAAATATTTTTTATCTGAAATTTCGCTTTTGTTCATAAAATCTTTTAACGCATCGACCAACTTTCCTGTGCCTGTTGTTGCATCAGACTGAAATTCAATTATACAAAAATCATCAATTTTGTTACTCATTGGTTTATGTTTTACCAAAACAAAATCGAAACTGCCGACATTTTCAATTCGTATCTCTTTGAATAACAAGATATTATCTGTTGTTCCAAAATTTTCATTACAAATATCTGTAAAAATAATATTTGATTCTAAAAAACGGTGCGGACAAATAATTGCTTTTTTATCGCCGTGATTCACAGAACAAATTCCCATCGGATACGGAATAATACGACTTTGTTTATCGCAAATTGCGTTTAAAAATCTGCAAAAATAATTTTTGAACGCAAAATTACTTTTTTCATTGAAATTATCTGTGGGATAACCAAAAATTTCGTTAGGATTCATTATTTTTGAAAAATTAAAATTTCTTCGGGCAACGGAATATTATGTCCCGTGCTGCGGCGTATGCGAAATAATTCTTTGCGACAATTTCGGTAACCAAGTTCGTTTGCCATTTCGATTAAAATTTCGCAAACAGGAATGTAAACGCCCTTAATTGTTTGGTCGCCGACAACTGACAAAAAATACGCATTTTTTTTCAATAACGGCAAAAATTCTCGAAAACACAAATACATATCGCCGAAATATTCCCGCACCATTCTCGGATAATCAAAACCCCAATTTTTATCTTTTGTTTGTAAAAAAATCGATTCAGAAACTTTTTTCACACTTGCGAAATGTTGAATAAAATTCTCCGACTGACTCTCCTTATAAATTAATTTTGTACTTCCTTTGACCATTTTTCGCTTAATTTGTTGCACATCGTCCATATTTTTCACAAAATCTAGCAAATATAATTCTAAACGTGTTTGTCTTGTATATTCCAAATCATTCGGATATGGCGGCGAAGTAATAATGAAGTCAATGCTTTCATTATCAAGATGTTGCGAAGCATTTAAACAAGAATCGTTTATCAATTTTGACTTTCCATAACCTGAAAATTTTTGTATTTTTTCCAAATCGAAATACACTTGTCGGATTTTTTCTGTAAAAATTTCCCAAAAATCTTTTTTCTCACGAAACGGATAAAATGTTGTGCCAGGACATAACGAAACATAACTCGCTTCGAAACAACTTTTCGACAAAATTAATTTTAATAAATTCTTAATATCTTGATATTCAATTTCTTCGATATAAAATTTCAACAAATTTGTCTCTTTTTGCAACACAGGACTCAACCATTGATTTAACTCTTTTCGCGGCATTCGCTGAATAAAACTTTCGGGTAAAATTAAATTTTCGTATTGAGAAATATTGTTTAAAAATTTTTTTGCCAAATTTTCGACTTCTTTTTTCAACAAAATTAAATCGATATTCCATTCTGTTTTCGTTTCAGAAATAAAACACATCAACGGATTTGCATCGAAACCAACCGCATTACAACCAAAAAAATTCGCAGAAATCAACGTTGTTCCGCTGCCCGCAAACGGCTCGACAACCAAAGAATCAGGTTTTAAACCGTATTCGATAATTTTCTGTTCAATTAATTCATACGGAAAATCCTCCAAATAATCGTACCATTTATGAACGATTCCATTTTTATTTAATTCGCTAATTGTTTCTGCCGACTCGAAAAGTTGCGAAACAGAATTTTTTACTTCAAAAATATTTTTCTCCGAATATTTTTTCTGTTTAACATTAATTTGTGCGGCAATTTTTTCATAAAACGCAAATTTTTGCGAAGGTAATTGAAAATTGCCCCAATTCCCATTTAAAAAACCTTTGCGAATCAACGAAATAACAGAATCGTTTAAAATTTTGCTATCAACGGAATAATCTGTCATTTCAGCAATTTCATCGATGGAAGTTTGTTTTTCGTCAAATAAATCGAAATAAATTTTTTGTAAAACTTGTGCTTGCAAAAACGGCAAACGATTCGGGTTAATATCAAAATTCTGCATAAATTTTTATTTTTTCCGAAACACTTTTTCGAGATTTATCTCCAATTCGCCGTTAAAAATCGCAACAGACACAAATTCGTCTTCGACATACGTTTTTTGCTGCATATATTTTCCATTTTCGTTTAACAAAAAAACTTCGACAGATTTTTCGTCTGGACGAACAACCCAATATTCTCGAACACCTGCTTTTTCGTAAATTTCGAATTTATATTTCAAATCATTTTTCGAATTGCTCGGCGAAAGAATTTCGACAATAAAATCCGGCGCACCGAGACAACCTTTTTCGTCCAATTTTGACAAATCACAAATCACGCAAATATCGGGTTGAACGACCGTAAAAATTTTGTCATTCTCTCGCTCGCCATTTTTCGGAAGACGAACATCGAAAGGTGCAACAAAAACTTGACACGGTTTTTCCAACAAATAATGCCAAAAAATACCTGAAATATTCATCAAAATAGTTTGATGACTCACAACCGGCGCAGCCATTTTGAACACAAAACCATCAAACAACTCGCGGCGAATATCGTCAAACCAAGTGAGATAATCCGCATACGAGTAACGCAAATTTAAGTTTAAAGTTCCCATAATTGCTGAAAATTTT
>DYQK01000015.1:32240-40488 GCA_020719385.1 Rikenella microfusus | reverse complement strand
TTTTCTGTGCGTTTGCGGTGACGGCGGCAAAAAAGAGGATAAAAAATATAAAAAAAATGTTGGTTTTCATATTTGTAGGTTTTTGTTGGTTGTTTTAATCTGTCAGGTGCAAGCACCTGACAGATTTTGTAATTAAACGCTGCAAATATAAAAAAAAAAATTAAAATAAACTTTATTTTCATAAAATTTAAAATAAATTTACAAAAATTCTTTTTATTTTAAAAAAAAATATATGCAAAAATCAGAAAAATTTATATCTTTGCAAAATTATATCGTTGGTTATGAAAATTTTGTTCCGAAATAAAGTTTTTTTACTCATTTTTTATTTTCTAACTTTTACTTTTGAGCAGGCAAATTCTCAAACAATTGGTTTAGTTCTCAGTGGTGGAAGTGCAAAAGGACTCGCACATATCGGGGTAATTCGGGCATTAGAGGAAAATAATATTCCCATCGACTACATTGCAGGCACTTCTATTGGCTCAATGATAGCAGGGCTTTATGCTATTGGTTATTCTCCCGCTGAGATGGAGGCATTGTTTAAATCTGAAGAGTTTCGTTTTTGGTACAAAGGATTGATTCAGGAGAAATATTATTATTTTTACAAAAAAAATGAAGACAATCCTGCGTTAGTGCGTTTTAAATTTACAAACGATTCGCTGCGAAAGGCACAACTTCCCAGCAATGTTGTTCCGAGTCATCAGATGGATTTCGCTATGATGCAAACTTACGGGCAAGGTGCCGCAAAAGCAAATTATAATTTTGACAGTCTTTTTGTCCCTTTTCGATGTACTGCGGTTGATATTTATGAAAATCAACAGGTTATTTTTCGCAAAGGCGACCTTGCCTCAAGCATTCGTGCTTCAATGACTTATCCCGTTTACATAAAACCAATTATTATGGATGGTCGTTTAATGTTCGATGGCGGGTTAATAAACAATTTTCCGATGGATGTTATGGAGCAAGATTTTCATCCTGACATCATTATTGGGTCGAAAGTTTCGACTAACTCGCAGCGTCCCGATGAGGATGATATTCTTTTGCAACTCGAAAATATGTTGATGGCAAAGACAAATTATAATATTCCTGATGAGAAAGGCATTGTTATTGAAGCGATGGTTCAAGATATTGCACTTTTCGATTTTCACAAAGCGAATGAGTTAATTGCGTATGGTTACCGTGCCGCAATGTTGCGAATCAACGAGATTAAAACTTTGATTCGAAGACGCGTAGATAAACTTGGAAAAAGATTTGTGAGTATTCGCGATTTGGAACGAAGGCGAAAATATTTTCGCAGCAAACTTCCCGAAATGTTGTTTGACAGTATTCATATTAGCGGTTTAAATGCTTCTCAAGCGGAATATATCACAAAATTAATTCGTAAAAAAGAGAACGTTGTTCCTGTTGATCAGTTAAAATCTGAATATTTTAAACTCTTCGCTGATGGGCAAGTGGAAAATATTTACCCGACAGCCAAATTTAACCCGAAAACGAATTTTTTCGATATTTATTTGCGAATGAAGCAGGCAAAAAGTTTAACCGCAGAGATTGGCGGAAACATTTCGTCAGGGGCAATAAATCAAGGATTTGCGGCACTTGAATACCGATATTTGTGGAAAAAAGCACTTCGACTAAATCTCAATGCCAATGTTGGGAAATTTTATATTTCAGGAATGTTAAAATCAAGAGTAGATTTTCCTGCGGCAAAACCATTTTTTCTTGATTTCTCAATAACTTACAGCCAATATGATTATATAAAAAGCAATCCTGACGTATTTTTCGATGACGTACGACCAATGTATTTGGTGCAAAACGAAGTAGGAACGCGTCTTGATGTTGGGATGCCGCTGCAAATTAACGGAAAAATCTCGACAGGTGCAGCATTCGCATTGCAAGATGACGAATATTATCAGACAAAAACGTTTAAAACCACCGACAAACTTGACGAAACAAAATTTCTATTGTTCTCCTCTCATTTTACTTACGAGACGAAAACTTTAAATGAGAGACAATATCCAGACCAAGGCAGAAGAGCATTTTTTCAAATTCGTTATACAAAAGGAATCGAAACGCACACGCCTGGAACAACTGCTCCGCAGACAAATGTTTTCTCACAATATCACAATTTTTTTCAGGCAAAATTTGTGTATGAGAATTATTATCAACTGCATAACCGTTTTGTTGTTGGTTTGTATTTTGAAGCGGTGCATTCGCAAAAAAAATTTTTCAATAATTACACATCAACAATTTTGTCTGCACCCGTTTTTCAGCCAACACCGCAGAGTAAAACGTTGTTTTTGGAATATTATCGGGCAAATTCTTACGCTGCAACAGGAATAATTTCGATTTTGCGAGTCAACGAGGAATGTCATTGGCGTTCTGAGGTTTATTTGTTTCAACCTTTGAAAACAATTAATCAAAGAAAAGACGAAAAGGGCAATTACGTAGCAACTTACGGACTTTTTTTGCAAAATTCTTATGCGTTGTTTAGCAGTGCCATAATTTATTTTACCCCTTTTGGTCCTGCAAGTTTTAGCGTAAATACGTATCGAAAAGATGAAACAAGTACATATTTTGTTTTTAATTTCGGATATTTAATTTTTAATAAACGAGCGACAGATTAATTTTTTATGAAAATTTACACAAAAAATGGAGATTCGGGGGAAACTTCTCTCATTGGAGGGGAAAAAGTTCCGAAGTTTCACCTGCGAATTGAGTGCTACGGCACTATTGATGAGTTAAATTCGTTTGTTGGTTTTCTTTGTGCGGGCGAGATTTCGCAAAATGATAAAAATTTTTTGTTTTACCTTCAGAATCAACTTTTTAACGTTGGTACAATTCTTGCGTGTGAGAGGGGAATTTATAATTTTTCAGAAAATGAGGTTCAAAATGTTGAAAATCAAATAGATAAAATTGAGGAAATGTTGCCGCCGTTGAGAAATTTTATTTTGCCAAGCGGAGATAACTTAATTGCGTTATGCAATATTTGTCGGACAATTTGTCGGCGGGCTGAGCGGAGGATTGTTGAACTCTCACAGGAAGTATTTGTCAATCAAGAGGTTATGAAATTTATCAACAGACTTTCGGATTATTTTTTCGTTTTGGGAAGAAAACTTGCAAAAGAGCGAAATATTTCTGAAATTTTTTGGGAAAAAAACTTATAATTTCTAAAACTTATTTTATCTTTGCACACTTTTTTTGAAAAAACGCGTTATATAATTTTTTTTCAATATAAAAAAATGTCTAATCATTAAAAAAACGATAAAATTATGTATTGGACACTCGAATTGGCGTCAAAACTTGAAGACGCACCATGGCCTGCCACAAAAGAAGAACTCATTGATTACGCTCAACGTTCAGGCGCGCCCGAGGAGGTGATTCAGAATCTTGAGGAAATCGAAGACGAAGGCGAACTTTACGAAAGTATTGAAGACATTTGGCCCGATTATCCGAGTAAAGATGATTTTTTCTTTAACGAAGACGAATATTAAGTGAAAAAAACCACCTAATTTTATAGAGGTGGTTTTTATAAAATATGAAAATTATGAATGATATAACTTTTGAACACCCAAATTATTTATTTGGGCTATTAATTTTGATTCCGATTATTGCGTGGTATATTTTGCGTCACAAAAATTTACCTGCAACAATGAAAATCTCAAATCTGTCTGTTTTTGCGAAAACTCCAAAAACTTATAAACATTATTTTCTTTCTGTGCCTTTTGCGTTGCGAATTGTTGCGTTAGCACTTTTGATAATTGCTTTGGCTCGTCCGCAGTCGACTAATCGTTGGGAAACTACCTCTGTTGAGGGCATCGATATTGTGTTGGCTCTAGATATTTCAAGCAGTATGTTAGCGATGGATTTTCAGCCCAATCGTCTCGAAGCGGCGAAAGATGTTGCTATTCAATTTGTTACGGGAAGGTCGTTAGACCGAATTGGTTTGGTTGTTTTTAGTGCCGAGAGTTTCACTCAATGTCCGATAACTATTGACCACGCAGTTTTGATAAATCTTTTCAAAGATATTAAACAAGGAATGATAGAAGACGGCACCGCCATTGGTCTTGGACTTGCGAATTCTGTGAATCGTTTAAAAGAAAGCAAATCCGAAAGTAAAGTGATAATTTTGTTAACCGATGGCGTGAATAATGCAGGCGAGATTGCTCCGCAAACAGCCGCTGATATTGCCGCTGCTTTTGGGATTCGCGTTTATACGGTCGGAGTCGGAACAATGGGATTTGCTCCTTATCCTGTTCAAACACCTTTTGGAATGCAGTATCAAAATATGGAAGTGAAAATTGACGAGGAAGTTTTGCAGGAAATTGCAAAAAAAACTGACGGAAAATATTTTCGGGCAACAGATAACAAAAAATTAATAGAAATTTACAAGGAAATTGACAAACTTGAAAAGTCAAAAATCGAAGTGCAAAAACATTCGCACCGTCAAGAACGATTTTTTCCGATTGTTTTGCTTGCGTTAGGAATATTTTTACTCGAATTTTTGATTAAACATTTACTTTTGCGTACCTTGCCGTAATCTTTCCCCGAGTAAAATCGGGGTTTTTTTATTTATTTTTAAAAATTTTAATTTCTATTAATGCTTTTTCGCAATCTTCAATAACGAGCGACAACAAATTTTCGAAAGTTTCAGTTTCTTTCGCTTGTTTTGCCAAGTTTTCGAGAGAGTAAAGTTTCTCAAACGTTTTTTGCATCCCAACCGAACTCACCGTTGAGCGAGTGCGATGAGCGATTTTTGCCAATTCTTGCCAATTTTGTTCAGAAAGAGAATTTTTCATATCATTAATATTCTCTTGAATGTAATTTTCAAACAATTCAAGCATTGGGTCAACCATTTCCTCGCCGACCATTTCTGTTAAATACTCGATATTGATAAATTGAAATTCTTTTTCACTCATAAAATTTCAGTATTGTATGAGTGAAAAAGTTAAATTTGCCGCCCATTCGTCAGGTAACTTCTCGATGGGGTTTTTGTCCCTATCAAATCTTTGAACAAATAACTCTTTGACAAGTTGTTTGTAGCGGTAACCTGCGTTTTCTGTGTCTGAGTCGTCTTCTTCGAAGTGCCATTGAATCGTAGTTTTTGAGTTTTGCAACAACTTTTTGGCAATTATCAATAATATTCTCATAATTTGCTTCGACGTGGCTGTGTTGTAATACTCAAATTTGAAAATAAAAGTTGACGTTTCAAGCGGCTGCAAAGAATATTCCTCAATAAATTGAATCAAAGGTTCATAAAAATTAACTGCGTCTTCGGGATAAGAACGTCCTGAGAAGGAAAAAATTCCCTTCTCTACATCAAAATCGACAGATGGCATCCACGAAGCAGATGGAATTATGGATAAATTTTTCATAAAATTTCTAGATTTTTATTTACTCCAATACGCAAAGTGAAAAAAGAATATTGATGGTCAATGTTGTGAAAACTAAACGACAAGGGTTTCGATGTTCGTATTCGCATATCAATAAAACCGAGTCCTGTGGTTTTGCTGCTTTCGGTTTCGAGAGACAAGGTGTCGCGATAAACATTTTCCAACTCAGAAACGGGGTAACTATTGATTTTATCCAAACGTTCCTGCAAGGATTTTACTTTCGAATTTAAAATATAATTTCCTGTGGTAAGTAAAAATTCCTCTGCGTTTTCGCTGATAAAAAATATTCCATAATTTCCTGCAATATTACCCAAAATGTAACTGTCGGCGTGTTTAATAATGTTTTGCAACATCTCAAGCATCATATTGAGATTTTTCTTTCGAAACCCCGACAATCCCTGAATGTGCTGCCCAATTATTGAGAGTAAAAAACTGGTGCTTTCTTGACGAAAAATGCCGCTAAAATTCAGCAAAATACATTCCTTTTCCAAAGGTTCGTGAAGTCGAATAATACTTTGCAACGAAGTATTTAACTCCTCCAACGAAAGCTGCTCGTTGTCTTTGTGAAGTACTTCGGTGTGAAAATAAAAATACGAATGATTCTCGTCTAATTTTTTAAACTCATAAGAAAGTTTATTCCCCGATTTTCGCACCATCTCTATAAGACCGAGACCTGCTCCGCCTTTTTCCGACAATTTCCCTGATTCTAAAATCTCGCGATGATATTTCTTCAACTCCTCCTTGTCCAAACTATTAACTTTGTCAAGCATTTTTCGCACCATTTCGATACTCGAATTTTGAATGATATTGCCCGTAGTGATAAAATATCGCTGACCTTTTCGTTGAATAGCAAAAAGACCGGGCTCACTCAACTGACTCGAATTTGCCGCCTCCTGATGACGCGTAACATTTTGCAAACACTCAACCATAATAAAAAACACTCGCTTTTTGATTTGCGAATTCTCCTGCTGGTCGGCAAGATTAGACTCAGTTAATGCCAAAATATTATCAGTAATGGACTGAGTGAAAGTGCCTCGATAAATATATTCGAGATGATTTCCCTGCATATCCGTAAATAAACGATAAGCAAGAGTTAAGTTTTCTGTATTTTCGTTCATTTTTATAACAAATTTTCAAGCGGTAAAGATAAAAAATTTTTTTAATAAATAAAAATTTTGCAAAAATTTCGTAATATTTTTGTAAAAAACCCCTTGCAACAAGACGCAAGGGGAGAATTTTAAAACCAATGCACAAAATTAGTTCATATGTTTGAAGTTCAAATAATACAAAACAATGAACAAAACGGGGAAGATTAAACCCAATACTGAAAATGGAATACCAAAAATTAACGGAGCAATAACACTTACCACCTGTAAACCCACATAAATGTAGAAACCCATTTTTAATTGTTTCCACATCTGGAGAACTGCGTACAAAAACGCAATATTTAACACCAGTGTTAAGATAGAAAAACCCATTCCGCCAACGCCCATTCCTGGAATGTAAGCAGCTAACGCGCCCGAACCAACTGCCAATAAAATGCCGCCAATGATTCCTAAACCGCAACTAATAAACGATAAAATGCACAAAACCGTCAAAAACGTTGGACGTTGTGAAGATTGTTCTTGTGTGTCCATAAAAAAATGATTTTAATTTAACAAAATGAAAAATTACGGGGCAAAAATAAACAATTTTTTTATTTTTACAAAAAAAAACGAAAAAATATTTTTTTTTTTTTAATACCATTTATAAAATTTTAGCCCAATGAGAAAAGTTACAACTCCGAGACCCGAAAGAGCAAGCGATTTTGAAATGATGCGCACAACATCTGCTCCCTCAATAAAAATACTTCGCATTCCGTCAGCAAGCATTGTCAAAGGAAGTTTTTGTATGATAACAATTATCCAATCTGGAAAATTATGATAACTAAAAAATATTCCTGAAAAAATCATCATCGGAGTAACTACCGCATTTATCAACCCATTTCCGACCTCCGTGTTGGCGGTTCGTGAGGCAACCAATATCGCAATGCCCGCAAACGCAATATTGCCTGATAAAAAAATGATCATTAAACCCCAAAAACTTCCCTCGACTGAAATATCGAAATAAAAATACGAAAATAAAAATAATAAAATTGATTCAATACAATTTAAAAATATTCTTGCAATCAAAATTGATGCCAAAAAATACGATTTTTTCATCGGAGTGGCAACCATTCGCCGTAATAATTTTTTCATTCGCTTTTCAATAACAGAATAACTGATGCTCCACATCGAAGACATCATTATTCCCATCGCTATTAGTCCAGGAACTAAAAAATCGATATATCTCATCCCTATGTTGGTTAAAGGCTGAATTTTGTCATCGTTAAAAAGTTCAGTTTGTCCGTTGATAAGGGCTGTCAACTGCAGTTGAACGAGTTGTGCCTCAGGATTGGTCGGGTCAAAATGATAACGAAAATCGTTGTTATAAGACTCAACAATAACCGCAACTGTCCCTCTTTTCAAAAGAATAATTGCTTTTTCCCAAGTGGTTGAGAGAAATATATATTTTGTGTCGCCAAATTTTTTATTGGGAATAATTTTTTCATATTGAACAATTTTATCTTCATCTTTTGACACCGAAAGTCGTATTGCGTCGTTGGCAAGAAAATGTTGTAAAACGCTATTTTTATCCGTTTGATTTTCCAAAACTGCAACTTTGCGGACAATATTTCCCTGTCCTGTGAACGCAACGCCAATTCCCCACGCCATCAGGACGGGAAAAACTATTCCCCAAAAAATAACGCCAGGCTCGCGATACAATTCCTTGAGGTGAATGGTTATGAGTTGAAAAAGTTGATGATTCATAAAAAATGTTAA
>DYQK01000015.1:24966-32140 GCA_020719385.1 Rikenella microfusus | reverse complement strand
GTTAATTTTTAAAATTAAAATATTTTCTTATCTGTCAGATTCCGAAAAATCTGACAGAGTTTTTGCAAAAAAATATCAATTTACACGTAAAAATCGCCCTTTTTGATTTTTACATCACTCACAAAATGACGAATTTGTTGCTCTTCCAAACGGTTACAAATTAATAAAATATCATCAGACTCAACAATGATATAATTTTCTAAACCTTGAATAACCACTAATTTCTGCTTCGGCAAATTGACAATACAATTTTTTGTCTGATATGTAAACGCATTTTCTGTGTTGCAGACATTGCCGTTAGAGTCTTTCTGCGAATTTTCGTACAAAGAACCCCAAGTTCCCAAATCGGACCAACCAAAATCGCTGCACAAAACATACCGATTATCTGCTTTTTCCATAATTCCGTAATCTATTGAAATGTTTTTGCACTCCGAATACACGCGTTCAATAAACGAAATTTCCTGCTCCGTATCATAAAAATTTGTTCCTTCGAGAAATAAATCGTTCACCTCAGGCAGAAACAACGAAAACGCATTCTCAATAGTTTTCAAATCCCAGATAAAAATTCCTGCGTTCCAAAAAAATTCCCGACTTTCGTAGAAAATTTTTGCCATCTCATAATTGGGTTTCTCTGTAAAAGTCCGAACTTTCTTGATTTCGTTTCGAGTTTTGCCCTCATCGGTGTCAATTTGAATGTAACCGTAGCCCGTCTCGGGACGAGAAGGCGTAATTCCTAACGTTAAAAGTGCGTTATTTTCCTTGACAAATTCTAAACCTGAATTTATTACGCGAATAAATTCGGTTTCGTTCAATATCAAATGGTCGGAGGGGGCAACAACAACTCTCGCATTCGGGTTTTGTTTGCGAATTTTGTGATTCGCATACGCAATACACGGTGCCGTATTGCGTTTTGACGGCTCTAAAAGCACTTGAGAAGCAGGAATTTGCGGCACTTGCTCCGCAATAACTTCTTTGTAAAGCGAATTCGTTACAATATAAATATTGCTCGGCGGACAAATTGTCTCGAAACGCGAGATAGTTTGTTGCAGCAAAGTTTTTCCCGTACCTAAGATGTCGAGAAATTGTTTCGGTCTGTTGGTTTTGCTCAGCGGCCAAAAACGACTGCCAACGCCGCCTGCCATTACAACAATAAAAACGTCTTTATTCATTTCGATTTTTTAAAGGTTTTCACGTTGCAAAGATAAAATAAATTTCACAAATTTTAACAAAATTACAAATTTTTTTCACTCTGCAAAACGAAAACCATCGAGAAATAATTGTTTAACACTTGGGTCAAAGCGATTTTGCCGCAAATAAACCACGTACAAAACCGCAATATATCGAGAATTCACCCACCCGCGAAAATCAAAAATTTTTCCTCCCGCATTTTTACAAAGTTGAGTGATGCCTCTTGCCGCAGAATCTGTCGGATGTTTATAATTTTTCACAAAATCGGTGGAATCCTCGCCTGCGTCAGACATAATTTTCACAAAATTCATATATTTTGTCAACAAACTATCTCGGATTCGTTCATTTGGAGGAATCTCGTTGCCTCGTTTTACCACAAAAATTGAGAAAAAAACGTTGTTGCAAGTGTCATTCCACGTATAAGCAGTGTCTATTGCCCCTGTTTGATATTCTTGCACAGGATTATCTCGAATCGGAAAGTAGGTAAAAGTGCCTGAATTTCCGATAAAATATCTCTTAAAATACGCATTTTGAGACATTATCTCACAAAACACAAAACTCAAAAGCAAAAACAAAACCATTTTTTTCATAACATTAAGTCGTTGATTAATTTTTCTTTGTCAAAAGTAGCAAAAATTTCTTTTTCAATATTGAAAAATTCTGAATAATTTTTCGAAAATTTTATTTTTCCATTTTCTAATAAATGTAAAAAATCACAAATATTCGTTAAAATTTCTAAAATATGAGACGAAATTAGCAACATTTTCCCTTTTTCTTTCAATTTTTTGAGAATAATTTTCAACGCATAAGTCGAATCAAGGTCAAGACCATTAAAAGGTTCATCTAAAATCATAATTGGTTTGTCAAGTTTCAACATTCCGAGAAGTGCTAATTTTTTTTTCATTCCCGTAGAATAATTTTCTATCAAATTATTGAGCGGTAACTCAAAAATTTGATTCCATTTTTTCATATCAACATTTTTATTCACAAATAAATCTAAATATTCTTTGCCCGTAATATCGGGGTAAAAATAGTTTTCTGACTCTAAGAAAGCAATTTTCGATTTTAGAATGGGTGAATTTTCAAAGAGAATTTTACCTTTCGCAAATTTTTTTATTCCAAAAAGAGTGTTGAAAAACGTAGTTTTTCCTGACCCATTTCGACCTAATATTCCGTGAATTAAACCTGTTTGCAGCGTTAAATTAAACTCATTTAACACAATATTTTCTGAATATTTTACTTGTAAATTTTCAATTTGCAACATTTTTTTCATTTTTTTGCAAAATTAATAAAATTTTTTCGAAAAACAAACCTTTTGGTAATATTATTTAGAAAAAAGTACTATGAAATATAAAATTTTTTTATTTTTTTTGCCCAAAATTAAATTTTTGGTACGAAATTTGAAAGAATAAAAGAGAATGTTAATCAAAAAAAATTATCCATTTTTTAAAACTTACTCCAATGATGACTAATAATTTAAGAGTCGAGCGTGCAAGAAATAAAATCTCTCAAGCCGAACTTGCAAAAAAAGTCAGCGTTTCGCGACAAACTATTCACGCAATAGAAACGAGCAAATTTGTGCCGTCAACAGTTTTAGCGTTGAAAATTGCACGATATTTTAATGTCAAACTCGAAGATATTTTCGAATTAGACGAGAACGACTAATTTTAGAAAAAATCAACGCATAATTTCGGCTTCATTCAACCAAAAAATGAAAGCAGGTAAAGCAAAAACTTTGCCTGTATTCATTTTTTTTTTAACTTTGCAAAAACAATTTATGGAAGATCTTGATTTTTTAGAAAAAAAAACCGAAGAACTTGAGTTTTGGGTGCAATATTGGAAGGCAAGAGCAGAAATTTTAAAAGCGAATGAGTTAAAATATCGCACTTTATTCGAAATCTCTACTGACGGATTATTTTTATTTTTCAATATGAAATTTCGAAATTGCAATCAGCGTGCTTGCGAGATATTTAAGTGTCGCAAAGAGGATATTATCAACAAAACACCTGCCGATTTTTCACCAGAATTTCAGCCTGACGGCAGCTTATCCGCAGAGTTGTCGGTGGCATATCTCGCAAAAGCGTTTGCAGGCGAGTCGTTGTTTTTCGAATGGCAGCACATGGCCGCAGACGGCAGTTTAGTTGATGCCGAGGTCGGACTTCATCCCGTCATAATCAACGGGAAATCAATGCTTTTCGCAATTATGCGAGACATAACTTTACACAAAAAGCAAGATGAGAAGATAAAAATTCTTGCCCAAGAACTGGGTGAGGTTATTGAGAATGTCGGTGAGGGAATAACTTTGAGTGATGAAAGCGGTTATTTCTCAATTTTTAATTCTCAGATGGAAAAAATTACGGGTTATTCAAAGACTGAAGCCAATGAGGCACACAATTTTTTGCACCTTCTTTATCCGAATCCTGAGGCATATTATGAGGCACTTCGCGGCATTTCTGAGACAGCACAGAATTCTTATCGCGAGATAGAAACCGTAATTCATACGAAAAATGCGGAGGAAAAGCATTTGTTGGTTACTTCAACAACGTTGAAACGCGATGAAAAAAGTTTGTTTTTGAGTATTTATCGGGACATAACAGACCGCGTTTTGATAGAGGAGGCGGCAAAAAATCAATATCGTTTTGTAGAGACGTTGATAGATACGATTCCAAATCCGATTTTTTACAAAGATTCTGACGGGATTTATTTGGGTTGTAATGAGAAGTTTGCGAATTTTTTGGGTTTAAAAAAATCAGAGATTATTGGGAAAACGGTTTTTGATATTTCTCCGAGACATCTGGCAGAAAAATATTTCGAGAAAGACAATGAATTGTTAAAAGGTAAAAAAGTTGAACAGCAATATGAATTTCAAATAAAAAATTTTGAAGGTGAGTTGCGAGATGTGATTTTTTATAAAGCGTTATTTTCAAAAATTGATGAGAAAATTGGTGGTTTGGTCGGAATAATTTTGGATATTTCGGATATAAAAAAGTCTGAAAATTTGGTTCGCAAAAGCGAGGAGCGTTATCGTTCGGCGAGTGAAAATAATCCGAATGGTTTTTTTATTTTCGATGCGATTTTTGAGAATAATTTTTTGGTGAATTTTAAATGTGTTGAGGTAAATTCTGCTGCTTGCGAGATGTTGTATTCGTCTCGTAATGAATTGATAAACAAAAACTTGACAGAAATTCTTGAGATTTCAGATTCTGAACGCGTGATAAATTATTACAAAAAAGTTTTTCTCTCGAAAAGAAAATCGGAGAAAGAGTGGAATGTAAAGTTGAAAAAATTTAAACCGCAAGCCGTTCAACAAACAATTATTCAGTTGGAAAATGGAATTGCTGTAATGATTCGCGATATTACTGAACGGAAAAAAGCGGAATTGTTGCGAAACGAAACAGAAAGAAAAATTATAACTGCCATAATTGAGACCGAGGAACGCGAAAGAAGGCGTTTTGCTGAGGAACTTCACGATGGACTTGCTCCCCTGTTGTCGGCGATAAAAATGTATGTGAATTTGTTTTCTTCGAAAAAAATGGACGAGAACGAGAAAATTAAGTTGATAAAAGAAACTTCCTCGTTAATTGATGAGGCAATTCGAACTGCCAGCGATACTGCCAACAACATTATGCCTGCAACGTTGCGAGATTTCGGGTTAATTGCCTCGTTGCGAACTTTTTGCAATAAAATTGACTTGATTCATCCTAAGGTAGAGTTTATCTCAAATTTCAATGAACGTTTAAATTCAAAAGTTGAGATTGCGTTTTTTAGAATCGTTAAAGAGTTGATAAACAATACTTTAAAACACGCAAAAGCACAAAAAATTCATATACATTTGACAAAGCGAGTTCACCGTTTATATTTGCATTATGAGGATGATGGAATCGGTTTTAACATCAGCGAGATTTTACAGTCGAAAAATTTTGGAATGGGACTTTCAAATATTTTTTCGAAAATTGAGTCTTTGAAAGGCAGTTATAAAATTGACAATTCGCGAAATTCGGGTTTTAAAATTAATATTTTAGTTGATTTACAAAATATTGATTAAAAAAATTCTGCCAAATTTTTCGAAAAAATCTGACAGAATGAAGTTTTATTATTGAATTGCGTTGAAACGTTTTCTCGCTTCGGTGCAAAAAGTGCTATTAGGAAATTTCATAATAATTTCTTTGTAAAATTCCTTCGCCTTCGCTTTGTCATTTAATTTGAAATTATAAATCTCAGCACTTCGAAAATACGAATCATCTGCCCAAATATCAAAAGAAAAATTTTCGATAATTTTTTGATAACATTCAAGAGATTTCGTAAAATTATTTTTCTTTTCAAAAATATTTCCTTTTTTAAACCACGCTTCATCGCAAAGAGAGTTTGTCGCAAATTTTTGTATCAACGAATCTAAGGTCAAAATGGCGAGAGAATCTTTATTTTGATAAAGTAGAAGGTCGGCTCTTGCGTACATTTCCAACGCAGGCTGAAGACTGTCTTCGGTGAGATTTTCTGAAATTAACAACGATAAATCCAGTGCGTCATTAGCGATAAGTTTCGAAGTGCTTGCTTTTAACGCATCAAGTTGTGCTTTTGCCCAACGAAATTCTCCCGTGTAAAAAGCCAATTTTGCCTTCTTAAACTTTGCCTCATCACCAACAACAGACGTTTTATTGTCCATTTCTGCTTGTCCGTAGAGTAAGGTTGCCTCCCAAATATCGCCTGTCAATAACATTACATCGGCAAGTTCAATTTTATGTCCGCCGACAACATCTGGTCTAATTCCTGGCGTTTTAATTGCTTCTTGCAAATTTTTAATTGCTTCTTGCGGTTTATTGAGGTAAAAAGCCTGCAAATGTGCGAGAGACCGAACCAGAGTCATCGATTTTTTAGTTTTATTTCGCAATTCCTCTATTGTTGCGAGATAATTTTTCTCAATTTCTTCAATATCAGAACGGTTTTGCACCAAACCGTCAACAACTTTTGTGTAAAAAACATCTAATTTTCCAAAACGTGCGGGATTATAAAAATCGTAAGTTGCCCCTTTTTCAATAACATAGTCGTAAGCCTCAATGGCGGCGTCATAATTTTTGTTTGCCAACGCTAATGCAGCAATTTCAATTAGTCGTTTTCCTGATTCCTCGTTTCGTTTGTCGATGGCTTTTGCCTGAAAAATTGCGTTTTTAAAATCTTTTTCCTGAATCAAGAGCCAAATCAAAAGTTCGGAATACGTTACAACTTGCGGGAATTTTTGTGTCCTTCGCAAAAGTGCTGTTCGCAAATTTTTCGTCACATTTCCTTGAGAATCACTGAAAATCATATCTTGAAAAATTGCCTGCACAAATTCATAAGAATCGTTATTTTCGAGAGAATAATCAAGATAAGACTCAACAGATTTAGATGTATTTCCTTGATAAACATAGAGTTCGGCTAACTCTTTTGCGAAGGAAATTCCCATTTTCTCTTTTCCCGAAAGATAAGTTTTCTCGGCATAATCAAATTCTTTTCTCAAAATAAAAGCATTTGCAACATCAACAATTTGTATTCTGTCGTTTGGCAAATTTTTCAAAACGTACTTATATTGTTCCGTTGCCTTGTCGGGTTTTTCCTGCAATTTGAAAATATAACCGTACAAAACATAAAAAGTCAGTTCGTCATTATTTTTTTTGATTTCTTTTTTCACAACCGATTCTGCATCTTTAAAATTTTTCAACGCAATTAAACATTCAACGTAATACTCAAAATAAAGTCTTACTCTTGAGTTTTTGTAAAGTTTTTCGTACAAAACAACGGCTTTGTTAAATTCTTTGTTTTGAAAATATTGATACGCAAGTTGAACGTCAGTTTGGTCATTTTGAGCAAAAAGATTTGCCGCAATACTCGAAAAGAGTATAAAAATAAGGATTTTTTTCATTTTGGGGTAAAATAAATTTTTGCAAAGATACAAAAAAATTAATTTGATTTTTCTTTTTGTGATTTTTTTTTACCTTTGCCCCCAAAATGA
>DYQK01000015.1:0-24866 GCA_020719385.1 Rikenella microfusus | reverse complement strand
AAAATGAGAATTTTTAATGAAAAATTTATCAACAAATATTGAGATAAAAAAGAAGAAAAGTTTTTTCGTTCAATATCGGAAAATAATTATTTTTTTGAGTGTCGTTGTCGGTGGAATTTTAATTTATGAAATTCCATTGGAACGCATTTTAAAGCGAGATAAGGAAATCGAAAAAATTATTTCTCGTCCTCCGAAGGAGAAATATAATCAGGATAATGCTTGTGAGGTTTACTCGCTTGTTGCAAAACGAGATGGGAAATATCCTTGTTATCGTTGTGTTGGTCGAGACTCAATATTGTTGCTCAAAGGTGAAGTGTGGAAATATGGGAAAACTTGTCTCGGTGAAAATGAAAGATATACCGAATATTTTTTATACAAAATGAAAGTTGATTATCGCAAAATAAGTTTAGGAACAGAACAACAATGTTTAGTTTTAGAAAAACAACTTATTTATGCGTATCCACTTTTACCTGAATGTTTAAAACGTAATTTTGTTTTATTGCGTCCCCCTGGAAATCGAATTGATAGATAATTTTATGGAAAAGTTTGTGTTATCAAGTATTTCTGATGTAAATATTGAGTACGAAAAAATCAGTCGCACTGTAAATTTAGAGAATTTGCTCAATAAAAATTGTGCTATTGAAAATTATTCTCTGAATGTAAAAAGTGTGTTTTTTATTTTTATTGTAACTGAACCTAAAAACTCTATTTGTCGAAAAGATAAAATTACCTTTTTGACAAAAAATAAAATTTTAAAAATTTCATTTAATTTGAATTACAATGAATTTTTAACTATTGAAGAACATAACTCAATAAAAATTTTAGCATTCGCCTTTCTCAAAGCGATACAAACTTTTTTATTGAATCGAAAAGATTTTAACGGAGAAAAATTTTACCAAGACGTGAAAAATTTGTTTATTCAAGAAAATTTAATTCCTAAAAATGACGAAAATACTTTAAATTAAAATAAATGGAAACTAAATTCAAAGAATTTAAACCAACAAGCCTTTCCATTGATAATAAAACAAGCACTTATGTCTTGAGCATTATCATTGTGATTTTTGGGTTGATGAATTATCGAAGCATTCCCAAAGAACAATTTCCCGACATTGTCATCCCGACCATCTTAGTTACAACTATTTACCCTGGAACGTCTCCTGTTGATATGGAAAATCTCGTTACGAGACCGTTAGAAAAAAATATTAAATCTATCAACGGTGTACGAAAAATTACGAGTAATTCGGTGCAAGACTTCTCAACCATCGCAGTCGAGTTTAATACCGATGTTGATGTTCCCGATGCAAAGAGAAAAGTAAAAGATGCTGTTGACAAAACGCGAAACGATTTGCCCAATAATCTTCCCAACGAACCAATGGTTACAGAAGTCGATTTGTCAGAAATCCCGATAATGAACATCAATTTATCAGGAAATATGAACTTGACAAAGTTAAAATATTTCGCAGAACAGACTCAAGATAAAATTGAGTCGTTTAAAGAAATTACGCGAGTCGATATTGTCGGTGCGTTGGACAGAGAAATTCAGATTGACGTTGATATGTTCAAAGCACAAGCCGCAAGTGTTTCGTTTTCCAACATTGAACAAACCGTTGCCGCAGAAAATGTTACTATTTCGGGAGGAAGTATCAATGTTAAAGATATGAAACGTTCTATTCGCGTGGTCGGAGAATTTCGCAACATCGAAACAATTAAAAATATTGTTTTCAAATCCTCAAGCGGAGCATTGATAAAATTAAAAGAAATTGCAGAGGTAAAAGATGGGTTTAAAGAGCAAGAAAGTTTCGCAAGACTCAACGGGCAAAACGTTATTACGTTAAATGTCATTAAAAAAAGCGGCGAAAATCTCTTAGAAGCCTCCAGAAAGATAAAAGAAACATTAAAGGAACTTCAAAAATCAAAATTCCCTGCAAACTTGGTCGTCAATATTGCAAACGACCAATCAAAATTTACACAAACAACTCTCAATGAACTCAATAACACAATTATTATCGGTTTTATTTTGGTAACTCTCGTGCTAATGTTTTTTATGGGGTTAATAAATGCGATATTTGTCGGGTTCTCGGTGCCGCTTTCGATGGCATTGTGCTATATTGTGATGCCTGTGATGGATTATACGATGAATATGTTGGTGATGTTTTCGTTTATATTTGCTCTTGGAATTGTTGTTGACGATGCAATTGTCGTCATTGAAAATATTCACCGCATTTTTAAACAACATAAAAACGAATTTAACATTATTCAAGCCGCAAAATTCGCCGCAGGAGAAGTTTTTGTCCCGATTTTATCAGGAACATTGACAACTCTTGCACCGTTTTTCCCGTTGGTTTTCTGGCCCGGCGTTGTCGGAAAATTTATGCATTTTATTCCTGTCGTTTTGATTCTGACTCTCATCGCTTCGTTAATTGTTGCGTATATTATAAATCCTGTTTTTGCAGTTTCGTTTATGAAACACGATGATGACGATGAAAAACAATCTTCGAAAAAGAAAATTCTCAAAATTGCAGGTTTTTTTGTGATTCTTGGAATAATTTTTCACCTTCTCGGCTCTCACGGCTTCGCAAATTTCATTTTATGCACTGCAATTTTTATTGTCGTTCATAATTTTTGGGGTTATAAACTTTTGACTCATTTTCAACATTCGATTCTTCCGCGTTTAATGAACAAATACGAAAGTCTCTTGCGTTGGTTGCTGATAGGAAAACGCCCTTACGTTTTAATGGTTGGAATGTTTTTTTTACTTATTTTTACGATTATTTTAACAGGAATTGCGAAACCTAAAATTATTTTCTTCCCAAATTCTGACCCAATGTACGTTTATGCTTACATTTCGATGCCCGTTGGAACGGATGTTAAAACAACTGATTCGGTAACAAAAATTGTCGAAAAACGAGTTTTTAAAGTTTTAACAGAAAATTATCCGAATCCGAAACATCTCGGTATGGACTCAATAGCAAAAATCAACCCTGACGTAGAGTCAATAAACGCAAATGTCGCTCTCGGCGCCTCGGAAGATATGTTTAGTCGAACCACAACTTCTCACAAAGGAAAAGTCGGAATTGCTTTTGTGGAATATTCCAAACGAAAAGGAAAACGCACCACATTATATATAGACCGAATTCGAGAAATACTCCGCGATTTGCCAGGCGTAGAAATTGTAATTGACCAAAATAAAATGGGACCTCAAGGAGGCGGAAAACCAATTAACATCGAAATCAGCGGAGACAACATTGTCGAGTTGATAAAAACAACCGAAAATTTTAAAAAATTCTTAAATTCTTCGAAAATTACAGGAATCGAACAATTAAAATCAGACTTTGACGTAACGAAACCCGAAATTGTCATCGCAATTGACAGAGAACGAGCAAATCGAGAAGGAATCACCACAGGACAAGTCGGAATGGAAGTGCGAACAGCTATTTTTGGCAAAGAAATTTCTAAATTCCGAGACGCCGAGGACCAATATCCCATTCAACTTCGATACAAAGACTCGGTTCGCAACAACATTAACCGTTTAATCAACACAAAAATCACTTACCGCGACATGACAACAGGATTATTACGTCAAATTCCGCTTTCCGCAGTCGCAGATATCAAGTACGAAAATACTTATGGCGGTATTAAACGAAAAAATGTCAAGCGAGTAATCACTCTTTCGTCAAATATTTTGTCAGGTTTCAATGCGAATCAAATAAATAATCAGATTCGAGAGTTAATTCCTTCGTTTCAAAAGAAAGAAGACATCGATATTCGACAAACAGGCGAGCAAGAAGATATGCAAGAAACGTCAGATTTTCTTAGTCGAGCAATGTTGTTGGCACTCTGTCTAATTATGTTCATTATGATAACGCAATTTAACTCAATGAGTAAACCTGTAATTATTATTACTGAAGTTTTATTTAGTATTGTCGGCGTTTTGCTTGGTTTTATTGCCGCTGGAATGGAAATTTCGTTGGTTATGACGGGGTTAGGAATTGTTGCGTTAGCAGGAATTGTAGTTCGAAACGGAATTTTGCTCGTAGAATTCACTGATGTTCTCAAAGAACGAGGTTTAAAAACGCGAGAAGCAATTATTCAAGCAGGAAAAACGAGAATTACGCCCGTACTTTTAACCGCAACAGCAACAATTCTGGGACTTGTTCCTATTGCAATTGGGTTAAATGTTAATTTTGAAGCACTTTTCACAGAATTTAATCCGCACATTCACGTAGGAGGAGATTTAGTGCAATTTTTCGGACCACTCGCTTGGACAATTATTTTTGGGTTAAGTTTTGCGACATTTTTGACTTTGATTTTAATTCCTGTGATGTATTACATCGCTTATGCGATGAAATTATCTGTGAAACGTAAAATTTCGTAACAAAATTAGAAAAAGTCATTGTCTAAAACGATGACTTTTTTATTTTTTCCCAAATTTTGCGAATTTTTCTTCCCAAAAAATCCAAATAAACAGAAAAAACGAGAAAAATATCCATCGCGAAACTTGGTCGTGCATAAAAATAAAACTTTTCGGAGAAATCAAAAGAGAAAAACTTAAAATTAATAAATGTAAAAGCGAAGCAAAATAAATTATTAATATCGAAAGCGGAATATACCATATTTTTTTTCGCCACGAACCAACATAAAATGTTAAAATAAAAATAATTTCAAAAATATGTTGCAAACCCGAACATTCATCGGTTATGCGAATTGTATATTTACTCGCAAATTGAATTTTATTATACTCAATTTTTTGAAACGAAATTTGATTTGCAGAAAAATAATTTGTCAAAAAGAAAACTTGACTCGAAATTAAGGAATAATAAAATGGTTTTAACACCTTATCGCGGGCAAAAAAATGCGAAGAAAAATGCCAAATACTCCAAGATAAAGTCAAAAGAAATAAAAATAATATAATTCCTTTGAGAACAGATATTTTTTTCAACAAATTTAACAATTTTTCTTTCATTTGTTCAAAATTTTTTGGTAAACTTCCAATGTTTGTCGGGCAATATTTTCCCAATTATATTTTTCTTTGATTACATTGTCGAAATTTCTAATTTTAACATTTTTTAACTTTCGTTCAATATTTTGAGATAAATTTTCAACATTTCCTGTCTCAAAATAATCATTTTTTTCGAGATTTACTTCGAGATTCGCAGGAATATCACTCACTAAAACGTCAAGATTATAACTCATTGCTTCGAGAAGGGCAATGGGCAAACCTTCGTGAAAAGACGGCAAAATAAACAACTTCGCATTAGAATAAATTTGATTTAACTTCTCGCTGCGAATAAAACCTGTTAAAATTACGTTATTTTTTTGTGCTTTTTCCTTTAATTGTTGCGAATAAACGGTTTCGTGGTCAGCATCGCCGACAAGAACAAGTTTGTATTCGGTTTTCAAAATCGAAAACGCATCAATTAAATAATCGAAACCTTTTTCCTGCACAAATCTTCCGACAGAAATGATATATTTTTGTGGTTTTAAATTTAAAAAATCGAGAAAATCTGTGTTTTCAGACTTTTGCGGCGGGATAATTCCGTTAAAAATCAAATTTGTATCAAAACGCTGATATTTATTTTCGAGAAGTTTTCGAATTTCATTTGAGATAACAATTATTTGATTCGCAAATTTAGCCCCAAAACGTTCACCAAGTTTTAAAATTGTTTTCGCAAAAAATCCCCATTTTTGTCGTTGATAATCCGAACCGTGATGCGTCAACACAACTTTTAACCCCAAAAGTCGAGCCAACGGCGCAACAAGAGCAGGACCAATGGCGTGAATGTGCAAAATATCAGGTTTATTTCGCCAAGCAAAAAAAATTCCCAAAAGCGAGTGAACAATTGCCTCAAAACTTTTGAGATGAGGTGCATATAAATCGACAAGTTGAATATTTTTATACTCCGAAACCCGATTTTGCGAATTTATATAAGGTTTTCTGCGAATAATTGTTACCTCGCAGCCCATTTTTGTCAAAATTGGGTACAAATTTTCGCAATGTGTTTCAACTCCTCCTTGAATTTCGGGAATCCCGCGTGTTCCAAGAACAAAAATTCTCATTATTCTTCAATTAAAGGAATATTTTTATCAATAATTATCTCTTTTTGTTTTGCAAATTCCGAAAATCGTTGAAAATTTAAGTCTCCTTGCAGCGAATTTTGTCCGACATTAAAATATGGAATACAATTTCCATCAATTTTTTCACCTTTTAAACTTCGAAATTTATTTTTCAACACCCAAAGTGCTGGATGTTTGAGATATTTTTTCATCACAGGTGCCGCCGTGCCGACCATCCAACAATTTTTCGGACAACTTTTAACCATTTCTCTTACTTTTTCTGCTTGTTCAGAAACCCAAAATGTTTCGAAAGACTCGATTTCTCGAATATTTCCCATTTTTTCTTTCCAAATTTCCTCTTCTAAACCGTTGCACGGGTAAATATCGCCGTAAGGTTCGATGAAATAATTAATTTGTCCAGCCTCGCAGGGCAACATTCTCTTGCCGCCGCGAATATAATTGATTAAACCGAGATTAAAAAATGCTCGAAACCAAGATTTTGGGTGATTTTCTTTCAAAAGATAATTTATTAACGTTTCAAAATTCTCAATAACTTCGTTTTGATTCGTAATTTGGTTGTCATGTTTGTGAAAATAAAACGAATTATGAAAAGCGGCAGTTGCAAATTCCATTTTTAAACTTTGCGAAAGCCGATATAACCACAACATATCATTAGAATTGTGATTCGAAACGGTAATTCCAAACCCAATATCTTTGATTCCAAGTTCTCGAAGGGCAAGCAAAAGTTTTAAACCGTTATCAAAACCCTTTTCTTTGCCGCGAAGTTTGTCGTTGTGCTGCGAGAGTCCTTCAATACTGACTCGAATGCCGATTTTGGGGAATTTTTTTGCCAACGCAATAATTTTTTCGTAATGCCAGCCCGATGTCGAGATAACAACGCGTGGCGATTTGGAAAAACAAACAGCAACAATATCTTCGATGTCTTTTCGTTGAAAAGGTTCGCCGCCTGTGATGTTGATGAACTTCAAATTTGAGATTTTCTCTATGTCTTTGGGCGAAATTTCTTTCGATTCGTCTGTTGGAAATTGCCAAATATTGCACATTTTACAACGCATCTGACATCGATACGTGACAATAATCGAAGCATCTGTGGGCAAAGAAAGATTTTTCATAAGAATTTATGGATTAATAATTATCACAAAGTCCAATGTAAAACCTAATAATTTATTCGAAATAATTCGAAAATTTTCAATTTTAGCATTTTGAAGAAGTTTAATGAGTAATTTTTTTGAAAGTAAATTCATATAATTTCCTGTTGCCCATTTTTTCCCAATAAAAATAAGATATTTCTCAAACAAATTCTTTGAAATAATGTGCAAAAACGGAGTTCTTGTATGTACTTCAACTGGAAAATATTTGTTTGGAGTTGTAAAAAACACTTTTTTAGCAACTCTGTTCATTTCACAAAGAAAAAATAACTGTTTTTCAAAATCTCCAACGTGTTCAATAACAGCATTTGACCAACAAATATCAAATGTTTTATCAGGAAATGGGAAAGTTGTTCCATCATAAAGTACAGCATTCACCTTCGGATATTTTTTGATAAAATTTTCTTTGCTGCCAATTCCAAGTGCAGTAATGTTTTGTTGATAAGGATAATTTTTTTCTAAATAATTATCAACATTACTGTATTCAGTGTCATTAAAACCAACATCAAGAATATTTATTTTTTCATCAAAATAAATATTTTGTTTAAAAATATCAAATTTTCTTGCTCGATTTTTTGCAGAAATTTTATTTGCAATGCTCATTTTAGTAAGATTTTTTGGTACAAAGATAAAAGTTTTTCATAATACTCTGTCGCAGCAAATTTTTCTCTTGCCGTTTTTGCAATTTTTTGATAATCAAAATGCTGCGAAAACATTGTTTGAATTTTATTGTTTAAATCATTCATATTTCCTGATTCAAAAAGTAAACCATTTTCGTTATCAATTAGTTCAGGAATACCTCCAATTTTTGCACCCAAAACGGGTGTGCCTGAAGTTGACGATTCTAAAACAGAAAGCGGATTATTCTCGTACCATTCTGAAGGAGTTATTAAGAATTTTGCTTTTGAAATTAAACTGTTTACATTTTCTCTATTTGGAAAAACAAACAGCAACAATATCTTCGATGTCTTTTCGTTGAAAAGGTTCGCCGCCTGTGATGTTGATGAACTTCAAATTTGAGATTTTCTCTATGTCTTTGGGCGAAATTTCTTTCGATTCGTCTGTTGGAAATTGCCAAATATTGCACATTTTACAACGCATCTGACATCGATACGTGACAATAATCGAAGCATCTGTGGGCAAAGAAATTTTTTTCATAAGAATTTTTGAAAAATTGAGAGATAATTATCAATAACATTTTCATTATTCGGGTTAAAAGACTTTTCATAAATGATTTTGTTTTCATTTAACTCGTCATTTTCGATATTTCTCTTTAATTCAATGATAATTTCATTGAGATTTGCGGGACCAATATTGATTTTCATACCTAAATCTTGAAATTCTGTCATTGAGCCAACGTTAGTTGCGATAATTGGTTTGTTAAAATAAGCGAATTCTCGAATGACATTCGGAAAAGAATCATCAACACTTGGCACTAATAGCATATCGCAAAATTGATAATACGGAATAATTTGCGAAATGTTCAACATTCCGATTTCAACAATGTTTTTTACATCAGAAAATTCGTTATTTTTCCCGCCAATCATTATAAAAAGACAATCTGAAAAGTTTTTTGCAATATCTCGAAGTAAAAAATAACCTTTTTCTTCTGAATAACGTCCAACATACAAAATAATTTTTCGATATTTTGATTTTTCAAGTTTAATAATCTCTTGATTTTTCAAATTTTCGAGATCTAACTGATAAAAATTTATTGCAGGCGTATAAATTACTTTACAATTTTCTTTCGAGAAATTACTTTTCGCATTTTGCGTTTCAAAAATTATAAAATCCGATTTATTTTTCGCAAAATTCCAAAGAAAATCATAAATTTTAAAAAAAAGTTTTTTGATTATTCCAATTTTAATTGTTTTTCCATCGACTTTTGCAATGATTTTAATTTTTTTTCGAAAAAATATTCGCAACAAAACGCCGTATAACAAAGTTATAAATTGATTTGTGTAAAAAATTTGTATGGAATATTTGTCCACAATTTGGTTAAATGCAGAGAGTGCGGCGAAAATATTTTTGTAATTGCAAGAAATAAGTTCGTGTTTGTCGAAGTTTTCTTGCGATTTATCAAAAACAAATGCTTTTGTTGGCAAATTGTTTTTATTAAGAATAGATTCCAAGTAGCGGTCGATAAAATAACCGCCGTCTTTTTTTGAGTTGACTTTAAAAATTCCTATCATTTTTGGGAAAACTTATTTTGCCAAAATTAATAAAGAATATCCGCCCCAAAATCGTACTGTAAAATTTTGACAAAATTTATACATTATTTTTCTCGCATATTTTCCCAAAAAATTCTTAAGAGAACGAGCAGGAAAATCTGTTGTGGATGCGGTATAAAACCAGTCAATAATTTCATAATTGGTGTCAGTCAAAGAAGCAAAAGCAATTTCTTTGGAGAAATAATTTATGTGTCCGTATTTTTTTCTTCCTGTAAGTATTGGTGTACTTCTAAGGACTGTTTGCACAGAAATTTCTAGCGGGATATGGAAAATTTTGTATTTTCCCTTTTTTTGCAATTTTCGTAGAAAAACAAAATAGTCTTCGACGTGTTCAATAACATCAATGGCTAGCACTATGTCAAAAAAATCATTCCCGTCGTCTATTAAATTTTTCAGTTCAAAATTTAGTCGGTGTTTTTTTCGTTCTTGGCACAGTTGAAATGCTTGTTCAGAAATTTCATATCCTGTAAAAATAACCTTATCAGACATTTGTGAGTGCAACTGATTTAAAATTTCACCGGCTCCGCATCCTATTTCACAGATAGAAAGTGGTTCAATGCTGTTTTTTTGTATCATTTGAATAATTTGTTTCGCCTTCCATTGTGAATCCTCGACATGCCAAGAAGGGTTTTTTTCCAAATATTCTCCAGTTGTGTAAATGTTGTTGCTCATAAAACATAAAAATTAAGAAGAGACTTGTTGCAATTTTTTATTCTTGTATTCAATGAAGGAGATAATTAAAAAAATATGAATCATCATATCTGTAGCTCTAAAATAATTACTTGTAGCACAAGAGACAAGAAATCCTGTTAATACAGCCTTGCTTTCGTGTGAAATTCGTAAATAAATATTTCTGAGAAATAAAAATAACACCATTAATCCGCAAATTCCATATTCAAAATATATTCGTAAAAATTCGTTATGTAAATCTAATACGGCAAAATTGGTTGAGTGAGTTCTAAATTTAAAAAAATACGTACTGCTTCCTATTCCATTTCCTAAAAAAGGATCTTCGACATTTTCCAATGCGTATTGCCACATAAATATTCGCCATTGAAAGGAATTGGTCGGATAATTTTTATCAATTTCGATTAAATTGGTTTGATACAATACCTCTATTCGTGCGGCAAATTGATCTGAAATTTTTAATAAAAAATAAAATATACCGACTCCCAAACCAACGAACAAAATTAAACGCAATAAAATTAATCTCGAATTTTGTTTCTGAACATACATAAAAAAAGCGAAAACTGCAATATATAATATTGCTGCAAAGTTAAAGATTTGTGTGTAAACAATAAGAGATAAAATGGATAAAATTATTAAGAGCTGTTTATATTTAATTTGTTTTATGACTACATAAATGAACGAGATTAAAATAACCAAATATTGTCCATAATGATTTGGATGTCCAAAAGTGCTGTCTACGCGTGGCTTTTCGCCTTCTGATATGGTAAAATAATTTCCTACTATAATGTTAAAAATTCCAATGGCAACAAGCAAAAATTGAAAACAAAAGTAAACATATAACACTTTTTCGAAGTGATTTTTTAAATCATTAGAAATAAATAAAACTTGAGATATCAAAAAATATATAGAAAAAAGCATCATCACGCGAAGATACTCGTACAAATAAATATCTGATTTATTTAAAAGAATATGAATAAAAGTAAATGTATTCAGAACAATGACAAGATACAGTATCATCTTGATGCCTTTATTATTGAAAACAAAACTTCCTTTAAACAAGACAGATACCGAAAATAAACTCAATATAATAATCGTACCATAAGCGATGTTAATGATATTGGAACCAAAACGGTCTAACAAGAAACGACCACAAATGATTAGAATCGAAAAATAAAACGCAATCAAAGGAATTTTCCCTGCAAAATTTGTTGGTAACATAATTATTTTCGAATCAATTTTTTCACCCAATATTTTATTATCTCAATAAAATCTTTCAACGAAAAACTTTTCGAGAAAAATTTATTTTTTAACAACGAAATAATATTATTAGTCGGTAAATCTGTTTGCTGAATACAGTGCAACGCAAGATATTTCGCAACTTCAGATTTAATAGCAGAAAAATCAGTTTGTTTAATTTTTTTCAAACAACTCAAAAGTGAATTTTTATTAGTGGAATAAAAAATAAATTTCTCGTTAAACTCGAAATCATATTTTATTTTCTCCTTATGTGGATTAAAATAAACAACATATTTGTCCATTAAAAGAGATTCATGTGCCAAGGAACTAAAACGGGTTATTAAAATTTTTGCATTTCGAATTTGACTCTCAACAACATCAACATTTGATTTGAAAACGTTTTTGTAATTTGATAAATTTCCTGTATCGCGAGGATGTTGCGAAATAAAATATGACAGCTCTAACTCTTTCAACACTTCAATAATATTATTTAACCAATCCTCGCGTACATCTTCGTGAATTCCGTAAGTAAAATTGCAATTAATCATCACATCATATTGCGAGGTAACATTTTTTTGAACAATTAAATTTTCATATCGCGGATTCCCTGTAATGAACATTATCTCGCGGTTTAATTCTTTCGCAGTAATAATTCCCTGCAAAAACACAAAATCGGCTTGCTGCATTTTTTTCAATTTTTTCGAAAAGTCAATAACCGATTCTTGCACACAGATAACAGGAATTTTTAACCATCGACAAAACGAAACTATATATTTTTTGCCCCAATCGTTAAATAAAATCATTATATCGGGTTTTATTTTTCGAAGATTCTTTAAATTAAAATGTAAAAACTCAAGTTGATGATTTTTTAAAAACGTATCAGAATGATTTTGATTGCCTGAGGTGAAAAAGATTGCATTTTTTTTGTCATGAAAACTTGAATAAATAACAAACGCAGATTTTGCCAATGTATCAGATGGGACAAAAAATGCTATTTTTTGATTTTCTTTAACATTTTTTTGTTTTTCGTTTTGAGAAAAAATCTCAACTTTTTCTTTCAGAAATGAAAGAGAAAACACATTCTCGACAAAAATTTTTGCGTCAAACGAAATTTTTGAAATAAAATTTTCTATCATTTTTTCGCTATATTCGTTTTGCGGCAGCCAAATATATCGTTCTGTTTCTTTGACTTTTTGGGGAATACAAATAAACGAATTGAAAAAAAAATAAGTCATTTAGTGAGAAATTAAATGTTTTAACAAATTTTCGACAGCCATAATTCCTTGTCTTTCAACACTTTCGTAAGTGCGAGAAGCAACATGCGGCGTAATAATTACATTCTCAAATTTCAATAACGGATGATTTTCAGGCATTGGTTCTTCGTCCATAACATCGGTGAGATAACCCGCAATGATATTTTTCTCAAGCCCGAAGATTAAACTTTCCAAATGAATTAATTTGCCTCGTGCCGTGTTGACAATAATCGTTCCATGTTTCAGATGGTTTTTTATTATTTTTTCAGACAAAATATGTTCTGTTTCTGCGTTTAACGAAACATTTAACGAGATAATGTTGCTTTTTTCACATAAATTTTCAACAGAATCGGCAATTTCGATATTGTTTTCGCAGCAAAATTGCTTGTCAATAAATTTGTCAAAGGCAATAATTTTTAAACCAAATGCCTTCGCTTTCAAAGCAACTTCTTTGCCGATTTTTCCCAACCCAATAATGCCGATGGTTTTGCCGAATAATTCCATTCCTGTGAGTCGTTTCCATTTTCCCGATTTGGTGAAATTGTATTCGGTGTGAATATTTTTGAAAAAACAGAGTAAAAGTGCGAAAACGTGTTCAGAAACGGTTACGTGATTTACTCCAGGACAATTTGTAACAGGAATTTGATATTCTTGGGCGGCTTCTAAGTCAATTTTGTCTAAACCAACGCCATATTTTGAGAGAATTTTAACTTTTCCTTCGCTTGCTTTTTTTAAAACTTCGCGATTAAAGTCGTCGTCGCCGCAAATTATTCCGTCATATTGAGAAATAATCGGTAAAAGTACATCTGCTTTTACTGGACCGCGCAAAACATCAACGGAAAAACCTGTTTTTTGCAACATTTCTTGATGTTTTCCCTTTGTATCTTGAAAAGATGTGGAAGTTAAAAGAATTTTCATTGTAAAGAATCTAAAAATTGGTTAAAATTTTGAAAATTTTTGATGCGATAACATTCAATATTTTGAAACAATTCGATATTTTCCTCCCATTCGCGCAAAATAAAAGGAATGTTGTTGTTGTTTGCGGCGTCATAATCGGCAAAGGCATCTCCGATAAAAATCGATTCTGAGGTAGAATATTGATTTTCTGTAATGATTTTTTGAACCCAAAAATCTTTTTTCTCCGGCGAGCCAAATGCACCTTCAAAATAAATTTCTAAATTTCTTGCTTTCAAGATTTCTCGAATTTCGTCAGTTGGAGTTCCTGTTATCACAAAAAAGTTTAATTTTTGGTAATTTTCCTTAAGAAAATCTAAAATTCCTGACACTAACGGAGCATTAATTACGCCTTGCATTACTGAATTTGAAAATTGTTGAGTCAACTTTGCTAAACCTTCGTCTGATAGTTCTATGTTCAAAAATTCTTTGTGATACAAACGGAATTTCACAAAACGCGACATTCCGCCGTTGTCAAGATGATGACGTTTAACTTTTTGGGCAATTTCTTCTCCGTAAGGCAAGTACATTTGATAAAAAACTTCCGTTTTTACATTCACCGATTCTGCGATAACGCCGTCAAAATCGAAAAAAATAGTTTTAATTTTCATTGTCAATTTGTGCAAAAATAGTTACGGGACTTCCGTCAGCGTGAAAAAAACGCAACGGCGAAATAATAATTTGTTTAAAAATGGTTTTTTCACTCACTTTTGATAAATCCATATCCTCAATAATAAGTAAATTTTCTGTCATTAGAAATTCTTTGTGTGCTACTCGTCCTATTTCTCGATGTTTAAAACTGGATAAAGAAATAGAATCAAAACCCACAGAACGCAAATTTGGGAAGAATTTTTTAAAAAATTCTGCACATTCAGGGGAAAAACCAACATTATTTTCCCAATAATTTTCAGAATCTCTTGAGAAATCTTTGTTTATTTTTATGAGCAATAATTCGATATGTTTTTCTATTTCTGTGAAATAAAAATCTTTGGGAGACAAAAGTAAATTATTTTTATCAAAATTATTCAATTCCACCAATTTTATTTCGTTAAAAACGAAAATATTTGCATCATAATTTGAACCGTTAGAGCCGTTTTGCGAGAAATGATATGGAAAATCAATGTGAGTTCCAAAATGACTCGGCAAATGCAAAAGTGAAGTGTTGCTTGTTTTGCCTTCGCTTATCAAATTTACCGCTTCGATGGAAATTCGTTGACCGTTTGCATAACTTGACAAATTTTCTGATAATTCGTGAGATAAAAAAATCCAATTTTTCATAATTCCAAATTTTTATTTCGATGAATTTCTTTGATACATTCCAAAATTCCTTGCCCCATATCAATAAAAGGATTCGCAGTTAACTTTTTACTTATTGAAGGGTGAAAAGAATATGGCGTAATTTTATAATGATTCTGATTTTCGAGATTTTTGTAAATAATTTCAATATTGTCGTTAAAAATTTCTTTTATCATCAGGAATAATTCTTTTCGCTTCATTTTCTCTACTCCTGTGAGAATTAAATGTTCGTTTTCGAATTTTGTGTCTTCAATAATATCGACAGATAATTTTGCTGCGTCTGCGGCGTGAATATATTCGCGGATTTCTTCGCCGTCTCCGTTGTGTTCAATTATGTTTTTCTCAATTGCCTTTTTGATAAGGTTATATATATAGTTGTTGTGAAAATCTCGTTCTCCGTAAACTGAACCGTAGCGAATAATTGTATATTTCAAATTGTATTTTTTGTAATATTCCTCGACAAGTTTTTCGGAAGCGAGTTTGCTAATTCCATAAAAAGACCCTTTGTCCGACATTGCGTAGGCACTGCTGGCATAAATGTAACGTTCAATATTTTTGTTTTTGCACGCTTCTAAAATATTCAGATTCCCAATAATGTTCAAATTGACGGTTTCATACGGTTTTTCTCCCGAATCGTCAAGACTTGCAAAACCTGCAAAATTATAAATAAATCTTATATGTTCAGAAATTACCGATTCGACTTCGCTTCTATTGAGAATATCGCATTTCACACAAATTTCGCTGTCAAAATAAATCGAAGTTGAAATATCGGGAACAATTACGTCATAACCTTTTTCCAACAATTTGTTTACAACGTAACTGCCCAAAAAACCTGCGCCGCCAAAGACTAAAACTTTCTTTTTCATTCCAACGAATTTTTAATTTTCGACATTTCCTCGCGTGCTTTATTTCCGAGAAAATAAAAATCTAAACTAAACGCAAGAAAAGTGTAACCTTTGTCAATTTTTTCTTTCAGTTTCAAAAAATCGGGTTGAATAACGTGAAAACCTAAGGGTTTATTGAACTTTTTGCAAGTTTCTTCCACATATTTTAACGCCGCAACAACCTCAGGTTTGTCATACTCGCCGGGAATTCCCATCGACCCCGACAAATCATACGGACCAATAATTATTCCATCAATAAACGGCGTTTTGAGAATATTTTCAAGATTCTCAACTGCTTTAATGTGTTCGATTTGTGCGATAATAATAGAATTTTCGGTCAACCATTTTTTATAATCGTCAAAACCAATTCCATATTTTTGCGCTCGTGCCAAACCAACCCCTCTTTTGCCCACAGGAGGATATTTTACCAATTCAACAACTTTCTCGGCATCTTCCTTCGAGTTAACCATCGGGACAATGACGCCGTCAGCACCTGAATCCATCACTTTTTTAATCACAACTTCCTCATTTTTGCTCACTCGCACTAAAGCAGCCATTTTACTTGACTGAATATGTGCGATAAGATTTTGACAAACCGAATGTTCAATAACGCTGTGTTCCATATCAATAGTCAACCACTCGAAATTTGCCGATGCCATAATCTCAACTATTGACTGATGCCCAATAGTTACCCAAGAACCAATAGTTAGTTCGTTGTCAATTAATTTTTGTTTTAACGTTTTCATAAATTCAAAGTTTTATACAACATTTCTGCTAACAAAAAATCTTCAGGAGTATCAATGTCAACAGATTCTAATTTGTTCATTTCAAACATTTGTGGTTTAATTCCAATTCGTTTATTTCCCGAATTACGAAAAGATTCTTTCGAAAAAATATAAAAATTAGAATTTTCCTCAAACAATGGCGGCAAATCTTGAGTTCGAATCAATTCATTTGGGTTATGATTTACCGCAGAACCATCTTTCCAATACAAACGAGTCTGCAATTTCGTTACAGAAAAAAGCGAATCAAATTTCTCTACATTCGCAAAAAACGAGTTAATTGCATTATTAATTGTTTCAGTTTTCAGCAGCGGATTTGTTGAGTGCGTTTGTAAAAAATAAAAATCATCAACTTGCGACAAATCATAATGAATTATTTCGTTCATCGAGACAAAATCGCCCTGCAATTTCTCAGGACGCATCAATATTTGAACTTTTGAAAAACATTTCACTGCGTCGGCGGCAATTATCTCGCTGTCGGTGTTGATAATAATTTTTTTCACCAAGAAAGAATCCTCTAACCTTTGCATGATTGTGTGATACAAAGGTTTGCCGTTAAAATTTTTCATATTTTTATTCGGCACTCTCTCGGAATGTCCTTTCATTGGAAGCAAAGCAACAAGATTATTCATAAAAAAGAATTTAATACCTCCATCTCTCCAAATTATCTTTCGAAAACGAATCAAGAATTACGTAATACAAAACAATTAATTTGTAGAAAATTTTTAAAATAAATTGAGAAAATTTTTTGCGTTTATCATTTTTGATTTTTGCATCAATTAAAAAAAAATGTATTTTCCAACGCAGATATAACAAAAAATGATTTTCTATTTGTGGAAAAATAATTTCGTTATAAACTCTTTTCACATCATTGTAGCGTTTTATATTTATGGTTTGAGTGGCAGAACCTTGTTTACAAATTCTATAAAAAACAGTTAATTTATCGAAACCGTATAATTTTTCACCTGACAAAACGGTACGCATTAAAAATGGAACATCTTCTATTAAAAAAGTTTCGTCGAAACCGCCGTTTTGCAACAAAAATTCTCGAAAAATAAACAATGAAGGAATAAAATATCCTCTTCCATTACATAAACGAAAAAATTGCTGTTTTGCAGTTTTTTTAAAAAATTTTTCGGGGAAATATTCTGCACCGAATCGAGTTTCGTTGTCAAAAACAAAAACTTTTGAGTAAATTACTTTAGCATTCGGAGTTTCGTTCACAAAATTGATATTATTTTGAATGCAATTTTTTTCTAAAATATCATCTGCAGCAATTAATTTCACCCAATTCCCTGTTGCAGCTTTTACTCCTTGATTACAATTTGCTGCAATTCCTGTATTTTTTGCTGCAACAACAATTTCTACCCGCGAAAAACGAAATTTATTCTCCTCACACCATTTTTTTGCTATTTCAATAGTATTATCTGTCGAAAAATCATCAGAAATTATTAATTCGATAGTTTGAAAAGTTTGAATTTTTATACTTTCCAACGTTTCAAGGATAAATTTATCTGAATTATACGAAATAACTACAACAGAAACCAACTCACTCATATTAAATTATATTTTTTTGCAAAAATACTACAATTTTTTTTTTAAACAATATTTTTTATTATTTTTTTCGAAAAATTTTACTCAATAAAATTTTTAATTCTTTCATTTCGTTCATTTTAAAAATTGTCGCTAAGAAAAGATAAATAATTACTCCGAAACTTGTCCCTAAAATCAATTTTAACAAATCAGAATGTAAAAAAGAAAGTATAAAATAAACAATAACAGCCATTATTGAGGTAGAAAGTGCCACGTAACGCATATGATAAATTTGTTTTATTGCTCCAAAATTAAAAAATTTGCCAGGATAATACGCATTTATAAAATAAGCGATGAACGAGGTTATTGCGTGTCCGATGACAACTGCTTTTAAACCAAGCGGAATTGTTATTACCAACGCAACAACAACCATCGGAATTTTCGAAACATCAATTTTTAAAAATAAATCGCTGCGACCAATAGCATTTAAAATGTTCATATTTAACGAACTTATTGGAGTAAACATTCGTGCAAGGCAAAGCCATTGCATCAAAGTTGCTGCGGGCATCCATTTCTCTGTCAAAAGTAAACGAATAAAAGGTTCAGATAACATTGCAAATAAGGTCATTGTCGGAATTATCACAAAAACAACCGTTCCCATCAATTTACTATAAACTTCGACTAACTTTTCCTTATTCTCCTGCAAAGATGCCAAAACAGGATACGAAACACCTTGCAAAATAGTTGACGTAGTTACGTATATCAATTCGGGATATTGCTTTGCACGCGTATAAAAACCTAAATCTTTCGTGGAAAACACTTTTCCAATGATAAGCGAATAGAGATTATTGAAAAAAACAGACAAAAGACCTGCTATTAATAATTTTGACCCAAAATTAAACAACGTTTTAAATGAATTTTGACTAAAAATTCGTTTCGGAAGCCATCTATTGAAATAATACAAAGTAAAAAGTTGAATAATAGCATTGCTTATCTGTTGAATAACAATTGCCCAAACTCCAAAACCTTGATATGCAGCAACAATTCCCAATACTCCACTTATAATCGCAGATAAAATCGCAACTTTTGCTTGAGTTTTAAAATCAATATGAATAGTTAAGATGGTTCGTTGAATAATAGAAAGCGAATTAATGATAAAATTTAACGAAAGAATACGAGTCAAAGGCGTAAGAATCGGTTCGTTGTAAAAAGTCGCAATATACGGCGCTGAGAAAAACAAAATAATATAACAAAAAACACTTACTGCGATGTTAAAATAAAAAACAGTGGAAAAATCTGCATCAGTTCTGTCTTGTTTTTGTATTAATGCGTTTGAGAAACCGCCATTTATCAACAATTCTGATATTAAAATGAAAATTGCTAACATCGAAATTAACCCATAATCTGACGGCATTAAAATTCTTGCTAAAATAATTCCAATGACAAACGAAAAACCGTGTGCTGCAAAAACATCAACAGCCTTCCAAATCATTCCGTTAATGGTTTTTTGCTTGAGATTTTGATTTTCTGCCATAAATGATTAGAGATTTTTTAAAAAAAATTCAGTTCGAAAAGTTTCGTCAGCATTTTTCAAGTCAGTTTTTAATTGTGTTGTTGAAATATCCTCTGTTCGCGGTAAATAAACAACGCTGCAATATGTCTTCAGAAAGTCAAATTTCCCTTCCCAATCATTTCCCATCACAAAACAATCTATCTTCTCGGTCAAAATATCTTGAATTTTTTGTTCCCAATTATTTTCAGGAATAATTTTATCAACATATTTGATTGCAGACAGAATTTCATATCTCTCTTCATAACAAAGAACAGATGTTTTACCTTTTATTTTGTTAAACTCGTCAGTTGATAAAGCAACAACTAAGTGCTCTTCAAGCGACTTTGCTCTTCGCAAAAGACGAACATGCCCAACATGCAACAAGTCGAAAGTTCCGTAGGTAATTACGTTTTTATAAATCATAACAAATTATTTTTTAATTCTTGCTTCAAAATATTTAAAATATTTTCAGAAGCACTCACACCATTTGGCGAAATTAAATATTGATTAATAAATTTCTCTCTTTGATTTTTCAAAAAAATCATTGCCCGCAATAACTATTTCGTTGACAAAATGCAAAACATCTTCCTTATTTTTGCTATGATAATGATTCGAAAAAGCCATTTTCCCGTACTCGTTAAATTGATTTTCCAAATCATCGTATCTCATTTGATACAACGAAGGTTTATTGACCGTTAAATATTCACTCAAAAAAGAACCGCTATCTAAAATCATTGCGTCAGAGGTCAAAAATAAATCAATATATTCAGAATCGTTTAGTTGACCATTCGGTAAATCTTGCCATTTGTCGTAATATTCATCGGTTTTTTTCTTTCCCCACCCTTCTTCAACATATAATTTCGCCTTCAACAACGGATGAGGTTTAAAAGAAACTTGAATTTTATCCTGCATATTTGTTGCTAACTCAAACATAAAATCATCATATTCCAAAAAATTAGAAAGACTCAAGAACGATTTGGGTTCGTGCAAAGTATGATGCGGCGCCCAAATGATTCGTTTAAGGTGTCTGTCTTTGACCTTCCAAACATCTTTGGGAATATAATTTTTGTCAAAAAAATAATCTAAAACAGGATAACCAGAAACTACCGCATTTATACCTTTGTTAAAAGCAAATTTTTCCGACATATTTTTTTGCATTCCTGTTTCCAAAAAAAATAACCACAAAAAATTCACAAAAGGCTTGTTAAAATGCATCTGGTCTAAATGAGTTTGATTTATTCCATAAGGAACATAACAAGTTAAATAATTCAAAAAATTTCTTATGTAATATTCCTCTTTTGTCAATTCATGCGGGTTTGTGAAAAAAATAATATCAGGATTAATTTCTTTCTTCACATCTAACCATTTCCCATTTTCCCTCAATGTTTTTATTACGTTATAATTTTTATTCTGAAAATAATTAAAACATTCTTCCATATCACTCAACATTGTCATCTCGCCATACTTTACATACGGACAAACAACAACAACCAACTCAAACAAAGAATCTTTCAGCAACAATTGATACAACAAATCACATTTCCAAACAGCTGAATGAATCACGAAAAATGCAATTTTTATCTTTTTTTTATTTGTTATTTTTTTTATCGCCCTTTGGTGTCGTTGTGGAGCTGTTTTAAACAAATAATTTTGGTGCAGCGTAAAAATTCCATTTTTAATGATTTTAATTGGTGCATAAAATAAACGCAACAAACCTCCGAGCAAACTATTTTTGGGAAAAATAATTGCTAATTTATTTTTTAATTTTCTAAAAATCGTTAACATCTCAAATTTTTAAAAAAATTTTAACAAAACTTCATTTATGTCGGAATAAATTGAAAAATCGTACTCGTAAAAACCTGTTTTCACTCCAAAAAATGAAATATTATTTTGAATTGCTGCCTCATAATCAATAACAGAATCCCCTGCATAAAAAAGAATCTCATTTTTTCCTTTTATTTCTGATAAAACTTTTGTTTTGGGGTTATCAGAATGTTTTAAAAAAATAAAATCATCAATAAAAGTCGAAAATTGAAAATTTTTTACCTGTTTAATTGCATTTTCAATGTTACTCCGCAACGAGAGAACCATTAATTTTATATTTTTCTGTTTTAAATTTTTCAAAAAATCGAAATTTACAATTTCTGAATCCGTTTTTAAATCATTTTCCTGTTCAATGCGTTGCAGAAAATAATTTTCAAAAAACTTTTTCTCAATTTTTTCATTTCGCAAAAAATTTATTACGTCAAAATTTGAAAAACAATTTTTCTTTCGCAAAATTAAATATTCCGAAAAAGAAATTAATTTCTTTTCTGCAAAAAAATGTTGCAAAAAATCAGAGATAATGTTGAAATGCCGCTTTTTTGTGTCTATTAAAGTGTCGTCGAGGTCAAAAATAATCATTTTACTCATAAAAAACTTCATTCCAATAACGTGTCATTTTTAAATGATGTTTAATTTTCAATTCATCAAATGCAGGTATTGTTTCGTTGTTTGCTTCCAATATTGTAAATAACGGTGAATTAAAATTCGCTTGATACGAGAGAATTCCTGCACCCGAAAAACGCGGATTTATCTCAATAAAATATGGAACATTGTCGGAAACAATAAATTGCAAATTCGAAGCACCGCGAAAATTCATTTTGTTTAAAATATTTTCAGAAAGTTCGAGCAACAAAGGGAAATTTACTATCTCTGCTTTTGTTGAAATGCCTGCTTTTGTCTCAATACGTTTTCGAACAACACCGCCATAAAATTTTGCCGTGCGATATGAGGAGTAACAATCTATCGTAAATTCCTCGCCCTGAACAAATTGTTGCGTTATATAATCCTCATTTTTTACCAATTGAGCATAAAATTGATATTCAGCAAAATTATTTGCAACAAACATATCTCGACTACTTACTCCGCGGTTGGGCTTCAAAATCACAGGAAAAGAATCTATTTTTTCAAATCTCGAAAACATTTTCGGAATTTTAACTCCCAAATTTTCAACATATTTATTTATCTCCTGTTTGTCATTGCAAAGTTCAACAATTCTTGAAGAATTTACAGCCCAAAATGTAATATTGGGATATTCCTCACATATCTTAGAAATTGCTTCAATTTCTAAATCGTGAATCGGAATAACACACTGAATTTTATGCTGCGAAATAATTTGCAATAACTCGTTTTCATAAGATTCTAAACTTAATTTTACATTTGTCGTTGTGTAAAAAAAATCTACGAAAGCACTCCCGCAGGAAAATTCTTTTTGATTAGAATCTGTTCCCACGAAGAAAAATTCTCTATTTTGCGATAATCTCAGCGCTTTTAAAACCCCGATGGAAGTTGCGGCACCAACGGAAGTGACAAGTACGTTCATTTTTGTGCAATTATATAAGTTTCAGCAGCTATTTCGGGATATTTCTCGCCCAATTTCATAAATGCCTCAAGCATTTCTTGCGACCAAGTCTCTTCGATTTGCTTATTTGACAAAGGTTTTAACCAATAACCACCTTGACAAACAATTTTTAAACCCGACTCTAAGAAATCTTTTTTAAAACTCTCAAAATCATACACTCGACGATGCCCATGATGAATATCAGTTTCGTTTAATTGATAAACATCAGAAAGTAAACCCATCGAAACCGCTGCTTGACGGTGAATGCTGTTTGCATTGGGAACAGCTGCCAAGATTTTCCCATTTTCACTCAACCAAGTTCTTGCTAATTTTAAAATTTCAACAGGATTCTCAACATGCTCTAAAATATGTCCGAGAACAATATTGTCAAATGTCCGATTTGGGTTAAAATTCTCAAATAAAGACTCAATAACTTTCATTTGAGGAAAATTATCTCTTAATTTCTCACAAAAAACAGGTGAACCTTCCACTACGGTAAAATCTTGAAAAATTTTACTCAACTCCTGCGTCATTACTCCTTCCGCTGGACCTAATTCCAATAAAGAACCTGACAAAATAAAATGCCGTTTAAATACTTCAAACGAATATTTTATTGTCGCAGCATTGGCACCTTTTGCGTACCAACTATCTTTCGCTATTTTGTCAAGATTAATGATTTCTTGATTTTTACTCATTTTTTTAATTGTTTAAATTCTGAATACTCACGAATGTAATCACTTGCATCGTACTTTTCTGATGCCAAAACTAAACAAACCGAACCCGAAGAAAAATTACTCAATTCCCGCCAAATGTACGGAATAACCAACAACCCAAAATATGGACGATTCAGAGAAATAGTCCTGCGATTTATGCCGTCATCAATTAAGACGTCAAAACTGCCACTCGCTGCGACTACTAACTGATGCAAATTTTTATGTGCGTGACCGCCGCGATGCTCGCCGCCAGGAATATCGTACAGATAATAAATTCGTTTAACTTCGAAAGGTACGTTGATAAAATTTTCAATAATTGTAATATTTCCCGCGCGATTGTGAATTTTTGACAATTCCACAACGCTGCAATTATATATAGAGTTATTTTTCATAAGTTAAAAATTCGGAATAATTGCGAATATAATCATTTTCTTTGTAAAAATCAGATGCCAAAATTAAACACAACGAATTAGTGGAAAAATTATTTAACTCTCGCCAAATTAAATTCGGAACATATAAACCGAAATAAGACCGATTTAACGTAAATTTATACTCGTTTTTCCCATCATTGACCAAAACATCGAAACTTCCCGACAACGCAACAATAAATTCGCACAGAGTTTTATACGCATGACCGCCGCGATGCTCACCGCCAGGAACATCATAAATCCAATAAGTGCGTTTAATTTCGAAAGGAATGTGATTATTTTGTTCAATAAACGACAAATTCCCTCTTTCATCAACAATTTTGGGCAGTGAAATTAATTTTATCTCGCTTAAATTCATAAAAAATTTTTTTTTGCAAAGGTAACAAAAATATCTTTTGCAAAGTTAAACAATGCGTTTATTTTTCGTTTTTCTGCTCGACTTTTTAACAAAATTTAGTGAATCGCACTTCGTTTCAAAATGACTCGAAAAAAAACGAGAAGGTTGCTTACCAAACAACAAAATTGCCGCACAAGTTAATTCGTTATTTTTCAATAACTCTAAATTTTCTAAAATTATTTCGACAGACAAAAGCAAATTGATATTTGTATTTCTCGCAATATTTGAAGTTTCCACAAATTCACAGACTGAATCTGCATCAATATCGTTTATTGTTGCATTTCTAACTGGTTGATAATCAAAATTATAACC
>DYQK01000079.1:5383-16045 GCA_020719385.1 Rikenella microfusus | reverse complement strand
GTATTTCGATTTACGTTTCCGCCATTAGTTGAGCGATTATTCACTCTTTGTCCTTGAGATTCTTGACGGTTAGTGCTTCGACTTCCATAATTTTCAAAACTTGAGAAATTTCTGCGACCATTTCCTGACAACGAAGTTCTTTGTCCATAATTTCGGGAGTAACTGTAACCGCCGTCATTGTAGTTGTTGTTGTGATAATATCCGTCATAATAACCGTTGTAGTATCCGTTTCGGTAACCATAATGATATGAACTTCCGTAATAACCCCAATAATGCGAGTGATGATGTCCGTAATAATAAGGTCTGTACGAATAATAATCGTAGTAGGAATAATATGGCGAATAGTCCCAACCTAAGGACCAACCATAAAATGGCGAGAAATGAAGTCCCCAACTCCAATTTCCTGTGTAATAATAGTCGTGATAATACGGCATACAATAATGATGATGATGAAAACGGCGAATTCTTGCGGAGTAATAATAATCGTCGTCTGACCAATCTTCGTCATCATTATAATTTTTGGCAGATTTTTGTTGTGTTTTCGAGTTCTTTTTTGGGGTAGTATCTCGAATGGCAACGTTGGTCGTCTCAGGCGGAGTAGTCACAAGTGTTTGATTACTGCGAGACGCTTGTGAACGAAGTGTTGGGTCGTTCTGTGGCGTATAATATACGCTGTCGTAGGTGGTTGTTGAGGGTGCGAAGCAGGAGGCAAAGATTGCTGTTACGCACAAACCAAAAAATAAATTTTTCATAAAAAGTCCTCCAAGAATTTTATATGTTAATTTGTTCAGAATTTCGTTACAAAGATACATAATTATTAGACAATAATAAAACGAAGAAGTTGCGAATAAATAAAAAAAAATAATTTTTTCTCAAAAAAAAGTTAAATTTTAATGTTTTTTGCGAAAAATTTGAAAAATTTTTGTATTTTTGTGCAAATTAAAAATGAAAATTTTATGGGAAAACCCAAAAAAATTTCTTTTGCGAATGTAGAATATGGAGATTTGAAAAAATTAGTTCATCTGATTCCTAAACTTTTTGAAAATGCGTTTGAAAAATGGTTTAGTTTTGAGTATTCTCTGTCTGAAGAGGAGGAGAAGTTTTTGAAAGATTTAATTGTTGAAAATAAATTTTATATTTCGAGTTATACGGAGGAGGAGTTGAAAGCAAATTTTATTATTCCTTTGCTTCGTAAGGTGAATTTTCGCAGAGACAACATTCGCGAATGGTATGAACGTCCTTTGTCGGCAACAATAAACAACGAAACAATTGGCGGCACGGTTGATTTTATGGTTGCAAGAGGTGATAAAAGTCCTGAATCTCCTTTTTTCTTTATTCAAGAATTTAAACGCACAAAAAATGACTCTTTGCCAGAGGAACAACTTCTTGCAGAGATGTTGGTCGCAATAAATTTGAACAAAACAAATATTATGCGAGGTGCGTATATTGTTGGTCGCGTTTGGAATTTTGTGATTCTTGAAAAAATAAGTGAAAATACTTATCAATATTTTGTTTCTGACGTTGTAGATTCGCTCACTTTCAATGGTTTAAGACAAATTTTTATCTGTTTGCAGACAGTGAAATTTGTTTTTTGTAACGATTAAACTTCTCAGTTTGAAAATATTTTTGTCAAGTTTCAAAAATAAATATTAATTTTGTCGGCAAAAATTTGTAAAATTTATGTTGACAGAGTCATTTTTTCCTATTGGAGTTTTCGATTCAGGTTACGGCGGACTAACAATTTTAAAAGAAATTGTGCAAAAATTGCCTCAATATGATTATGTTTATCTCGGCGATAATGCTCGTACTCCTTACGGCAATCGTTCTTTTGAAACGGTTTATCATTACACCTTAGAGGCGGTGAAATGGTTTTTCTCGCAAAATTGTCATTTAATCATTCTTGCGTGCAACACTGCTTCTGCGAAGGCACTTCGAACTATTCAGCAGCGAGATTTGCCGCTTCTTGCTCCTTTGAAAAGAGTTTTAGGCGTGATTCGTCCAAGTGTTGAGGCAGTTGAGAAATTTACAATTACACAAAATATCGGAATTTTAGGTACTGTCGGAACGGTTTTGTCCAATTCTTATCCCTTAGAAATTCAAAAATTATTTCCTCATTTAACGGTGACGCAGGAATCTTGCCCGATGTGGGTGCCGCTGGTCGAGAATAATGAACATAAAAACGAAGGGGCAAATTATTTTGTGCAAAAAAATATCGAAAACTTATTTCAAAAAAATTCGAAAATCGACACCGTGATTTTGGGCTGTACGCATTATCCGCTGTTGGTTGATAAAATTTTGAAATTTTTGCCGCAAAATGTTCATTTACTTTCGCAAGGCGAAATTGTTGCGAAAAGTTTAGAAGATTATTTGTTTCGCCATCCTGAAATTGAAAATTTTTGTTCAAAAAATCAAAAAAGAGAATTTTTTACCACCGAAACGGTTGAACTTTTCGAGAAACAAGCAACTTTGTTTTTCGAAGAGAAAGTTTCTGCGAAACGTATTTCGTTGGGTTATTCTGAAGTTAAAATACTTTAAAATTATGGAAGAAGTGATTTATTTCGAGCAAATTTATCAAAGTTCGTTGCAAATATTATTTTTTAACCGCGAACACTCAATACTCAAAAAGCAATGGACGGCAAAAAGTACAAATATCTCGTTTGATGAATTGAAATTTGAGTCGCAGCAGTGGGCGTTGCTTTTCGAAAAATTGCGACCAACTTTTATGTTGACGGATAATCGCATTGCGAATCAGATTTTGCAACCAGAATATCAATTATGGTTGGTTCATTTTCTGTTTCCGCGAGTAATTATTTGGGGCGTGAAAAAATGGGCAATTGTGCAGGGAGACGATATCTTCGCACAAGTCGGGGCGGAGCAGTTGGTTCACGAGAGTCAGCGAAGTTTTCCTGAATCAGATTTTTCGCAGCGATTTTTTTTCGACGAAGTGCAAGCAATTAATTGGTTCTTGGGCAAAGAAAATAACGTTTTGAAGGAATATTTATCATTATTGAAAAGAAATTAGTCTACTTTTTGTGAATCAAAGACATATAAAGTTTTACTTGTTCCAAAAAATACGCAGGAGTCGGATTTTTCTGTATGTCAATCATAAAATCGGAATAATTAAATTTTTGCTGCGTCCTCGCAACTTTAAATTTTGCCTGCGAAAGTGCAATTATATATTGAATAGTAAGATTTTCGCTAACACTCAAATCGACAAGCATATCTAAGGGTCTCTCAATAAACTCATTAATTTTTGCGTTTTTAGGTGCAAAAAACCAATTCACATCATCTTTGATAGAAAAAAAGTGAACGCCTTTGTGATATGGAAAATACGCAACCATCTCTTTATTTGCCGCATACGCAACCGAATAAACATCAATTCCTTTATCCGTGAGAAAACTTGTAAATGACTTCGCTTGCAGATAACTTTCCTGATGTATCGCACTAAAAATTAATCCGACACTTTTCGCCGAATCAAAGTTATGAAAACTTTTACTTCGCTTAACATTTTTAATTTTTCTATTTAAAAAATAAAAACCGATTTTTTCTCTCCACGTTTCTCCCATAAAAATTAATTTTTTTGTGAAATATTTTCGAAATTAATTGGTTGAACAATAATTGGCGGCAGTCCCGCTTTGACCGAGAGATTGGTTAAATGTTCACGCAAATAAGGAAACAACATCGCAGGAGCATTTAAACGCACAAAAATATCCTGTTCAAGTTTCGGTGTACCGATTTTTTCGAAAATTCCTACCATCTTTATTTTTGATTTTACCTCAATAGTTTCGTTGTTGAAAATATCAAAATGCAACGTAAGAATGACAAAAATTTTGTTCTCATTTTGCTGCACTTCGTTTTCTATGTGAATTTTTTGATTCGTTTTCGACAAATCTAAGGTAATTTGCGGTAATCTTTCGAAATGCGTTTCCAAAAGAATCACCGAATCAAACAAATAGCCATTTGTAACTAAATTTTCCATTTTTTATGCAGCCACATTTAAGTATAAAGTTTCAGATGCAAAAACATTTTTCTCGGAATAAGACAAATGATTAAATAATTCATCTTTTTTAAACGAAGGGTCGTTAAAATAAGGTTTCTCTAAAAATTCTTTATGAGAAACTCCGAAGTTTCTCCCCGACAAAACAGAAACATTTGGGTCAAGACAATGTTGTTGAAAATTTATTCTTGACAAAAACGCTTCGCAATGATTAAGTTTCGAATAATAATTTTCCCCTGCCTTCTCGAAAATTAAATTTTTAATCTCGCAAAATCGAGATGCGTCTTCAGAAAAAAGAAACAATTCCTCGCTCCAAAAAGTGGTATCAAATTCATACAGAATATCGGAAAGGATACGAATAAAATTTTCGTTATGTTCATAAACTTCGAAAGGCAAAATTTTCACAAAATGCATTTTGTAAAAATTCTCGTAACCATATTGACATTTTATGTTGTCAAACGTTTCAGTTAATTGAGAAATCTTCTCAATGATATATTCTTCAAGTGTCATACGTGAAAAGTGTTTTTAATGATTTTTGAAATCTCGACAGACAATTTGAGTGCCTCATCGCTGTCTTGTTTTTGTATTTTCCGCAAACTGTAATCAGAAGCAATTCGCAAAATCTTCAACTCTCTAAATTTCAAAACAAAAATTTTCCGATTAGAAAAATCTTTTATCTCATTGCTAACCGTTTTTTCAAAATAAATGTGAGAATCAGACCTTGAGCGATTCATATCTCGACTAATATCGTCTTCAGTTTTTTTCAAAGAAAAAGTAATTACGTACTTCAATAACTGCAAACAACTATAATACGCACAATGCACACTCGGCGCATGCAAACCTTTTTCGTTCAAAAAGTCTGCCGCTCTACGATTCTCGTCAGATTTAAAATTCAAATAATTCTCACACAAAACCATTTGCAAATTTGAGTTTGAAAAACATCGCAAAGATACATAGTTTTTGAGAAATAACAAATTTCTGAACAAAAATTTTTATTTTATAAAGAAAAAAACCACACCTCGCAAATTATTTTGTGAAATGTGATTTTTGTTTTTCTTATCCCTCACCTACAACGTCTGCTTCCGATTCTTCAAATGTGAGATTATTTTCCACCTCGGTATAACCTTTGCAACTTTCGACAATTTCGGTAACGCGTTCAATATCGTCCTCTACAGGAACTGTGCCATCAACAATAACTTTTGTGCCGTCATAAGTAATTTCGATATTATCTGTACATATTTCTGCCTCGTCAAGTGCGGCAAAAATATCGTCTTCCTCGCCTTCGACAGCCAAATTATTGATAATCTCACCAAATTCTTTGCATTTCCCCAAGATTTCGGAAACCAATTCTACCTGATCAGCGTCAGGAACAATACCATCTAAGCGAACATAATCATCTGACATAGAAAATTGAACATTTTCCAAAATTACTCCTGCATTCTCAAGGACAGAAATAAAATTATCTTTTGTAACTTTCATTTTTCTGAAAATTTTGAGTGAATAAAAAATTTAATAAGTAACAAACTCGGCACTTGGTTTTTTGCCTGTTTTAATTTTTATCTCTGAACCAAACAACATTTGTCGGTCAATATCGTTTTTTGCCCAATGAAGCAAAACTGAAATATCTTTTTTCACAAAATCCTCGAAAATTAAATTGTCATTTAAGTAAATTTTTACCTTTTCATTGAAATTAAAATGAGAGGGAGACAATAAAATCGAAAATTTTTTAATATTGTTTGTACAAATAAACACAGAATTCTCTTTTTTCTCTGCAAAAATTGTCCCAAACTCTGTTTCGCGTCTAAATTTGTATAAAAAATTTCTCTCATCAATGTTAAAATCGGGAATACAAACTTTTTCAGACTTCATTTTTGAGATTTTTAAAATGTTCAACCAATAACATCGGTTAAAATCTTCCTCAAATTCTGTACTCCAATTCAATTTATCAGGAAAAGGATGGCGAGGATGTGTGTTTAAAAAATGTTTAATCGAATCTTTGTACACAGGATACCAATTTAAACTATGACCGCAAGTATCAACGACCAACAATTTCATATCGACCCTAGCAGATTTCAACAAATCTAAATAAATTTTAACTTCTTCGAAGCGAAAAGTTAAATCTTTCAGTCCATTTTGTATGAAAAAAAATTTATTTTTATAATTCGAAATGTAAATTTGCTGTTTCGAAATGTTTCTCAACGCTCCACAATAACCAATATACGTTGCAAAACTCGCCCATTTCGTTTGATTCAAGTTTGCAAAGTAAAAAACGCCTGTTGCTCCATCCGAAATTCCCGACAAATAAATTTTATTCTCATCAATATTGTAATGAACTTTGAAAAAATTAACAATTTTTTCGATATGTTTATATTGCCGCAAACTCCACCACGGAGCAATAAACCAAGAAGCAGGATAAACAACTATATAATCCAGTTTCTCGTAATCAGGATTATTTTTATCAATAAAAGTTTTTGGGTAAAACGCATTTCTCGTACTTACTCCGCCGTGCAGCATAAATCGTAACGAATATTTTTTAGAGGAATCGTAATTTTTCGGAATATATGCCAAGAAATAAAATTCTAAACTATCAATAAGATTCGTTTTTTCAATCCAACCTGTCTCGATATGTTGCGAATAAATCTTCCCGACACTCAACTTTTGATATAAAGTGTCAAAATTAACTTTTTGCGAAATAAGTTTTCTCATCGCTTTATTTTGCAAAGACGGATGTTCAATATCGAAAATTTCAGAAATTAATTTGTCAATTTCTTGTGCAAAAAGAAAGTTATTGAGAGAAAGAAACAAAAAAAATGTCAAAATTGTTTTCATTTTCAAAAAATTTTTCGAAACAAATGTAATAAATTTTCGATAAATATTGAGATAAATATTTTTTTTGAAATATTTTTTTATCTTTGTGCCGCAAAAAAACAAATTAATGTATGGAAAAGTTTAAACACTTACAAAAAATTAAAGAAATTTACGAACGCGGAGAAAATATTATTCAATATCTCAATCGAATCGGGAATAATAATTTGAATACGGTTGAAGATATTTTGATAAGTTATGATTTTCAGTCTGGTTCATACGTTCAAAGTTTCGCAAAAAATCGAGAATTGAAAGAGAATTATTGCAAAACTTTGGCAAAATTAGTTGACAATATCGAAAATGTAGAGTCAATAATTGAAATTGGCGTTGGTGAGGCAACAACTCTTGGTACGTTGATTAAACATCTGCAAAATAAACCTTCCGAGATTTTAGGTTTCGATATTTCTTGGTCAAGATTAAAATTTGCAAAAGAATTTTTGAAAGATTTTGGTATTTCGAATGTAAATTTGTTCACAGCAAATCTTTTTGAGATTCCGCTTCCTGAAAATTCTGTTGATGTGGTTTATACCTCGCATTCCATCGAGCCAAACGGAGGAACAGAAAGCGAAGCACTGCAAGAATTGTATAGAATCACAAAGAAATTTTTGATTCTGCTTGAACCGTCTTACGAATTTGCAAATGACGAGGCAAAAGAACGAATGAAAAAACACGGTTACGTTACAAAATTGTACGAAACGGCGAAAAATTTGGGTTACAAAATTGTTGAACATCGACTTTTTGGACTTTCTGCGAATCCTTTAAACCCAACGGGATTAATGATTATTGAAAAAAATGCCGCTTCGTTCAATAAATTGAATTTAGTTTGCCCAATTTCTCAAACAGAATTGGTTAAACATAATGATTCGCTTTTATATTCGGAGAAAAGTTTCCTCGCATATCCAATTATTGACTCAATTCCTTGTCTTTTGAAGGAAAACGCAATACTCGCAACGCATTTCTTGACTGATTATCAAAAATATAAGGTAACAAATCATATTGCGTTATAATTTTTTTGCGAAAATTTAACATTTCAACATATCAAAAATTATTTTTTTGGTATGTTGATGTTTATTTCTCAATTTTTTTCGAGAAAAATATTTTTTTTGTGCGAAATTAATTTTTTTCGAAAAAAATTTTTATCTTTGCCCAAAAGTAAATTTATGAAATTTTTTGCAGAAATAAACGTAATGCCGCTTAAGGCATTGTTAGACCCGCAGGGCAAAGCAGTAACTTCGGTGATGCACAATATTGGGTTCAAAAATGTGGCAAATGTGCAAGTCGGAAAGCACTTAACATTGGAAATTGAGGCGGAAACCGAAATTGACGCAAGACAAAAAGTTGATGAAGCGTGCAAAACCATTTTAACCAACCCAATTATTGAGTTTTACGATTTTGTGTTGAAAAAATTATAATTTGTTCACTTTCTCAAAAAAAATTTCTATAAAAAATTATAATTTGTTCACTTTCTCAAAAAAAATTTCTATAAAAAATTTGTCAGATTCCTAAAAAATTTGACAAATCAAAAAAATTCGCTATAAAAAATGAGCTTACACAAAGGTTTAGTAATGAAATCAACAGGCAGCAATTATCTCGTCAAAATCGAAGACAAAATTATTGACTGCAAAATCAAGGGGAATTTACGTTTAAAAGAGATAAAAATCACAAATCCTTTAACCGTCGGCGACAGAGTTTGGGTAGAAATTGAAAGTTCAAGAAACTTCGGTTTAATCACGAAACGCGAGGAACGCGAAAATTATTTGATTCGAAAATCAACCAATCTCTCTCGCGAGGCACACGTTATTGCGGCAAATATTGACAACGCATTTTTAGTTACTTCGTTGATTTTGCCCGAAGTTTCAATGGTTTTTATGGACAGATTTTTAGTTGCTTGCGAGGCATACAAAGTTCCAGCAAATATTATTTTTAATAAAATAGATTTGTATTCTCCCGAATTATTGAAATATTTAGACGAGATAATCTCCGTTTACGAAAAAATTGGTTATGTTTGTTACAAAACTTCTGCCGAGCGAAACATCGGAATCGAGAGATTTTTAGACATTTTAAAAGACAAAATTTCGATATTTTCGGGAAATTCAGGTGTGGGAAAATCAAGTTTAATTCGCAAAATAGATTCTCGTTTAAATTTAAAAGTACAGGAAATTTCAAATTATCACCTCAAAGGCAAGCACACAACAACATTTTATGAGATGTTTGAGTTGCAAACAGGTGGAATGATTATTGATTCGCCTGGAATCAAAGGTTTTGGGATGGTCGATTTGGAAAAGGAAAATATCGCAAATTATTTTCCAGAAATGTTAAATCTTATCGAAAATTGTCAATATTACAACTGCACGCACACGCATGAGCCAAATTGTGCAGTGAAAAAGGCTGTCGAAAACGGAGAAATTGCGTTTTCGCGGTATAACAGTTATTTGAGTATTCTCGAAGGTGAAGAGGACAAATACAGAAAAAGATAAAATTTTAAACTTATTTTTATGAGAAACGATGATATTCTTTTGATTCCGAATCCGATTTATGATGTGTACATTGAGGAGGAATACATTCGCGAGTTTGAGGATGAGGTGAACGAGAAGATTTTTTACAAAAAAGAATTTGAGGAAAGTAAAAAAGAACTTCTTTCGCAAAAAGATGCAGAAATTGCAAAACATCGTCAACAAATGTTGGATTTGGCAAAAATGTTGAAATCTCTGAGTGTTTCTGTTGAGATAATTGTCGGAAAAACAGGTTTGTCGCAACAGGAAATCGAAAATTTATAAACAAAATTTTTTATGTCAGAAATATTAGTGGAAATTTCGCGTGGCGAGGTCATTGAAACTATTCATCGTGGCGATATTGTGGTTAGCGATAATCAAGGCAAACTGCTTCATTTTGTCGGAAATCCTGACAAAAAAACTTATATGCGTTCCTCGGCAAAGCCCTTGCAAGCGTTAAACGTAATTCTGTCGGGTGCGGCAGCGAAGTTTAATTTCACAGACAAAGAAATTGCGATAATGTGTTCCTCGCATTATGCAGAAGATTTTCACCGCGAGGTGATATTTTCAATTTTACAGAAAATTGGTTTAACACCGAATCATATTCTCGGCGGTACGGTCACTTCGCTGAGCGATTCTTACGCACTCGAACTTGCGTGGAATCATACAGAATTGAATCCGATTTTTAGCGACTGTTCGGGCAAACACGTAGGAATGTTGGCTGTTTGTGTTCATAAAAATTATCCGCTTCACAATTATCTTTCGATGGAAAATCCTTGTCAACAGGAAATTTTGGAACATTTGTCTTTTATTACTGAGGTGAGGAAAAGTGAAATTTCTATCGGAATCGATGGTTGTTCCGCACCTGTTCACGCTTTTTCGTTGAAAAACATGGCTCTTGGTTTTGCAAAAATCTCGAATCCGCAACTTCTACCCGAAGATTACAAAAATGCTTGTCAAAGAATTTTTAACGCAATGACTTCTTTTCCCGAAATGATTGCTGGAACGAACGGTTTTTGCACCGAGTTAATGTTGAAGACTAACGGCAAACTTATCGGCAAGGTCGGGGCTGAGGGCGTTTATTGCGTCGGAGTGAAGGACAGAAATATCGGTTTTTCAGTCAAAATCGAATCGGGACAAATGAAAGTTTTGCCTCCCGTTGTAATGAGAATTTTGCGAAAATTAAACGTTTTAACCAACACAGAACTCGAAAATCTAAAACATTTCGAAATTATTGACAACATCAATGATGTAAAAACGGTTGTGGGAAAAATTGTCTCAAATTTTGAGTGGAAATAAAAATTTTTT
>DYQK01000079.1:0-5283 GCA_020719385.1 Rikenella microfusus | reverse complement strand
TTTTTTTCTTAAATAATTTATTATCAATATTTTATGAAAAAATTTTTAAATTTTATACGGAATTTTCAATTATTTCAGTCTTTAAAATTGAGAGTCATTTTGCTTATCGGGGCAAATATGATTCTAATTATTGCCGCAATGATTATTTATGCCGCTTTTTCCGCCAGACAAACTGCGATAGAAAATGCGAAACATTCGGCACAAGCCGTCGCAAAAGAATATTCTAATCACATAAAAATTACTCTCGAAAAGCCGTTGGTTGTTGGAAGAACGTTGGTTCAAGCAATAGAATCAAATAAGGCTGTTCCTGAACGTTCTCGTCGCGATGCTTATTCGGCAATGATTCGAACATCTCTTATTGAAAATCCTGATTTTCTGGCAATTTGGCTTGCTTGCGAACCGAATGCCATCGACAGACTCGATTCTATTCACGCAAACAAAGATTTAGGACTCAAAGGACTTTATATTTCATCTTTTTATCGGGAAAAAGACGAAATAAAATACGAAGAGGCAACAGCCAACGAAGAAGAAGAGTTAAGTTATGTAGATTTTTATGTTATTCCCAAAAAAAGACAGAAAGAAACGATTCTTTCGCCATATTTTTATTCTTACACCAACAGCAATTTTGACAAAATTTTAGAGACAAGTATGATAGTTCCAATTATGGACAAGAATAAATTTCTCGGCGTTGTCGGAATTGACGTGAATTTAGATTTTTATCAAAAAATGTTGGAAAAAATAAAACCTTTCGAAGCAGGTTATGTGTTTTTAATTGATTATGACGCAATTTTTGTAACTAATCCGAATAAAAATTTGATAGGAAAAGATTTAGATAAAGTTTATTTAGAGTTAAATGATAGTTTAAAAATAGAGGAGAAAATTCGTCGCGGTGAAAGTTTTTCCTTTCTCGCAGATATTGGCGATGAAAATAAGGAATCTTATGTGGCTTTTTCTCCGATTTCAATTGGAAATACGCAAACGCCTTGGGCTTTGGCTGTTGTTGTTCCTTTCGAAAAAATTACCGAAAAAGCAGATGACATTTTTTATACTCTTTTAATTATGGGTGGAATTGGAATGTTGACTCTTTTGCTTGTCGTTTGGTTTGCTGCGAGACAAATTGCAATTCCGTTAAAACAGACAACAGACGTTTTGCAGGATTTGTCGAAAGGTATTTTTGATAAAATAGAGTTGCATCGCATAGACAAAAAAGCAGGTAGAGAGATTGCGGATATGGCTGATTCGTTAGATTCGTTGATAATTGGGTTGCACCGCGTTACTGATTTCGCAACGCAAATCGGCAAAGGAAATTTTAACGCCGAATTTTCACCGTTAAGTCAAAACGATATTCTCGGCAAATCGTTGATAGAAATGAGACAAAATTTGTTAAATGCAAAGAATATCGAGATTAAACGCAAAGAAGAGGAGGAATATATTTCTTGGGTTACCGAGGGTGTGGCAAAATTTAGCGAAATCATTCGAAAAAATTCTCAAAATATTCAGATTCTTGCCGACAATGTCATTTCAAATTTAATTTCTTATCTCAAGGCTGATGTTGGTGGAATATTTCTCTATAATGAAGAGAATCCTGATGAGAAGTTTTTGGAAACCATTTCGTGTTTTGCTTATGACAGGCGAAAATTTTTTCAAAAGAAAATTTTATTAGGTGAAGGCATTGTGGGTGCGTGTGCTTTGGAGCGAAGGGCAATTGTTATGACGCATTTGCCTCCGAATTATATAGAAATTTCGTCAGGTTTGGGAAGAGCAACGCCGAATGGTTTGTTAGTCGTTCCCATGATTTTAGATTCAGAACTTTTGGGAGTTATTGAAATTGCTTCGTTGCATCAGATTTCGAAAAAAGAAATAGAGTTGGTCGAAAAAATTGCCGAGAGTACAGCTACTTCGTTTTTATCGTTGAAAATTAGCGAACACACAACCGAGTTGTTGCAAAAATCACAGGTTCAAGCAAAAGAATTGGAATTGAAAGAGATAGAAATGTTGCAGCAAATGGAAAATATCGAAAAGATGTACGAGGAAAACGCTCAAAGAGAAATAGAGACAAAATCCTTGATTTTCGGGTTAAATTCTACGTCTTTTGTGGCAGAATTTGATATGTTGGGCAATGTTATTGATATTAATGAGAATTTTCTGTCGTTGTTGAACAAGCAAAAAGATAACGTTTTGGGGAAGAATTATTATGATTTAGGAATTGTTGAGGACGAGGATACAGATTCGCAGCATTTGTGGAACGAATTGCGTTTGGGAAATGTTCAGCGTTGTCAGCATCATTTTTCGCAATATGAGTCGGAGTTTTGGATATTAAGTACTTTTTTTCCTATTTTAGATAAAAATGAACATCCGTTTAAAATTTTAATGATTTCTCAAAACATTTCTGAAGCGAAAAAATTTGAGAAGGAAGTTTTAACTTTTGCTTCGAAGGAGAATGAAAAAAATAAATTTCTTGAGACGCAAGAATCTGAGATGCGAATACTTTGGGCGGAATCGTTGAGGATAAAGCAGGAATTGGAAAATAAGGATGAGGAGATAAATAAATTAAAAGAGGAAAAAATTTCTGAGCAAAATGTAATTACAGGGTTAAAACATAAATTATTAGAGGCAGAGTCTGAGTTGCAGAAGTTAAAAAAAATTTAATTATTTTTTGAAAAAAATTTTTTTTCGATACTTTGTATTAAAAAAAATAATAACTTGCCGCACAGAGATTTTTGAAAAAATAGTTTTTAACTATTTGATTTTCAATGGTTTAACAAACATCAAAGCAGTCTTACAATAAAAAAATATTCCAAGACATGGACAACACAACTCATCTTGATTTAACTTACGTTATAAATGAGTTTAACGAGGAAGACGAACCTCCGAGTTTAAAAGTTGAAGTTTCAAGTGCGTCAACTTCACTTATCGCACACTCTGCTGCGAAATCCAAATGGAATAATGACCGCATCGCAATAAGTATTCGTTCTGCGGAATTTCTCCACAAATATTTTCCCAATTCTACCGAGAGAGATTGGAATAGTTGGACTTGGCAAGTTAAGAATAGTTTTACAACGAGTCAAGAGTTAAGTCGTGTTCTTTCTCTTTCGTCTAATGAGGTGAATCCGAATATTGATGTCAATGATTCGTTGCCTTTGCGAATTACTCCGTATTATGCGAGTTTGCTTTCTTCGGAGGATTCGTGTCAACCTTTACGGAAAACGGTTGTTCCTACCTTAAACGAATTGATATTTTCGGATGGCGAGGCCTCAGATCCACTCGGCGAGGGACATAACAGTCCTGTTCCGAATCTTGTACATCGTTACCCTGACCGAGTTTTATTTCTCGTGACTGGTTTTTGCTCAACTTATTGTCGTTATTGTACTCGTTCTCATATGGTTGCAAAAGAGAAATGTCATATCGGGACAAAAGCGTGGGGAAAAGCAATAGAATATATCAAAGCACATTCTGAGGTGCGTGATGTTTTGATTTCAGGAGGCGATGCTTTAACAATGCCTGACACTCATATTGAGTTTCTACTTTCAAATTTGAGAAGTATTCCGCATGTGGAATATATTCGTATTGGGACGAAAGTTCCTGTTGTTTTGCCGCAACGCATTACGAGATCATTGGTGAATATTTTGAAGAAATATCATCCGTTATTTATGAGCATTCATTTTACTCATCCCGATGAGATTACTCCCGAATCGAAAGAAGCGTGTGAAAGACTTGCAAACGCGGGCATTCCGTTGGGCAGTCAGACGGTTTTGCTGAAAGAAGTGAATGATAATGTTCCGACAATGAAAAAATTGATGCACGAGTTGCTGAAATGTCGCGTTCGTCCTTATTATTTGTATCAATGTGATCCAATAAAGGGTTCTTCGCATTTTCGTACTTCTGTTAGCAAGGGAATCGAAATAATTGAGGGTCTTCGCGGGCATACCTCAGGCTATGCGGTGCCGCATTACGTTATTGATGCCCCTGGCGGAGGCGGGAAAATTCCAATTTTACCTGAATATTTTTTAGGGAAAAATGGGAAAATGATTACTCTTCGCAATTATGAGGGTAAAATTTTTCAATATCCTGATGTTTTTTAAACTTTTTTTTCGTAGGTGAAAATATTTTCACCTACATTTTTTTATTTTTATAAAAAAAAAATCAAAATTTATTTTGAAAATCTAAATATCGAATTAACTTTGCACTTTGAAAATTTGAGATAAAAATACATAAAAATTCTTCGAAAACGCTTGAAAATTAAGTATTTTTGTGTAAATTTGCACCCTCAAAAAAACAACATTATGGTAGATATTCAGGCAAAAAAAGTCGATTCTGTTGATATTTCTGTTGAGGAAAAGTTGCGTGCTTTGTATGAATTGCAACATGTTGACTCTGAAATTGACAAAATTCGCAGTCTCAAGGGCGATCTTCCGCTTGAGGCACAAGATTTGGAAGACGAAATAGCAGGTCTTGAGACGCGTATCAAAAACATTGAGGATGAAGTTAAACATTTTGAGACTCAAGCCTCGAATCATCGCGTGAAAATAAAAGAATGCGAGCAACAAATCAAAAAATACGAAACACAGCAAATGAAAGTCCGAAATAATCGTGAGTATGACTCTTTGACAAAAGAAATTGAGTATCAACGACTTGAGATTCAACTTTGTGAGAAACGCATTCGCGAGTTCGGCGATCAGGCAAGTGAGAAACGTCATCAACTTGACAAGGCAAAAAACAATCTCAAGGAACGCCAAGCAGATTTAGAAGTTAAAAAAAACGAATTAAAATTAATTATTGCCGAAACGCAACGCGATGAAGATGTTTTATTACAAAAATCGCTGCAACTTGAGAAGGGAATCGAACCACGTTTATTAGCCGCATATAAACGCATACGCGGAAACGCAAGAAACGGACTCGCCGTTGTGACCGTACAACGCGACGCCTGCGGAGGTTGTTACAACAAAATTCCACCACAACGACAACTCGATGTTGCCTCAAGAAAAAAAGTCATTGTTTGTGAATATTGCGGAAGAATTCTTATTGATAACGAACTTGCTACTTTTATTAACAATTCTTTTACACCGACTAATTTTTAATATCAATTTTTTTTTGAATTTTCATTCAAACTTAAATCTACAAAATCATGAAACGCAGAGATCTCTTTGAAACTGATAACGAGTTATTTGCTATCCTCGAAGAGGAAGAAAACTCAAAACTTCTCGCCGCTAAATTAGAGGACGATGACGATGAAGACTTCGACGATGACGATGAAGACTTCGACGACGAAGATGATGATTATGA
>DYQK01000195.1 GCA_020719385.1 Rikenella microfusus | reverse complement strand
TAAATTTCTTTTTGCAAAATTATTTAAGAAAAATTAACTTTTTACACAAAAATTAAGAAAAATTAACTGAAAATTGCGTAAAAACACGTGCTTTTTTAGTTAAAAAGCATTATCATTTTCTCTAAAATATCACACAAAAAATTAAAAAATTTCTTTTGCGATTTGTTGAATGTTGTCGGTTTTTCCCATTGTGAAAAAGTGAATCACAGGTGCGCCGAGGGCAATTAACTCTTTTGCTTGTTCAATAGCCCACTCGATGCCAACCTTACGTACATCGTCATTTGTCGAGCATTTTAAAATTTTTTCAGTTAATTTTTCAGGAATATCTATGTGAAAAGTGCGAGGCAAAAGCGTTAGATGACTCAATGTTGAAATGGGTTTTAGTCCAGGAATAATCGGTACTTGAATACCATTTTTTCGACATTCATCGACAAAACGGAAATATTTTTCGTTGTCAAAAAACATTTGAGTGACAATATATTCCGCACCTGCTTCGATTTTTTGTTTCAGAAAAAGCATATCATAAGCGAGATTAGGTGCTTCGATGTGTTTTTCGGGATATCCAGCAATTCCAACGGAGAAGTCCATTTTTGTAGTATTTTGCAACTCGTCGTCGAGATAAATTCCGTTATTTAAGTCCATAATTTGCCGCACAAGGTCTATGGCAAAAACGTGTCCGTCTTGTTCGGGAACAAAACGTTCTAAGCCTTTTGGCAAGTCGCCTCGCAGAACTAAGATATTGTGAATTCCTAAAAAATGCAGGTCAATTAAAGCATTTTCTGTTTCTTCTTTTGAGAAACCGCCGCAAATAATATGCGGAATTACCTCTATTTCGGAATATTTGTATTTGATAGCCGCAGAAATTGCAACGGTTCCTGGTCGTTTGTGAACGGTTTTGCGTTCCAGTAGTCCGCTTTTGTGTTTTTTGTAAACCAATTCCTCTCGGTGATACGTAATATTGATAAACGAAGGGCTGAAAGGTAAAAGTTCATCAATAGTTCGATAAATATTTTCGATATTTCCTCCCTTGAGAGGTGGTAATATTTCAAAAGAAAATAACGTTTTACCTGAATTTCGAATTTGATTAACAATTTTCATTGTATAATTTTTTTGCAAAGATAAATTTAAAATTTGTTTTTGAAAAAATTTTTCACAAAGAAATAAAATTTTTCGAGAAAAATTGTTTTTCACAAAGAGATTATACCGAAATATTATTTGTAATTTGAAAATTATAATTATCTTTGCCAAAAAATAAATAAAACTATACTTTTCAAAAAATTTAAAAACGGTAAAATTATGCGACTTCGTGTTGGTTTTGGTTATGATGTTCATCCTTTGAAAGAAGGTGAAAGTTTTTGGTTAGGCGGAATCGAGATTCCACATAACAAAGGCACTGTTGCCCATTCTGACGGTGATGTGTTGATTCACGCAATTTGTGACGCAATGCTTGGTGCATCAGGTTTACGAGATATCGGTACGCAATTTCCCGATTCTGATTCGAAATATAAAAATATTGATAGTAAAATTTTATTGCAAGAAACGGCAGATAAGATTCGCAATTTAGGTTATTGGATAGAAAATATTGACTCAACAATTTGTCTTCAAGCCCCAAAAATCAAGGATTATGTTGTTGAAATGCAAAAAACGCTTTCGCATTGTCTCAATATTTTTCCTGATATGATTTCTATCAAAGCAACCACTAACGAGAAATTAGGTTTTGTTGGTCGCGAGGAAGGTGTTGTTGCGTATGCAGTGATTTTAATTGCAAAATATCAATAATTTTTTTTTCGAAAAAAAATCTGTCAGTTTTTGAAGACTGACAGATTTTTTATTTACTCAAGAAGTTTATTCAACTTTCACAAATTTACCTGTTTTGATAATTTGTTTGTCGGCATTTTGCCATTCGAGTTTATAAGAATAAACGCCTGCTTTGAGTTTGAGGTTCAAAGAAACATCGAAAGTCGCAGATTTTTGATTTTCATTGACTAGGGTTGCAATTTCTTTGCCCATTACATCGAAAATTCGCAAAACAACTTTACCTTCTTTTTGCAAATGATAACGAATCACAGAATTTTCTGTTACAGGATTTGGTAATACCTCGCAAGTAACGTTTTCTTCTTCGTTGATAATTGTTGTCGGAGCAGTTTTGAGTTGCGGAATAGTTAATGAAATGTTATTGATAACTTTTGCATCAACATCGGCAAATTCGGTTTCAGACGAATATGTTAAATTAATATTCGAAGTAACTTTCTTTGCTTTCGCAGAGATAGTAAGTAATTGATTATCAATATTTAACCCGTTAACATTATTCCAAAGAATGTTGAGTTGTCCGTTTTCAAAAGCAACGAAATCGATTGGTGTTCCGTCAGTTAATGTTACTTTTTCAACACTCATTAAATCTGTTGGGTAGTTAAGAACGAATGTTATCGCACCGAGATTGTGTTTACCATTGATTTTAACGGGAATATCAAATTCTTGGTTGTCTGCAATGTGTTTTTCGCCTTCGTAATTGAAATCTTGCGTTTCTTTGCTTTGACTAATTACGTAAGAACCGTTGACGTCTCCGTAGCAAATTCCTTTAAAAGTTAACGTTTTGTTTGCGTTAAGTTCGAAAGGTGGATTTAAAATTTGTTTAGCGTGAGTAGTAATTCGGATAGAATTGTCAGTTGTTCGATACAACCAATCTCCCGATTTGAAAGAAGTGATGTAATTGTTGTAACGTTTATTGACAAGTGTTGCATCAGCTTTTTGAATCAAAGCATTTGTATCAACATCTGCTGAGTACAAATAAATACCTGCCAAAGGATAAGTTGCAGAATACAAAACGTATTTGTTGATGATAAGTTGGTCTGTGGAGTTTATTCCTTTGAATGCTTTGTGATTTGCAATTTCAATAGAATAGCCTGTTCCTTTGATTTTCGGTGCAAATTCGAAGTTACCTGAAGAATTAGTAGCAACAGTTTCAACAATATTTCCATTTCGTTTCAAAATAACGTTCAAGTTGCTGAGCGCAGGACTTGAGTTGTCGAAGAAATTATAAGAAATGTTACCTGAAATGAGGTAGGAAGGTAAAACGGTTAACGTTGAAGAGTTACTTGTATCACTTCCGCAGAAATTAGTGACATAACACGTATAAACGCCGCTGTCTGCTTCTGCGAGATTCGATTTCATAAACGATGCTGTTGTTGCTCCGTCAATATTTGCTACATCTTTTTTCCATTGGAAAGAATTGCTCAAACCTGTTGCTGTTACGGAATAATAGAGGTTTTCACCTACCATTTTTTCGAGAGTTGTTGGTTCGGGATGTGCTGTAAATTGTGGAACAATATTTCTTGTAACGGTTACTTCGTCTGAGGCAAAACAATTATTTCTGTAAACTGTCCATCTGAAAGTGTTGTTACCTGCATCAATATTGTTTACGGCAGTGTTGTAAAGATTTTCATTTGCAAAAACTCCGTTTCCAGCAACGACACTCCAAACTCCCGTTCCCGTTGAAGGATTTTCTCCGTTTAATGTTGCAGTACTTTCGCAAACTTCTTGGTCTGTGCCTGCGCTGACAACAAAAGAATTATTTGTAACGGTTACTTCGTCTGAGGCAAAACAATTATTTCTGTAAACT
>DYQK01000078.1:10551-16226 GCA_020719385.1 Rikenella microfusus | reverse complement strand
GCCGTAAAAAAGTTGATTTTTCATTTTTTAAACATTTAACGAGACAAAATTATAACAAATTTTCGAATTTTCGAATCGTTTTTGTATAATTTCCATCGAATTACTTTTTCCCTTCAACGACTACTACAAATTCACCTTTTAGGTTTTCGTTGGGAAGTTGCAAAATTAAATTTTTCAAAGTATCTCGAAAAGTGCGTTCATAAATTTTCGAAATTTCTTTTGAGACAGAAACTTTTCGTTCTTCTCCAAAAAATTCGGCAAATTGCTGCAAAGTTTTCAAAATTCGATACGGCGATTCGTAAAAAATCATCGTTCTTGTTTCTTGCGACAACTCTGAAAGACGTTTATTTCGTCCTTTTTTTTGCGGCAAAAAACCTTCAAAACAAAATTTATCTGACGGAAACCCCGAAACGACTAAGGCAGGCACAAACGCCGTTGCTCCCGGCAAACATTCCACCTCAATTTGATTTTCCACACAACTCCGCACCAAGAGAAATCCTGGGTCAGAGATAGAAGGCGTACCTGCATCTGAAACCAAACCAACAGATTCGCCCAAAGAAATTTGCGAAACTAACTGCAACACCTTCTGATGTTCGTTAAATTTGTGAAACGAAAACAACGGTTTCTGAATTTGATAATGAGAAAGCAAAAATTTCGTTGTGCGAGTGTCTTCTGCCAAAATGAAATTTACTTCTTTCAAAATGCGTAAAGCCCGCAATGTAATATCCTCCAAATTGCCGATGGGAGTAGGAATAACAAATAATTTTCCAGCCATTTTTTTCGAAAATTTTTACAAAAATATATTTTTTTTTCAAATTTTCAATTTTTTTTTATTTTTGTGAAATTTAAACTTTCAAAAAAAACGATAAATCTCAAAAAAATCTATATTTTGTTTTTTATTTCGCTTGAATTTTTAAATTTTTTGTTTACTTTTGCCCTTGAAATCTCTAAAAATCATTTTTTATGAAATATTTTCCTGTATTTTTTGTTGCAATATTTTTGTTAACCGAGTGTAGCAAACACTCTGACTCGAATTTATCAAATAAATATCGAGGGACGCACTCAAATTTTGCTATCGAAATTGTGAAAGATAGTATCAAATTTGTTTTTCCTGACGGAAAATCTCAAGGCGGAACGTATAAAATCTCTGCCGAGAACAACGAAACTGCCGATTTCGAGGCAACTATTGAAAACGAAGTAATAAAATTTCATTACGAGAAAGCAAAAAGTTCGTTGCAATTGCTTCAAAATGGCGAAGTTTTAGATATTTTTCTTCCAAAAGACAAATTTATGAAAGCAAAAATCGCCGAATTTGCCGAAGTAACTCTCACCACCGATTTAACGAAACTCACCGAAAAGGAAAAACAAATGTTACCGCTGCTCTTCGAAGCCGCTCAATTAATGGATGACATTTTTTGGAAACAAACCTTCGGCGACAAAGAGAAATTTTTAAATTCCATATCAGACCCTGACATTCGCAGATTTGCAGAAATCAATTATGGACCTTGGGAAAGACTCGGCGAGGAAAAACCTTTCGTCGAAGGATTCAACGAAAAACCAAAAGGTGCAAATTTCTACCCCGCAGACATCACAAAAGAAGAATTCGATGCGTTAAGACACCCTTTAAAAACCTCTCAATATTCAATAATTGTGCGAAATGCAGAGAAAAAATTGGATGTTTTACCTTATTCCGTAGCTTTTAAAGCCGAAGTAGAGAAAGCTGCAGAATTATTGAAAAAAGCCGCCGCCCTAGCCGAGGACGCAGGTTTGAAAAAATATCTCGAACTTCGTGCCGCTGCTTTCTTGTCGAACAATTATTTCGAAAGCGACATGGCTTGGATGGATATGAAAACAAACACTATTGACTTTGTTGTCGGACCAATAGAAAATTACGAAGACGGTTTATTCGGCATTCGAGCCGCACACGAAGGAGCAATCTTGATAAAAGACAAAGAATGGAGCGGAAGATTATCTCGTTTTGCGGCTTTGTTGCCCAAATTGCAGGAATCTTTGCCCGTTGATGCGAAATATAAAAAAGAAAAAGCAGGAACAAATTCCGATTTGGGTGCTTATGACATTATTTGTTATGCGGGAGATTGCAATTCGGGAGGAAAAACAATTGCGATAAATTTGCCCAATGACGAAAATGTTCAGTTGAAAAAAGGCAGCCGCCGTTTGCAGTTGAAAAACGCAATGAAAGCGAAGTTTGACAACATTCTTGTTCCCATCGCAAACGCAATGATTGCTGAAAATCAACGAAAAAACATCAAATTTGAATGTTTTTTTGAAAACGTAATGCTTCACGAGACAGCTCACGGCATCGGAATCAAAAACACAATTACAGGAAAAGGAAATGTTCGAGATGCGTTGAAGGAACAATATTCCGCCATCGAAGAGGCAAAAGCAGATATTTTAGGTCTTTTCTTAGTTCAAAAACTCACAGAAATGGGTGAATTTAAGGACAAAGATTTAATGGACAACTTCGTTACTTTTTTGGCAGGCATATTTCGTTCAGTGCGTTTCGGAGCAACAGAGGCACACGGAATTTCTAATATGATTCAGTTTTATTATTTCGAAGAGGCAGGTGCTTTCTCAAGAGACGAAAAAACAGGACTTTACTCGGTGAATTTCGAGAAAATGAAAGAAGCAGTTGCCAGTTTGGGAAATAAAATTCTCGTTTTGCAAGGCGATGGAAATTATGAAGGTTGCAAGCAACTTGTCGCTGAAAAAGGAAAAATGCAGGATAAATTGCAGAAAGATTTGAATCGAATCACAAAAGCAGGAATTCCGCGAGATATTATTTTCAAACAAGGAAAACAAGTACTTGGTTTGTAGCAAAATTTTTGAGAATTCTCTGATTCTAACACAAAGAATCGGAGAATTTTTCAGTCATTATTTTTGTAAACATTCTTAATTTTTTCTTAACCAAATATAAAATTATTGAATAATTTATGTTTTTCAAAAACATTATCGGGCAACAAGAAGTCAAAGAACGACTCATTCAGACCGTTAAAGACGGAAGAATCAGCCACGCACAACTCTTCTTCGGCGCCGAAGGCTCAGGAAGTCTCGCATTGGCACTTGCCTACGCACAATTTATCAACTGCGAAAACCACACAGAAACAGACAGCTGCGGCGTTTGTCCATCGTGTTCAAAGTTTAAAAAGTTGATTCATCCCGACCTGCATTTTGTTTTTCCCGTTGTGAAAACCAAAAAGTTCGACCAACCCGTCAGCGACAACTTTCTCACAGAATGGCGAAGTTATGTATTATCAAATACTTACCACAATCTAACAAATTGGTTACCGTTTTTGGGTGCAGAAAATCAGCAAGGAGCAATTTTTGCCAACGAAAGTCAGGAAATTATCAAAAAATTGTCCCTGCAAACTTTCGAGGCGGAATATAAAATTATGATTATTTGGATGGCGGAAAAAATGAACATTCAAGCCGCAAATAAATTGTTGAAAATTATTGAAGAACCACCCTCAAAAACGTTGTTTCTCTTAATCTCGGAACAAAGCGAGGAAATTCTCAAAACCATTCTCTCGCGATGTCAACCCGTCAAGATTCCGAAAATCAACGAAAAAGATATTTTCGAACATTTAACCAATGTTCACCAAATTCCCGAACAAGAAGCAAGAGATATTACTCATCTCTCGAATGGAAATTTTTTGAAAACACAACAACTACTCGCACAACGAAATGCCGACTCGGAAAACCCCGACAAACAATATTTCTCCCTTTTTACACAATGGATGCGAAATTGTTACTCCGTTAAAATTGTTGAAATTTTGAAATGGGTAGACGAAATCGCAGACTTAGGCAGAGAAAGACAAAAATTCTTCATCGAATACGCACTCAAAATGATTCGAGAATGCTTCGTCCTCCGACTAACTCCCGAAATTAACACTCAAATCGGATATCTCGGAAAAGATGAACTCGAATTCTCGAAAAGATTTGCAAATTTTATTCACGAAAAAAATATCACGCAATTTTCTAATGAATTTGACAACGCATACGCACACATCGAGAGAAACGGATACGCAAAAATTATTTTCACCGACCTATCGCTCAAAGTTGTTAAACTTTTGAAAATTAACAACTAAAAAAATGTTTTCTCAAAATTTCTTGAGAAAACATTTTTCAAAAAATAAGTAAAATTATTTCACTTTAACCGAATCTTTCACTGCTTTATTTCCCATCGGGCAATCTTTGAACGGACAATTTTCTGTTTTATGTCTGCCCGAATCCTCAGGATGCCATCCCCAAATGAAAAATAATATGAAAAAGCCCGCGATGTAACCCAACATTACGTGCCAGCCTTTACGCAACCACAAACCAACATTTCTGCCCTGAGGAAATTTGTTGGTTATCGCAACGCCCGCAGATGAACCAAACCAAATCATTGAACCACCGAAACCAACACTGTACGCAAGCACTCCCCAATCAAAATGACCTTGGTCAAGACACAATTTCGTCAAAGGAATATTGTCGAAAACCGCAGAAACGAAACCAAGAATAAACGCAGTCATCCAAGAAGCAGGCGGTAACTCTTCCACAGGCATCAAAGAAGCACAAGTTACCAAGCACAAAAGGAATATTGAACCCTTAATTGATGCACCAACCTCGTGCCAAGGCATCTTGCGAAATGTTGCTCCGACAAGAATCGCCACCCAAACTCCCAAAGCAGGCATATCAAACATAATATTCGAAACAATTGCTCCTGCCAAAATCATAACAACAATCAATAATCTGCCGACATCAATTTTTGCACCTTGTGTTGGGTCTGCCTGAATCGGTTGATAATGATGCTGTTGATGCGAGGCAAACCACGCAACAATCAGCAACGCAACAACCGCAGCTATAAACGCATGCAAAACCACAAACGCACTCACACCGTCAATCCACATCATTGTTGTTGTTGTATCACCGACAACACTGCCCGAACCACCTGCGTTGCTGCACGCAACTATTCCCGCAATATAACCAATGTGAACTTTGTTTTTGAAAACGACTAACGCAATTGTGCCACCAATTAACGCAGCAGCGATATTGTCAAGAAACGAAGAAAGCACAAAAACCATCACTAACAAAACGAACGGACCTTTCCAGTCGTCAGGGAGAAATCTCGGCAAAATATCAGGAACACCTGATTCCTCAAAAATCTTCGACAAAACTCCGAAACCCAACAACAAACCTAATAAATTCAGCAAAATTGCCCATTCGCCTTGCCGCTGATGTTTATCAAGAAGCTGGTCAACCATTGAATTATGCCCAATTGCGTGTTCGACAAGATTAAAACCCGAAATAACAATTAATTTATACAACAAAATGACCGTTAAACCAATAACTGCCACCCAAAACGTATGGTCGTGAAAAACCGCCACTCCGACCAACACTAACGCAAAGAGTATAAACTCAATACGAATACCGAACAAAACGGGACCAGCATGTCCACCTCCGCCGCTTGCCAACGCAATGGCAGGAATCAACAGAATCACCGCTAAAGCAAACAAATACTTCAGAGACTTTGATAATAAATGACTCATTTTTATGAAAAAATTTAGTTAAAAATAGTTTTCAAAAGTAAAGTTTTTTCTATATTTAACAAAATTTTTAACAAATTTTTTTTCTATATTTTGAGTTATTTTTCATAAAATTTTGTTAAAAAATGA
>DYQK01000078.1:0-10451 GCA_020719385.1 Rikenella microfusus | reverse complement strand
TTTTTACTCGCAATATTTTAACTTCACGGCTTGCAAACAAACATAAATTTGTTTTAAACCCTTGAAACTCAAAGAGTCAAACGCTTCAGAGATGTAATATTCGTAAGAATTTTCCGCAATTTTTTCGAGAATCACAAAATTCCAATTTCGACCAACAATATACGCACCTCGCATTAAATTTGTTTTGTTTAACTCTATTGCGGCTAACATTTCGGCAAAGAGTTGATCTTCAACATCAACATTGTGTTTTGTTTGTTTAAATTCCTGAATGAAAAAATACGGATTTACGGGTCTTTTAATTCCCATCGCAAACATAAAATCCGTTTTCCCACTAAACTCTACACCATTGACAAACGCTTTTAACGGTTTATCAAAAAAACCACGTTTATCTTCCAAATGAAAACGTACTTTATTGATAATTTGACTGATAAAATACATCTTCAAATCCTCTTCAGAGTAACTTGCTACTAAATTTTTGTGTTCTGCAATGTGTTCTTTTAGAAAATTCGTCTCGGCATCACTCAACGAATAATTAAAATTGAACCATTCGTCGAAAATATCTTCTTTTCCCCCCGATTTTAACTTTACGATTTTTACTAAATCGTCAAATTCGGCAGTTTGAAAAATAATTTTTCCAGGTTTTCCCATAAAACTTTTTTATTTTAAAAATTTTCACAAAAATACAATTTTTTTTCAATATTTTCAAGTTATTTCTCAAAAAAATTCGAAATTTTTATCTCAAAAAAAGAAAAAATTGTTTTATTTTTGCAAAAAAACATTATGAAAAAGTTTATTTCTCTTTTTTTGTTTATTTTCTTTGCAAAAAGTTTATTCTCGCAAACAGAAAAAATTGTTAACTTCGAATTCGGTGTTGGTTCATTTGCAAATTTCGAAAAAAGTACAGGATTTTCATTTGGAGCCGCAGGAAATCTCGCAAAAGAAAATAATTTATACACTTTTCGATACATTCGAAACATTGAATTTATTTTGTTCACCAATCCTGAAAACGAATTAATCGATTTCGGTTTTTTATACGGAAAAATTTTTCGCAGCGAATATTTTGCCTTCTCAGCCTCGCTTGGATTAGGTTTTGTCAGTGGAAAAAAAAGAACAGACAAAATGACAAATCAACCACCTTCGTCGGGATTAATATCGACAACTAATTACAATTCAGAGAAAATTTTCGGAATTGCCGCACCTTGCGAAGCAAATTTAGATTTTATCGGGCTAAAACATTTTGGAATCGGCGTGAAATGTTTCGGAAATGTCAATATTGACTTTCCCGTTATGGGTTTTCTTTGCAGTTTAAAATTGGGAAATCTCAAATAAAAAGGGAAAATATCAACATATTTTCCCAAAAAAAATTTTTTATCGAATTAAACGGTAAGAAAAAATTTGATTTTTCGTAAAGATTTTCACTAAATAAATTCCTGACGGAAACTGCGAAATATCAATTAACGAATTTCGTTTTGTAAAATTTCTAAAAATTTCTCTTCCGTGTATATCGAAAATTTTAATCTCAAAATCTTGCGTCTCAGAACTTTGAACAGAAAATCTCCCCTCAAAAGCAGGATTCGGAGACAAAGAAAATGAATTTTCGTTTCTCGAAACGCCAATTTGCGAAGTATCTGTCGTTATGACTAATTTAAAAGTGTCAGAAATCGAAAATCCGCCTTGGTCGGTTGCGGAAAGTTTTATCAAAAACGGTGCCTCAAGCGATGATTTGCCCGAAAACGTTAAACTTTGCGGGTCAAACTTCAACCAACTCGGAATCGGCGTATTATTCGGAGACGAAGCGCGAAAAGTTAAAATATCATCTTTGTCGGGGTCAGAAAAGGGATTCGGTTCAATAACAAACGAAAAATATGTATCTTTGAAAAAATATTTGTCCGAAAGTTGATACGCAATAGTCGGTTTTTCGTTTACATTTTGAATCGTTAAAATAAACGAAGTATCTTTTGTTAAACCGCCTGCGTCAATAGAACGAATGTGCAGTTTATACGAGGTTTTTGTTTCAAAATCGAGAATATTGACCGAGTAAAATTTATTTTCATCGATTCTGAACGATTTATTGTCGATTCCTGCGGTGTCGTGAACGAAAGTATAGACAAAACTGTCATGTTCGTCAACATCGAGAGTCGAAAAATACAACAACGCAGAGTCAGTTGCGATACATTCATCAACAATTATTTTCGAAGGAAACGTTTTCAACGGTTTTTCATTCACATTATTGACTGAAATCGAGAAATATTTCTCAAAAGAAACACCGTAAAAATCTGTCGCTTTGATTCTTACTGAATAATTTGTTTTTGTCTCGAAATCTAAGATTTTTGCGATATGCAATTCGTTATTTTCGATGAAAAAACTGTCGTTATCTGTGCTTCCTTCGCCTTTGACGAGTGAAAAAGTCATTGTATCGCCTGGATTTGGGTCGGAGAAACGAATAAAAGACAAAAAAGTATCTTTTTTATTGCACTCGTCAATGTTTAATTGCGAAAGAGAAATGTCTGTCGGTGAGAAATTAACAAATTCATACGGTCCCAAATCGATTATTGATGTGTCAAAAATTCTAAGATTTCCTGCTAAATCGTTTTTTGGAATATTGAGTCCTGTTGTATCGGAGATTCCTGCGTTGATGCACGGCGAAAGTACCTGCAAACGCCAATCTGCGAGCATTCCGTTGGAAGAAGTGTCGGCGGTTTGCGAGGGTTTCGCAAACATTGACAACGTATCAAGATTCGAAACATAACAAGAAATGTTGTAAACATTTATTCCCAAAGACGAATCTACTCCAAATTCTCTATGATTTCCTTGAATATTGCAAAAACTAAAATATGGGTCGGAATTGTTGTTGCCCAAAAACACTTGACCGCCGCTTGTATCTGCAAGATTTCCTGTGAGAATAGAATTTTTAAAAATGGGGGAAAAATATTTACTACAAAAAATTCCTCCTCCAAAACGTTTTGCTTTGTTATGACAAATGTTTGAGTTGTAAATTTTTGCAGCAGGAATATTTTCTCCGTAAATTCCGCCGCCATTTTTCGCAATGTTATTGACTATCAAAGAGTTAACAATTTTAAATTCTGCACTTTTTTTCAAGGAATTTTGAAAAAACATTGCTCCGCCGTTGTTTTGTGCGGCATTATTTGAGATTTTACAATTTACAATTTGCAAAATAGAATTTTCTGAACAGAAAATTGCCCCGCCATTTTCTGTTGCTTGATTTTGCGAGAAAGTGCAATTTTCAAAAACAGGCAAACTATTTATTGTGGCAAAGATTGCTCCACCATTATTTGATTTTCCTTTAGAGAAATCGCAATTTCGAAAAACAGGACTTGAGGATTCACAAAATACTGCACCGCCGTTTTGCGATTCGGAGTTAGAAAAACTACAATTTTCGATTATTGATGGGTAAGTGCAGTTGAGAAAGCATAAAATTCCGCCGTTGGTGCTTGCTTTGCAATTATTAAAACTGCTTTGTGCGAGAAGAATTTGTGAATAAAACATCACGCCGATTGCTCCGCCGCAGTCATCGGGATAACTTCCTTGGGCAAAAGTGTTTGAAAAAACGCAATAAACGAGTTTCGAGGTGTCTGAAGTTCCCATTAAATCATAAAAAGTTAGTCCTTTCCAAGTTGTTTGTGAGGAGAAAATAATTTTTTGGTTTTCATTTCCTTGTGCGGTGAGTTTTCCGTAGACAGAAAATTTAAAATTTCCTGTAAAATTTAAAATTGTTCCTGCTTCGATGGTTAAACTTTGCCCTTGTTGTATAAAAATGTTGCCGTTGATGTTGTATGGCGAATTATTTTTCGTCCAATTTCCTTGCACGGCGCCGTTTGGAATTTCTGTTGCGTCAGAAAATATCGAGATTCCGAGCAGAAATAGCAAAAAAACAAAATTTTTCATCATTTTTCATTTTATTTTTGGTGAAACGCAAAGATAAAACAAAAAATTCTTTTTTCAAAAAAAATTAGATTTTAATTTTTAAAAAATTTTTCGTAAGCACCCAAATCGGGACCTTCATCTAATTGCCGCGAATTGCCGTTTATATCAAATTCCAAAAACGAATGTTTCTGCAACAACTCGATATTTCCTTTGTTCATCGCAGGCGAGAGCGAGTCAAGTTGAAAATTATATTTCGCAATGTCAACAAATTTCGGAGAAACTTTTGTCATCAACGAAACACTTTTTCCTTGAGGAATCACAGAATCGGTTTTTAGCAAACAATAATTTAACATCAAATTTGCTTCTTTGTCGAAAGAAATTTCTGAAGTAACAAAATCTTCGCCATAAATTATTGAATTTCCAAAAAAAACTGAACAATTTTTGCCGTCAATCTTCACATTCGGTGTCCTTCGCATTCCATAATACCAATCATTCGCAATTGTGCAGTGAAAAAACTCATATTTGCCGTTGCCCGAAAGCGAAATAACGTATTTGCCGCAGTCTGCAAGAACAGAATTATAAACGCAAATTTCCGAACTATCTGCCCAAATCGAAGCAACTCCGTTGTGCTGAATCACCGAATTTGCAATTTCCGCAGACGTATTTTTCTCGAAATCTAACCCAATTATCGCATTTTTCACTTCAACGTGCTTGAAAAAATTATCTTTACTGCCATTTTTGAAAAAAATTCCATCCCATTGCCCAGGAACATCAGTGTACATTTTTTCCAAACGACCTCCCTGAAAAACAACAGGATTTTCTTTTGTGCCTTCGATAATTATTTTCCCAAAAACAACGAGACAACAATGTTTTTGAAAATAAATTTTTGCTCCCTCAGAAATTCGCAAAACTTGATTTTTTTCGATGATCAACGAATCACAAATTAAATAAGGTTTTTCATTATTCCATTCTAAGTCATTGATTTTCTTTGTTTTAATAAAATGTGCGTCTTGCCCAAAAACCATCAGCGGCACTTCTTGACGATTTTTATTTACCTCAAAAATTAACGCATCTTCTTCTAAAAATGAAGTTTTTTCGACAGGAACGGTCACTTCAACAAAAATATACAAACTATCCTTCGCATCAAGTTCAATATCAAAAACTTCAGTTTGCGACAAACCATTGATATTTACTCGAAAAATCGAATTTTCTTTTTTCAAAAGCGAAATCGAAGAGATTTTAACTTTTTTTTCGTAAGGATTAAAAACTTTTAGACGAAAAGTTGTCGAACCAATGGAGTAAAACATCGTATCAAAATTTACCGTGTCGCGGGAAAATTTTAATTTCACTGACGAATCGGTGATAAATTCGTCTTTTACACAAGAAAATAACCCAAAAACGAAGAGAAAAAATGTTAATTTTGCGGAATTTTGTAACATAAAATGCACGAAATTAAATTGTTATATTGATGCGGAACATCGAGAATTGGAAAAAGCGAGTATTGAAATCGCAAATTTGCCGCCCAAGATGTTGAGAAGTGAAAATTTATTCCTGTCAAAAAACTGGTTTCGAAATTTTTATACAACTCATTTTCCTCTGTTTCGCCGCCGATGTCCTCGAAATATGCTTTTATCAAATAACTTTCAGCGATTCCTGCTTCGAAAGAAAAACGAGAATTGTATTGAAAAACTGCCAACAGCGGCATCTCGACATAATGAAGTTTAATTTTAAAAATGGTTTGTCCCTCATCATCAAGAATATGACTTCCTTTGCCGATATATTTCACCTCGACTTTTGAAAACCATTTTTCATTCAAGGGCAACGCAACAAAAGCGCCGCCGATAAATCCTGCTTTGTTATAACCTGCGTTTGCATCGCCGTCAATTTGCGAGCCGCAAGCACCGAGAAATATTCCACCTTCGAAGCGTTGCGAAAACACGGAAAAACTGCACAAAATAAAAATTAACACAAAAAACTTTCTCATAAATTAATTTTTTGCAAAATTACAAAATTTTTTTGAGAAATAAAAAATATTGCTGTCTTTTGAAAAACAGCAATACAAAAAAACTTTTTTTCGTTAAAATGCGTTAATAATTCCGAGAAAATCATTTGCCTTGAGAGAAGCACCGCCGATGAGTCCGCCATCAACATCTTGATTAGCAAAGAGTTGCGAGGCATTTGCTGCGTTACAACTTCCGCCGTACAAAATCGAAATGTTTTCTGCCGTTTCGTTGCCAAATTTTTTCGAAATCAAATTTCGAATGAAAAAATGCATTTCCTGTGCTTGTTCGGGAGTTGCGTTCAAGCCCGTGCCGATAGCCCAAACGGGTTCATAAGCGATGACAATTTTTTCAAAATCGTTTTTTTCGAAACCGAAAATTCCTTTATTTAACTGCTCTTCAACAACTGAGAAATGATTTTTGGCATTGCGTTGCTCAAGCGTTTCGCCGCAACAAAATATCGGAGTTAGTCCGATTTCGAGAGATAATTTGGTTTTTTTGTTCAACATCTCGTCAGTTTCTTTGAAATAATTGCGTCTCTCGGAATGCCCGATAATTACGTGAGTTGCCCCGATAGATTTTATCATTTCGACAGAAACCTCGCCTGTAAATGCTCCTTTCGATTCTGATGAACAATTCTGAGCTCCGATTTCGATTCTTTGCGAGTTTACAGAATTTAAAACGGCAAAAATATGGGTAAAAGGTGGAATTAAAACGACTTTTACCTCAGGATTTCCTTTTTCAGCAATTAATTGATTTACCTCGACAGCCAATTTTTTTCCACTTTCGAGGTCTGTGTTCATTTTCCAATTTCCTGCGACAATTTTTTTTCGCATATCAAAAAAATTTAATATTAATTTTGCAAAAATAAAAAGAATTTTTAATTTTACAAAAATTTTTATTTCTCTTTGAGAAAATTTATCTCGTTGATTTTCAAGTTATTAATTAAAAATAAAAACGATGTTCGAAGTAATTCTTTACACAGTTTTAGCGATAAGCGGAATTGCTGTTGCTGCAGCGGTGATTTTGTACTTTGTAGCACAGAAATTCAAAGTTATTGAAGACCCGCGCATTGATTTAGTTTCTGAAGTTTTACCCGGTGCAAACTGCGGTGGTTGCGGTTTTGCAGGTTGTCGCAATTTTGCCGAAGGTTGCGTCAAAGCCGATTCGTTAGAAAAATTGTATTGTCCCGTTGGCGGCAACGAGTGTATGAAAAAAGTTGCTGAAATTTTGGGAATGGTCGCCGCAGAAAAACCGCCGCAAGTTGCTGTAGTGCGTTGTTCGGGAACATCAAACAACTGCCAAAGAGTGACAAAATATGACGGCGCACCAAGTTGCTCTATTGCTCATTCGTTGTTTTGTGGCGAAACAAATTGTCAATATGGCTGTCTCGGTTTGGGAGATTGCGTTAAAGTCTGTCAATTTGGGGCAATCGAAATAGACGGAATGACAGGTTTGCCAAAAGTTATTGACGAGAAATGTACAGCCTGCGGTGCATGTGTAAAATCTTGCCCTCGTTTAATCATCGAATTACGCAAAAAATATCCCAAAGACCGCAAAATTTTCGTTTCCTGTATGAACAAAGACAAAGGCGGCACTGCAAAAAAAATCTGCACCGTTGCTTGCACAGGTTGCACCTTATGCGTGAAGGAATGCAAATTTGACGCAATAAAAGTCGAAAATTTCTTGGCATATATTGATTTTAACAAATGTACTTTGTGCCGCAAATGTGCTGCTGTTTGTCCGCAAGGTGCGATTTTAGAAATTAATTTCTCTGAACGAAAACCCAAAACAGAAGTTGTTGCAGAAAATGCAGAAGTGAAAAAAGAGTAAATTTTCTTTTCTCAAATTAAAATTTCTCAAAGTTTTTTAATTTTGAGAAGTTTTTTGTGCATAATTTTATAAAAATTGTGTAAATTTTTACAAAAGAGAAAAATATTTTTTGTGTTTTTTGAAAAAATTATTATCTTTGCCCAAAAAATTTTCGAAGTTTAAAAAAAAATATGGAAACAACTCTTTCCGAGAATTTGAAAAAAATTTTGAATTACAGCAGAGACGAAGCAGTCCGCTTGGGAAACGACGTAGCAACCGTTGACCATTTGTTTTTGGGAATTTTAAAAGCACAAGATAATTTTATTCAAAACTTATTTCAAGATATGGGTTTTGATATGTATTCGTTAAAACCTATTATTGAAAATCGCCTTCGTATCTCGTCCTCGTCTTCAAGAAACGACAACAACGAACCTTCATATTCCAAAGATGCTGAACGAATCTTGAAATTAATGCATCTTGAGGCACAAAATCTTAAAGAACCGCAAGTTACCGCACTTCACCTTGTCCTTGCGATTTTGCGAGATGAGAAAAATGAAATCGCAAGATTTCTGTGGAATAAAGACATCAATTATGATTCTATGCGGGCAAAAATCTCGAAGCAACAGCCCTTCGCAAAATCAGGCAACATTGATGAAGATGATGAGAAAAAATCGCAAGAAAATTCACAAAATGCCGCTCAACAGCAACAACGCACTTCTGAAACGCCTGTTTTAGATAATTTTGGAGTAGACCTAACTTATGCTGCAGAGGAAAATCAGTTAGACCCAATTGTTGGTCGAGATTTAGAAATTGAAAGATTGGTTCAAATTCTTAGTCGAAGGAAAAAAAATAATCCTGTTTTAATTGGTGAACCAGGAGTCGGCAAATCGGCTATTGTCGAGGGATTAGCATTAAGAATTGTACAGAAAAAAGTTTCTCGCGTACTTTTTGGCAAACGAATTGTCTCCTTAGATATGGGGGCAATAGTCGCAGGCACGAAATATCGCGGTCAATTTGAGGAACGAATGAAAGCCATATTGAGTGAGTTAACTCACGCTCCAGATGTGATTTTGTTTATTGATGAGATTCACACAATTATCGGTGCAGGCGGTGCAAGCGGCTCGTTAGACGCAGCAAATATGTTAAAACCTGCTCTCGCAAGAGGCGAAATTCAATGTGTTGGGGCAACAACATTGGACGAATATCGACAATATATCGAAAAAGATGGTGCTTTGGAACGAAGATTTCAGAAAATTATGGTTGACCCGACTAATGTTGACGAGACGATTGAGATTCTCAATAACATCAAAGATAAATATCAAGACCATCACAACGTAATTTATACTCCTGACGCAATAAAAGCGTGTGTTCATTTGACTGCCCGCTATGTGAACGACAGATTTTTGCCCGACAAGGCTATTGACGCCTTAGATGAGTCAGGTTCGAGAGTTCATATTTTAAAAATTCGTGTTCCTGAAACGGTCACCGAATTGGAGAAGGAAATTTTGGATATTAAACGCGATAAAATGCGTGCCGTTAAAGAGCAGCGTTTCGAACTTGCCGCAAGTTTTCGGGATAAAGAACAAGGTTGTCTCAATAGACTTGACAAAGAAAAGAAGAAATGGGAAAACGAAATGTCCAATTACCGCGAAGTGGTCGATGTGGCAAGTGTTGAGGAGGTTGTTGCAATGATGACAGGAATTCCTGTTCAGAGAATTGCTCAGGCAGAAGGAAACAGACTTTTAAAAATGTCTGATGAACTAAAAACGCGAATTATCGGTCAAGATGAGGCAGTTTCGAAAATAGTAAAGGCAATTCAACGCAACCGTGCAGGATTAAAAGACCCGAAAAAACCCATTGGAACGTTTATTTTTCTTGGACCGACAGGTGTTGGGAAAACGCAGCTTGCCAAAATCTTAGCAAATTATCTTTTCGACAACGATTCTGCGTTAATAAGAATCGATATGAGCGAGTATATGGAAAAATTTTCTGTTTCGCGTCTCATCGGCGCGCCTCCAGGGTATATTGGTTATGAGGAGGGCGGTCAACTGACAGAAAGGGTACGCAGAAAACCTTATTCCGTAGTTTTGTTGGACGAAATCGAGAAGGCACACCCAGAGGTGTTTAATATTTTACTTCAAATTCTTGATGACGGCACTTTAACCGATAGTCTTGGTCGAAAAGTTGATTTTAAAAATACAATTATCATTATGACTTCGAATATCGGGACACGAGAATTGAAAGATTTTGGAAAAGGAATCGGTTTTTCGAAAAAAGATGACGAATCCGAGAACGAGTCGAACAAAGAGATTCTGCAAAAAGCATTGAAAAAAGCATTTGCTCCAGAATTTATCAACCGAATCGATGACGTAATTATTTTCAACGCCTTGAGTCGTCAGCAAATTCACCTAATAATTGATATTGAACTCAAAGGACTTTATCAACGCGTTGAAGCATTGGGGTATAAATTGGTTATTTCTGTCGAAGCAAAAGATTTTATCGCAGACAAAGGTTTCGATTCTAAATACGGTGCAAGACATTTGAAACGTGCTATTCAGAAATATCTCGAAGACGAGATGGCTGAAGTCATTATTCAAGCATCCATTTCTGAGGGTGACACAATTTTGGTTGGTTTAGATGAGAAGAAAGAAAAAATTAACATCGGAATTCAGAGAACAAATGTTTCTGTCGAGATAGTTAATTCTTAATTTTGTTTTTTTCGAGATTCTTTTGTATTTTTGTAAAAAAATATTC
>DYQK01000077.1:1479-16308 GCA_020719385.1 Rikenella microfusus | reverse complement strand
CCGTCTTCTGTTTTCACAACTGCTTTAAAATCAAGCCGATAAATCGACAAATATTCCGAAATGGTTGTTTCTGTTTTGCGTTTTCGTTTCGATTTTTTTCTCGGTTTTGTCCGTTTTAACTCTATTGCTGTTTCTTGCGGAAAAACTTCGAGAGACAAAATTTCTCTGTCAATAATCGCTGAGATTAATTTTTTTGCCAATTTCTCGTTGTCCATCAAGTATTTGAAAGCCGTATCATAAAGCGGATTAACAATTCGCATAAAGTTTTATTTTTTAGAAATGTGAAATATAGATTTTTTTTCTGCTTGCAAAATTTCTTTTGTCTTGGAATCGTAGACAAAAGCGACAATTTCGCAATGTTTCGCATTCCATTCGTTTTTCAAAGTGGTTTGAAAAGATTTCTCAACAATTTGATTTTGCGAAAGTTTTTCAGAAATTTTTTCGCCCCAAGTTCCGTTCAACGATATTCGCAAAACGTGTCGGTGAACATAATTTTCAATATCGGGGTTTTCTAAACGATAATCTTTTTGCCACGCAACAAGGCTGTCTTCGGTCAGAAAAACACATAAAAACAATGTTTTCTCAATATTTTTCAGTCCATTAATTTTAATTTTCGAAGTTAAATTTTTCGTTTCTGTGGAAAAAGAATTTTCAATATCCATATCAATTTCGGGAGGATTTTGCAACAACTTCGCAATTACACTTCTCCAATTCGAGAGAGTTTGCACTTTCGAAGCGTTGTATTCGGTGCGATTTATTAGTCCGTTGGGCAAACCTGCGTTGTCGTTTCCAAAAAATTCGTTTAATTCGTTGCCTGTTTCGGTGCGAAGGTCGGTGGAATATTTTCCTGTTTTGTTAGGTTCAGCGAAATAACCAACGTGAACGGCAACAGGCACAATGTGGTCGCAATAAATTTTTGTCAAAGAATCGAGCAATTCCTTTGCTAATGGGCAATTTCCGCATTTATGTCCCGTATAATCTTCGACAAATATTTTGCGAATCGGTATCGAAAGATTTCCGTTTCCGCATTCGCCGCCTGCTTCGATATAAGGCGGTTTAACTTCATCGCAAGAAGATAAAATAAATAAAAATATTGAGAAAGACAAAAAATACTTCATAATTTTAAAATTTGGGGCAAAGATATTTTCTTTTTGTGAATAAAAATGAAATTTTCGAGAATTTTTTTGAAAATTAAAATAAAAATTGTAATTTTGCGGCAAAATTATTGAGAAATTTTTCCATGTCAAAAGTTAAATATCGTTTTAACCCCGATTCGTTGAGTTATGAAGAAGTGAATCATCGCAATTTGATGATTCGAAAATTTATTTCGCATCTCGCAACAGGACTGGTTTTTGCAGTTTTGATTTTCTTAGCTGCCTCGTATTGGATAGATTCGGACAGAGAAAAAATATTGAAGCGGGAAAATAAACTTTTGGAAACAGAATATGAAAAATTGCTTGAGAGAATGGAATATACCTCGCAAGTTGTTACCGAAGTTCAGCAACGCGATGACGATATTTACCGTTCAATATTTGGAACAGAACCTGTAAAAAGTAATTTTTCCTCGCCCAATAAATACGCAAAAGTTCAGTCTTTCAATATAAATTGGATGTTGTCGGAGAGTGAAAAATATATTTCGAAAATTGAAAAAGAATCGAAAACGCAGCAAAAATCGGCAGAGGAATTGTTTAATTTAGTGAAAAATAAATCATCATTTTTGCCGTCATTTCCGTGTATTCAACCGATTTTTAACAAAGATTTAAAATATATGCCTTATGGTTTTGGAAATCGTTTAGACCCAATTTTTAAAACGCAACAATTTCACAGAGGCATCGATTTTGCCATTCCTGAAGGCACAAAAGTTTACGCAACAGCCGATGGCGTGATTTCTATTGGCGATGAATCTCGAACTTACGGCAAACATCTCAAGATTGAACATCAAAATGGTTTTTCGACTTTGTACGCAAATTTGAGTAAAATTTTGGTAAAATCGGGGCAAAAAGTGAAGCGCGGCGATAATATTGCCCTTTCAGGTAACACAGGAAAATCGGTTACGCCGCATTTGCATTACGAAATTTCGAAAAATGGGGAACTACAAAATCCTGTTCATTTTTTATTTGCCGACATAACTGCGGAGCAATATCATCAAATATTAATTTTCACCTCGCGCGGCGGGCTTTGTTTAGATTAAAAATTCTTTTTTGCTACATTCCATCAATCAAATAAAATATTAATTCACCAAACATAATTGTATAAAAAATGAGTGAACAAACTATTCAATGGCATTCTATTGAAGTTATTGCGTTTTTGTATCGCAAACGAAAAATTATTCTCGCTCTCACGCTTACTGCCGCCGTACTTTCGGCGATTATCTCGTTTTTGATTACTCCGAAATACAAATCTTCGGTCATTATTTTTCCCGCCACAATGACGTCTGTTTCGAAAGAATTACTCACCGAAGCAACAGGAACACAGAAAAATCTCTTAAAATTCGGAGAAGAAGAGGAAGCAGAACAACTTTTGCAAGTACTCTACTCTGACGAAATTCGAGATAAAATCATTCAAAAGTACAATTTAATGAAACATTACGACATTGACAGCACGGCAGCGTACCCCAAAACTTCGCTTTACGAGGAATTTTCTGACAACATTTCGTTTCGAAAAACCGAATATTTCTCTGTTGAAATCAAAGTTTTAGACAAAAACCCAAAAATCGCCGCCGATATTGCCAACGATATTTGTGATTTAGTCGATACCGCAATGAATCGAATGTTAAAAGAACGCGCCGTTCAAGCACTTCGTATTTTCGAAAGACAATATTTCGATTATATAAAAAGCGTTCGCCTGCTTGAAGATTCGCTGCAAAAATTGCAATCTTACGGAATTGTCGATTATGAAAATCAAAGTCGAAGTTACACACGCGGCTACGCAGACGCAATTCTGAAAAATGACGCAAGAAGTACAAAAATTATGGAAGACAAAATTGCTATTTTGAGTAAATTCGGAACTACTTATTCGTCAATTCAGGAATTTTTGATTAATCAGTCGAAGCAACTCAGTATTTTAAAACATAAACATACCGAAGCAAAACTTGATGCAAATTTAGATTTATCGCACAAATTTATTGTGAATCGGGCAACCATTGCCGAGAAAAAATCTTATCCCGTGCGTTGGTTAATTGTTGTATTATCAACAACTTCTACATTTTTACTCGCAATATTTTTAGTCATCGCAATAGAAAATTTAAAACAAATTAATTTCAAACAATTGGATGGCAAGTGAGAAGATTAAAAATTTTTGGATAATTTGTATCTCGACAATATTTATTTTGTTGAATACTTTTGCTCTTTATTTTGAGTTTTATTACGTTTTATTTCTGCCGCTTGCGTTGATAATTTTTTATCTCGCTCTTTTGCAACTCGATATTTTATTATTGACAATTGTTTTTTTCACGCCGCTCTCGGTTTTCCTGCGTTTTTTAGTCAAAGATTTGCCCATTGATATGAATTTGCCCACCGAACCGCTTATGGTCGGGGCAATGTTTCTGTTTTTCCTCAAATTATTGAAAGAAAAAACCTACGACACAAAAATATTTTTCCACCCAATCTCAATAGCCATTTTGTTAAATCTCGCTTGGTTAATCGTCACGACAATCTCAAGTACGATGCCTGTTGTCTCTATAAAATTTGTTCTTGCAAGAATTTGGTTTATTGTTGTTGGTTATTTTGCGATGATTCCGCTGTTTTCGAACATTAAACGAATGCGAATTTTCATTTGGCTGTACATCTTGGGATTATTAATCGTTTCCTCGTATAGTATTTATCGACTTTTGGGATTCGGACTTTTCGACCAAAAAGCCGCACATTTCGTAATGCGACCATTCTTCTCCGACCACACAGGTTACGGAGCAATGTTGGCAATGATTATCCCTGCGGTAATCGGACTTTCGTGGTTTTCGAATTATCATAAAGCGGTAAAAATTTTGTTGACAGGTTTAATTATTTTTACTTTTTGGGCATTAGCACTTTCGTACTCGCGTGCGGCGTGGTTGAGTCTTATTGCGGCAAGTGGAGTTTTGTTTTTAATGCATTTTCGAGTGAAACTTCGTACAATGTTGATTTTCTCTTTGATTCTTGGAATTTTATTTTTTATTTTTCGCTTCGAAATTTTTGATAAACTCAGCAAAAATAAACAAGACACTTCCGTAGATTTTGAGGAACAAGTAAAGTCAATAACCAACATTGCGACTGACGCCTCGAATCGCGAGAGAATTAATCGGTGGAACTCGGCTTTTCGAATGTTTTCGGAAAAACCAATCTTCGGATGGGGACCAGGAACTTATATGTTTCTGTACGCACCTTTTCAGAAATCAGCAGACAAAACCATCATCAGCACCAACGCAGGAATACGCGGAAACGCACACAGCGAATATTTGGGACCATTGGCAGAATCAGGCATTTTCGGAACGTTGACTTTTTTATTAATTGTGATTCTTGTCGCTAAAACGGCAATCAATTTATATTTTCGCACAACTGAGAAACAATGGAAATTAATGATTCTCGTTACTTTTTTAGGACTAATCACGTATTTTGTTCACGGATTTTTGAACAATTTTCTCGATACAGACAAAGCTGCAGTGCCATTTTGGGGATTTATTGCAATGTTAGCCGCAATGGATTTGTATTTTATTCCCAAAAAACAAATTTCCCAAAATCGTTGAAAAATATATTTTGATTACTAAACTTAATTTTTCTTAACAAAAGTTAAAAATTTTGTTTTTCGAAAAAAATGCAGGGACAATTTGCAAATTGTCCCTGTAATTTTTTTTTCATTTTTCGTTTTTCAACTCTAATAAAATTACCTCGTACAATTCGGGCAATAATTCGCTGATTTCGACTTTTTTGTAACCTAAAACTTCTAAAATCGCAATGTCCATTTTCACACGTTGCGGAAAACGTTTTTCGATTTGCTCGACAATACTCGGAAATTCGACATTTTTTATCTCATCGAAAACCAACAACAGTTTTTCAATTTCTTTTTTCGAAAATTTGTCAACATCAGGAATTTTGAAATTTAACAAATCCGTTTCGGTTATTGCCCCATAATGTCCTGTTGTTTGTTGTTGCGATTTCAAAATTTGAACAATATGAAGCACACTATTCAGAAATAAACACAGAATTTTCGCTTTATTTATTTCCAAATTGGGATAAATTTTCGACGAATCGGTTGCAATAATTGGTTCTTGTGAAAAAAAACTGACAAAATTAGTGTTCGGCGAATAAATATCGAATTTAGTGGCAGAAATTAAGTGAACAAACTTTTTTTCTGATTCTTTCTGAATATTTTCCCAAAAAAAATCTTTTTTTTCACGAAATAATGACAAACCTTTGATTTCTCGAAAATCTGCAAAATTTTCTGCAATAAAATAATCAAAATCTTTTTCTATTGCAAGAGTTTTTAAACCCGTAATAGTGCGAATTGCTTTTTTTACAAATTTTTTCGAAATTTTATACGAAAAATTTGTATTTTTCAAATGAAAAATAACTTCATTTTCTGTTTCCTCATCAAAAATCATAAATGCACGTTCAGTTCTGCACTTTTGATTCATTGGATTCGTAATAAAAGTTAAATTAATTACCGCTCTTTCATAAGAATGAAACCCTTCGCGTACAAATTTTTTCGGAAAATTAATTAATTTTTTGTTTTCGCAAAAATGTTTATAAAAATCTGCAAAAAAAACAAAATGTTGATGCGTTTTTGCCCACAAAAAATGCATTAAATTGCTTTGATGTTCACATAATTCGGAATGCGTTACCGTAAAAATGTCGTAATCTTTGTTTTCGTCATTTTGTGCTTTGCGAATTTTTGTGTACAACTTCGGAATATCCTCATTTTTAAACTTGCGAATGCTACTTTTGAAATAAACAATTTTGCAAATGTCGTTTGCTTCAGGTTTTTTCTTTTCTGTAACGAACAAAATATCTTTGAAAAATGCGTCTTCAGAAAATGCCAAATCGCCGACAGGTTTAACAATATATCGAATTGTGTGATTTTTGAAAATAAATTCCTTTACTTTCTCAACTGCCTTGCCGCGCGCAAAATTTATTGGAATAACGAGTCCCATCAAACCGTTCTCTTTTAACAACGAATCGCCAAGAATCATAAAATATCCCCATAAATTCACTAAATTTCCCGAATACAAATTCAATAATTCGTTATTATTTAACTTGTCGAGCCATTTTTGCGGCATTTTTTCTCTGTCCGAATATGGCGGATTCATTATTACCGCATCAACGGGGAAAATTTTGAAATTGGATGCTTGCCCGTCAGCGTTTATTGCCCCATATTTTGATGTTGGTTTTTGGTCATAAATTTGAAATATTACGTTTTGAATCGTTTCGGCAAATGTTTCTGTGTCGATTCCTTCGGCTTCGAAACGTTGTCGATGATAAGTTGCCTTCGCAATATCGAGAGAATCTTTTGTTGCAATTCTTACGTAATTCGTAATTTGCTCGATATTTTGCATCGCAAGATTGATGGTCGAAATATGTGCGGCGAAAGGCATTATGTCGATTCCTGTAATTTCATTTTCAACGAAATTTTTGTGCATAACTGCTTGATTAGCAAAGCCATACATTTTTTCGTAGAGAAATTGTTTTCGTTTATAGGCAGCGACAAGCAAAGTTCCGCTTCCGCAAGCGGGGTCAATAATCGAATCTTCAGCATTTCCAATAACTAAACCTGCGAGAAAATCGGCGGCATTTGGGTGCGTGTAAAACGCCGCAAGCACTTTTCGCACTTCGAAAGGGATTAATTCGTGAAAAAACCTTCCTGCCAAATCGTGAGTGATATGTTCGGCATACAACGACTTTATTCCGCCAATTAATTCGTTCAAAATCTGAATAATCGGCGTTTTATTTGGAACATGTCCGAGAATATTGACGCGATAAATCATTTTATAATCAACAAGTTGAATGGCATCGAAAAATTTTTGCACATCTTTAACTTGTTTAATATCAACGAGTTCAGCGATTTGAGTTTCCGTTTTTCGTTGAAAAATGTGATAAAAAAGAACTTGATTAAACAACAAAAATGAAGCGAGATGCAAAACCTGTTTTAACGCCGATTCTTTGTCTTTGAAATCACCAATAGCGGCAAATAATTCGAGTTTGTCTACCACTTCTTCCACAAGACTTTCGTTATTTATATATTCGATGTTGTCGTTGAGATTTCGAATAAATGCATTAATTCGATTCACTGTCGATTCGAAATCCACTTTGATTTTTTCGTCTGCAAAATTAATTTTTAAAATTTTAACAAATTCGATGAGCGTAATTTGTTGCAAATCTTTTGCCAATCTCGGTGAACACGAGGAAACAAAAATTTCTGTATTTAAAACGATTTCCCGCAACAATTCGGGGCTGTGAACTTGTTGGTTTTTCAATTTTATCGGGTAAACAAGCACGACAGAATTTTCTGTGCCGAGTTGTTCTGCATATTTTCTTGCCTGTGCAATGGCTGACGGAATAATTTTTTGCTCGTCGAGTTTCACTTCAACAACAAAGGAGTGTTCTGCAAATTCGAAAAGAATGTCGGGGCGTTGTTGCGATTCCTGAATTTTCGTTTCGCCGATGGCACTTAATCCTTCTTGCTTGAGATATTCAATAATATCGGGATAAAGCGTTGATTCTTGAATAAAAGTTTTCATTAAAAAAATTTTTCGCAAAAGTAAGAAAAAATTTTCGGAAAAATAAATTTCTCTAATTTTTTCGATATGGTTTTCGGAAAAATTTTATTATTTTTGCAGGAATATTTTTTTGAGAAATATTCCTGAAAATTGTAATTTTATGCCTAAGTATAAACGAATTTTATTAAAACTAAGCGGTGAATCGTTAGCAGGTGCCGCGAAACAAGGAATTGACACCGAGGAATTGCTTTGTTATGTTCGACAAATCAAGGAAGTTGTTGATTTAGGAACGCAAGTGGGAATAGTTATCGGTGGTGGAAATATTTTTCGCGGACTCGCAGGCGAGAAAAAAGGTTTTGACAGAGTAAAAGGTGATTATATGGGAATGTTAGCAACAACCATAAACAGTCTTGCCCTTCAGTCTGCGTTTGAGTCTATCGGACAAAAAGCCGTTGTTTTCACATCTTTTTCGATGGAAGTTGTCGGAAAACGCTTTAATCAAAATGACGCAATAGCCGCACTGCAGGAAGGGAAAGTTGCCATTTTGGCTGGCGGCACAGGAAATCCGTTTTTTACCACCGACACTGCATCCGCACTTCGCGCTATTGAACTAAATTGCGATTTACTTTTGAAAGGAACAAGAGTTGATGGGATTTATTCCGCAGACCCCGAGAAATATCCAACTGCGACAAAATTTGATTTCATAACTTTCGACCAAGTCTATGAAAAAGAGTTAAATATTATGGATTTAACTGCTTTCACTTTGTGCCGCGAGAATGAATTGCCGATATTGGTTTTCAATATGAATGTTGAGGGAAATCTCAAAAAAGCAACATCGGGAGAGAAAACAGGCACATTGGTTTCTAATAAATTGCCGCTTATTCCATAATTTTGCGGGCAATCCACATGATTAGTCCCAAGACAAGACTCAATAAAAGCATACTTGCCAAAGGAGCATAAATTTGAAATTTATCTTTTTTATAGTGAATATCGCCGGGCAAATTGCCGAACCAAGTCATTTTGTCTCCCAAAAAAACGATAATGAGTCCTGTTGCGACTAATATTGCTCCCAAAAAGAGGATAATTTTTCCTATTCCTTGCATAAATTTTTCGATTTAGAAAAAAACTGTCGCACTTTTTTCGAAGCACGACAGTTTTTGTGTTAGAGGAATATTTTTATTTTAACTTCAAAGACGCAATGATTTTTTCGATTCGTTCGTCGAGAAGTTTGCTTGTTGCGTCAAGAGTTTTTCGGTCTTTTAATTTCGTTTTTACACTGAAATAAAATTTTATTTTAGGTTCAGTGCCTGAGGGTCGAATTGTAATTATTGAGCTGTCTTCGAGGAAAAATTGCAACACATTTGACTGTGGCAACGCAATATCTCTTTGACTTCCTTTCAACATATTTGATTCTTTGCGAGTGAAGTAGTCTCGAATCAAAATAACTTGCGAGTCGTTGATAATCAAAGGTGGGTCGTTTCGATAATCGTCCATCATTTTTTCGATTTCCTCTGCACCTGATTTTCCTTCTTTGGTAATGTTTAACAATTTCTCTTTGTACATTCCAAATTCGACAAAAATGTCCATCAAAAGTTCGTAGAGAGTTTTGTGCTGCGTCTTAGCCCAAGCCGCTGCCTCGGCAATTAACCCGCAAGCCATTACGGCGTCTTTGTCTCGCACAAATTCACCTGCCAAGTAACCATAACTTTCTTCTCCGCCGCCGACAAAGGTTTTTATTCCTTGATTTTTCTTAATTATCTCGGCAATATATTTAAAACCTGTTAGGACATCGAAAATTTCGACATTGTATTTGAACGCAATATCTCGGATTAACTCGGTAGTAACAATAGTTTTAACGACATATTCTTTTCCTGTCAATTTTCTCAATTCCGACCAGCGATGCAAAAGGTAATAAATCAATATTGAACCTGTTTGGTTTCCGTTCAATAAAATATAATTTCCGACATCGTTTCGAATGGCAACGCCCACTCTGTCTGCGTCAGGGTCTGTGGCAAAAACCAACTCTGCGTTTACCTCGAAGGCTTTTTTTATTGCTAATTGTAATGCTTCGGCGTTTTCAGGATTAGGAGATTTTACGGTTGAGAAGTTGCCGTCAGGAATCATTTGTTCGTTGACAAGCGAGACATTTGCGAGGCCGAGACGCTGCAAAAGTGTTGGAACAAGTTTTCCACCCGTTCCGTGCAAAGGTGTATAAACGATTCTCATTTCTCGGTTCAACTCTATTGCTTTCGGAGAAAGTGCGAGAGCGAGAACTTTTGAGAGATAAATTTCGTCAATATTTTTCCCGATATTTTCTATCAAAGCAGGATTTGGTTGCATCAAAACTTCATCAATACCTTTGATTTTTTGCACTTCTTGAATAATATTCGTATCGTGAGGTTCTGTAACTTGCCCGCCGTCATCCCAATATGCTTTGTAACCGTTGTATTCTTTGGGATTGTGTGAGGCGGTAACAACCACTCCTGTCTGACAGCCGAGATGTCTGATGGCAAAGGATAATTCGGGAGTTGGTCGGTAACTTTCGAAAAGATAAACTTTAATTCCATTTGCAGAGAAGACATTGGCTGTTGTTTCTGCAAATAAAGCGCTGTTATTTCGGGTGTCGCAGGCAATAGCGGCTTTGATTTGTGAGAGATGTGTGAAATTTTTTTTCAAATAATTGCAAAGTCCTTGAGTTGCCATTGCGATGGTGTAAATATTCATTCGGTTTGTCCCTACGCCCATAATTCCGCGCAGACCGCCTGTACCGAATTCTAAATCTTTATAGAACGACTCAACAAGTTCTGATTCGTTATTTTCCAAAAGATTGCGAACCTGTTGCTTGGTGGTTTCATCGAAATTGCCCTCTAACCATTTTTGGGCTTTTGCTCTAACTAAATCCAACATACCGAGTTTTTTTTATAAATTTTTTTTGAGAAAAACTTTTTCAAAAGAAAACAAAAGTTGTAAAACGGGCAAATGTAAACAATTTTTTTTAAATAACCAAATTTTTTCACAAAATTTCATTTTTTCAATTATTTTTTTATTTTTGTAAACAAATTTTTGAGTTATGAACAAAATTTTAGAAGAACAGTTATTTTGTTTATCTTAGTTTTTATTTTTTTCGAAATTTTTTCTATCTTTGCCGCAAAAAGAAATGAGAAAAAAAATTTTAATCTCTGCCGCAACATTTTCCGAAGTGAAATTTTTTTGTAAAAATTTAAAATTTATACGCGAAATTTATTCTTATCTCTTTGTTTATCAATATTTTAACTTCGAGATTCATATTTTAATTACTGGAGTCGGAATTATTCCAACCGTTTTTCGTTTGACAAAAATTTGTTCACAAGAAAATTATGATGTTGCGTTAAATGTCGGAATAGCAGGTAGTTTTAACAAAAATATTCCTATCGGCGAGGTTGTCGAAGTTATTGAAGAGGAATTTTCCGATTGGGGAATCGAATTTTCAGATTCTTTTCTCACGGTTTTTGAAAAAAACTTACAAAATCCTAAGGAATTTCCTTTTGTTGATGGAAAATTAAAAAATCCCAATATCTCTAATTTTAATTTATTGAAAATCAAAGGTTTAACTTCAAACACAGCACACGGAAACGAAAAAAATATTGAGTTTTTGGAAAAAAAATTTAACGCCGACATCGAAACGATGGAAGGAGCTGCGTTTTTTTATGTATCTTTGCACCAAGATTTCTCGTTTTTCGCAGTTCGAAGTATCTCAAATTTTGTCGAAAAAAGAAACGAAAAATTATGGAATATTCCTTTGGCAATCAACGAGTTAACAAAGTTTTTAATACATTTTCTCGAAAATTATGGACGTACAGAAAATTAAACAACGTTTCGGAATCATCGGAAATTCGGTTGCGTTAGGTCGGGCTATTGATGTAGCGGCAAGAGTCGCCCCAACAGACTTATCCGTTTTAATCACAGGAGAAAGCGGTACAGGAAAAGAAATTTTTTCACACATCGTTCACGAACTAAGCATTCGAAAACACAAAAATTATATCGCCGTCAACTGCGGAGCAATCCCTGAGGGAACTATCGATTCGGAATTATTCGGACATGAGAAAGGTGCGTTCACAGGTGCGCATGAAAGCAGAAAAGGTTACTTCGAAGTGGCAGACGGCGGAACAATATTCCTTGACGAGGTGGCAGAATTGCCTCTTTCAACGCAAGTACGTTTGCTGCGGGTTTTGGAGACAGGCGAATTTATACGCGTTGGTTCTTCGAAAGTGATAAAAACGAATGTTCGCGTTGTCGCAGCAACGAATGTAAATATTTTGCGTTTAATTGGCGAGAATCAGTTTCGCGAGGATTTGTATTACCGTTTAAATACCGTTCCCATCACAATTCCGCCGTTGCGCGAGAGAAAAGATGACATAATTTTATTATTTCGCAAGTTTGCTCAAGATTTTGCCGAGAAATATCAGATGCCGCCGATTAGTTTAACTTTTGAGTCGCAACAACTTTTAATAAATTATCGTTTTCCAGGAAATATTCGTCAGTTGAAAAATATCACGGAACAAATTTCGATTTTAGAACGAAACCGCGAGATTTCTGTCGAAAAATTAAGACAATATTTGCCGATTTTTGAGGAAACGAAGTTGCCCGTTCTTTTGAAAAACGATATTTCGGGACGTCTTAACAACGAATTTATATTCGAAATTTTTAAAATGCGAAACGAAATTAACGATTTAAAAAAAATTATTCGCGATTTTTTGATGCGTTATCCCGATTCTGTTCGCACCGAGGAGGAAGCAACTTTTGTGAAAAAAGTTTACAAAGAAGATACATTTGTCGAGGATAAATCTTATGTTTCGTCTTATAATTCGGTGCAGGAAAACATTCAAGATACCGAAGAAATCAAGGAAGAGCCGCTTTCGTTTGTCGAAAATGAAGTTGATTTAATCAAAAAAGCACTTGCCAAACACAAGGGGCGCAGAAAGAAAGTTGCCCAAGAATTAGGTATTTCTGAACGGACTTTATATCGAAAATTGTCTCAACATAATTTGCTAATTGATTGATAATGAAAGAGTTACGAAAAAGATGTTATTAAACATCTTTTTTTAAAAAGAAAAATTAAGTTTAAAGTGTTGAAAATAAATAAGTTAGTAAAAAAAAAGATGTTACTTAACATTTTTTATATCATTTAATCAAATTTATCTTTGCAGCACAAAAAATAACAAAAGTTTAACCGTATGTCTAAGAGAAACGTTATTATTATCGGTGCTGCGGGAAGGGATTTTCACAATTTTAATACTTATTATCGTGGAAATCAGAATTTTGAGGTAGTCGCTTTTACAGCCGCTCAAATTCCCGATATTGATGGTCGCAAATATCCTGTCGAGTTAGCAGGGAAAGATTATCCCAATGGTATTCCGATTTATGACGAGAAAGAATTGCCCCGTTTAATTCGCGAATTAAACGTAAATATTTGTGTCTTCGCCTACAGCGATGTGCCTTATCAACGCGTAATGAATCTGAGTTCAATAGTCAATGCTGCTGGAGCAAACTTTTTACTTCTCGGTCCTGGCGATACGCAATTAAAAAGTACAAAACCCGTTATTGCTGTCGGAGCAATTCGAACAGGTTGCGGTAAGAGTCAAACTTCTCGCAAAATTATCGAAATTTTGATGGAAAAAGGGTTGAGAGTTGTTGCGGTGCGACATCCAATGCCTTATGGCGATTTAGTTGCTCAAAAAGTTCAACGTTTCGCAACCGTTGAAGATTTAAAAAGACACGACTGCACCGTTGAAGAAATGGAAGAATACGAACCACACGTAGTTCGCGGAAATGTCATTTATGCAGGTGTCGATTATGAAGCAATTTTGCGTACAGCGGAGCAAGACCCAAGCGGCTGTGACGTAATCTTGTGGGACGGAGGAAATAACGATTTTTCGTTTTTCAAACCCGACTTAATGGTGACCGTAGTTGACCCACACCGTCCAGGACACGAGTTGATGTATTATCCCGGAGAAGCAACACTTCGAATGGCTGATGTAGTCGTCATCAATAAAATGGACAGCGCGTCTCCCGAAGGAATACAAACCGTTCGAGTTAATATTGAGAAGGTAAATCCCAAAGCAACCGTTATTGATGGAGCATCTCCGATTCGCGTTGATAATCCAAACATTATCAAGGGAAAAAGAGTGTTGGTTATTGAAGATGGACCAACATTGACTCACGGAGAAATGAAAATCGGAGCAGGAATTGTTGCTGCGAGACGTTTCGGAGCAAGCGAGTTAGTCGACCCAAGACCTTTCACCGTAGGAAAATTGTCTGAGACATTCAAAATTTACCCCAACATCGGAACATTACTCCCCGCAATGGGCTACGGAGACGAACAACTCAAAGACCTCGAAGCAACCATCAACAACACTTACTGCGATGCAGTTATTGTCGCAACACCAATAGATTTGGGCAGAATCGTTAAAATCAATAAACCATATACTCGCGTGTATTATGATTTGCAAGAAATTGGTTCACCAAATCTCACTGATGTTTTAAATGATTTTGTTACAAAACACAATCTTAGCCGCAAACCGAGATAATTTTTAAATTTTTCATTCAATTGGTACTTTTTCATTCAGAAAGTACCAATTTTTTTCGAAAAAAAAGAAAATTGTGTAAAATATTTTTTTTATTTCGAAATTATTTTTACTTTTGCACTATTGTTAAACTAAAAAACTAAATTTCTATGAGAATTTACGAAAGTAAATATTTGATGATTGATTATCTTGCTGATTTAAACATAAATGAGCAAACTTGGACAGACCAAAATGTACGAATGACTGAAGAAGAATGCAAAAACGAATTTACAGCAATAGCACAAAATGCTGAAAAAATGAAAGTACGCGGTTTATTAGCAAGTACTTTGAATTTTCAATTTGTTATTTCTCCACAAGTTCAAGAGTGGACAGATAAAAATATTTTTCCTCAATATTTGGCATCGGGAATAAGAAAAATTGCTTACATTGTTCCGACTGATTTTTTTGTAAACGTTTCCATTGAACAACTTATGGACGAGGAAAAAGGCAAAGAATTTCAAGTGGTCTTTTTTGATACGCGAGAAAAAGCAATTGAATGGCTGAAAAAATAAGAGAAAAACAAAATTCTGACAGAATTTT
>DYQK01000077.1:0-1379 GCA_020719385.1 Rikenella microfusus | reverse complement strand
GCAGAAAAATTATTTTTTGCGAGCGCGAACGACACAATATCCCAAGGCACGAACAATAACATTCTCAAATTCAACAATTGTTTTTTTCAAGAATTTGTAGCCATCTTCTCCTGCCATGTCGAGAAAAATTTGTTTATTGTTCTCCAAAGCAACGTGATAACAAGCCCAAGAAGGAGCAACAACATTCTTGCCGATGTCAAGAATGTCAATAAATTCAAAGCCGCAAGACTCTAATAATTTAGGATATTCGTCCATCGAGACAATGGTTGTGAATAAACTAATTTCTTTTAAATATTGTCGGTCTTCAGTAGTCATTCCGCTGAGTTTTGGGAAGTCTGAAATGGCTAATGTTGCCCCAGATTTCAAGACTCTGTGTGCTTCTTTGAGTGCTTCGGTGTGTCCCATGTGAAAAATGGATTCGAAAAACCAACCTCCATCGAAACTTTCATTTGCGTAAGGAAGTGCTAATGCGTCTGCGAGTTGAAAACGAACTTTTCCCTGCAAATTTTCCTTTTCAACTAATTTTTTTGCTAAATCGAGTTGATAATCGCTTGCGGTGATTCCGTCAATTTCGCAATTTTTCATCTTGGCGAGTAAAACGCCTGGAACGCCGTAGCCGCAACCGATGTCAATAAATTTTTCTCCTGCTCGGATTTCGACTTTGCCGAGCATTAAGTCAGTTAATTTTTTTGCTCCGACAGAAGCATCGCCGCCGATTTGTACGCCTTCCCAATATCCGATATGGATTTGGTTTTCATTTGTGAGTTCCCAAAAACGAGGTAAAAGTTGTGTGCTGTAAAAATTTCCAACATTTTCGTGTTTTTCTGTGAAATTTTCCATAAAAATTTAATTAAATTTAACGCTTCGAAGTTAATAATTTTTTTCAAAAAAAAAATATTTTTGAAAAAAAATTAATCTAAATTTTCGATTTCTGCTAGCGAAAGTCCACTAAACGCTGCTTTGCCTTGTCAATATTTTTCGAAGAAAAGTTGTCGCCAACTTCATTATTCTTGAACATATAAACCCATTCATCAATTTTTTTCTTCAAAACATTCGGGTAACGGTTAACAATGATGAAATAATATTCAGGAAAAATATCTTTCTTCGCTAATTTGCGTTTAATCTCGCCTGTTTTCTCATCTTTTGCTAACACTTTCTGACGAAATTTAACCACTTTCTGATTATTCATTTCTTTGAAAACCATTTCGCCGTGATAGAGATAATCATCAGACGGACCAAGATCGAAATACAAAATGCTTATCGAGATAACTTTTTATCTCGCAAAATGGTTTTCATTGCCCAATCAAAACGTATCACTTTTGTAATGGAAAAATGTTGCGGTGAATTACCCCTTTGCTGTTGACAAAGGGGCTTCTTAG
>DYQK01000076.1 GCA_020719385.1 Rikenella microfusus | reverse complement strand
CTTCGTTTAATGTTAAAGTTGTTGGAGATAAACTTACCCCCGTAACAGAAATATTTCCAAATATAACCGTTACTACGCAAGTTGCTGTAAAGTTTCCGTCTTGCGTTGTAACCGTAATTGTTGCGTTTCCTTCAGCAACTGCAGTAACTAAACCAGTATTCGAAACGGTTGCTATCGAAGCATTTGATGTTGCCCATGTAACATTTTGATTTGTCGCATTCGCAGGAGAAATTGTCGGCGTTAATTGTTGTGTTCCAGTAATATTCAAAACAAAAGAATCGGTATCAAGAATTACTCCTGTAACAGCAACAACTGATCCTGATGGTAAAACATCTGCCCAATTTGTCCCGACTCTGATTCCGTCAACAGTTTGAACAGAAGCATTCGAAGCATTTCCTTGACGCAAAGCAACAAAAGTAATATCTGCAATATCTGTTGAAGTTGCAACATCTGCAGCGGTGAGAGTTGGGGTAACAGAATCGGTTGGATTGACAAACAAAAATGCTTGGTCATCCGAACTTCCAGCGTTAAACGTATATTTCACAACTAAAAGATACGTTGTTCCGAGAGAATAATCGAAATTGGTGAACGTTGCGTCTGCCACATTTTTACCTTTCGAAATGCCGAAGGCGATATTATCTGAAGCGGCATCTTTTTTCACAAAAACTTTCCCTCGAAAATTTGTTGAACTGAGAAGAGATTCGTTAAAATGTAAGAAATAATCGCCAGTTGCGTTGGCAGAATCAACTTTTACTAAAAACGCAGCATAAACACTTCCTGAAGTTTGCGTTGTAAACGAATGTTTAACGTCTTGCCCCGTTTTTGTCATGCCCGCCGATTTGCCCGTGATGGACAAATAATTCGCATACGCAAGATTGTTGTCGGTTACGCAAATTCGGTTTACAATGCTTGAGCCCGTTTGCACCCAACCGTGAATAGTTAACGAATCGCCAACGGGATAATCGAAGTTTTCTTCGAAAAGAAGTTGACCGAAAGTTTTGGAATTAAAGAGAAATATTCCGACCAAAACTAAAAGCAAAGAGATTGTTTTTCTCATAAATTTACTGAATTTTAATGAAAATAAAATATAGTGAAAATTGTGCAAAGATAAATATTTTTTTTGAAAAATAAAAAATTTCAAGAAAAAAAGTTATTTTACTGTTAAAATGTGAAAAAAATGAGTTAAAAAAAATTTTTTCAAAAAAATAAAAAATTTTTGGAGAAAATGTTTGTATATTGAAAAAATGTTTTACCTTTGCCCCCGCATTCGAAAAGATAAAAATCAAGAATCTTTGACAACAATATAATTGCTTCCTTCGAAAGTTTTTGATTCGTATTTATTTTGAAAGCATCGAAAGACAAAAAAAGAGTTTTCGCACTATGGCAAAAAAAGAAGTTGTAGGATTTGTAAAATTACAAATCAAGGGCGGAATGGCAAATCCTTCGCCTCCTGTTGGTCCCGCTTTGGGTTCCAAGGGAGTGAATATTATGGAGTTTTGCAAACAATTCAATGCCCGCACACAAGCGCAACAAGGAAAGGTGTTACCTGTCATTATCACCGTTTATAACGATAAATCTTTCGATTTTGTTGTTAAGACGCCTCCTGCATCAATACAATTAATTGAATTTTCAAAGGTAAAGAAAGGTTCTTCCGACCCGAATCGCGTCAAAGTAGGCAGTGTTACTTGGGAACAAGTACGCAAAATTGCCGAGGACAAAATGCCCGATTTGAATTGCTTTACAGTTGAAAAGGCGATGTCGATGGTTGCAGGAACAGCTCGCAGTATGGGAATCACCGTAACAGGCACTTCTCCGTTAAAATAACGTAATTATCTCAAACATTTAGGAAATTTGCAATTATGACAAAATTAACTCGCAAAAGAAAATTGGCATTGCAAAAAATCGAACCAGGGAAGAATTATTCACTCAAAGATGCTTCAAAATTAGTCCAAGAAATTACGATGACAAAATTTGATGCTTCTGTGGATTTAGATGTTCGTCTTGGTGTTGACCCTCGCAAAGCTAACCAAATGGTTCGAGGTATTGTTACTCTTCCTCACGGCACAGGCAAGGAGAAACGAGTATTGGTTTTATGCACTCCCGACAAGGAAGAAGAAGCACGTCAAGCTGGAGCAGATTACGTTGGTTTAGACGATTTTATCGAAAAAATTAAAGGCGGCTGGACTGATATTGACGTTGTTATCACTTCTCCGAATGTTATGGGCAAGGTTGGTCCTTTGGGCAAAATTCTCGGTCCAAGAGGTTTAATGCCGAATCCCAAAAGCGGAACTGTTACAATGGAAATTGGAAAAGCAGTTAAGGAAGTTAAAGCAGGAAAAATTGACTTCAAAGTTGATAAATACGGGATAATTCACTCTTCGGTGGGAAAAGTTTCGTTTACGCCTGACAAACTTATCGACAACATTCGCGAATTTTTACACACAATTAACAAGTTAAAACCTGCTGCTGCCAAAGGAACTTATGTAAAATCGATTTACGTTTCGAGTACAATGAGTCTTGGCATTCAGGTAGACACACGAAGTATTGACGACTAATCCATAAAAAACAATGAGAAAAGAGGAAAAAAATGTCATCATTGAACAGTTGACAGAAAAATTGAATAATGCAACCACATTTTACCTTACTGACATCTCAAATTTGAATGCAAAAGATACAGGCGATTTACGTCGTTTGTGCTATTCTAAGGAAGTGGAATTGGTCGTAGTAAAAAATACTTTGCTCAAAAAAGCGTTAGAACGCTCCAACAAACAAGTCGCAACTTTGTATCCGACTTTGAATTATCCGACCTCAATAATGATTACCGACCAGAGTACAACACCTGCAAAATTAATCAAAGAATTTCGCAAAACACACGAGAAACCTTTGTTAAAAGCAGCTTACGTACAGGAATCAGTTTTTGTTGGTGATAATCAATTGGAAACTTTGATGAGTTTAAAATCGAAAAACGAACTTATCGGCGAGGTTATTGGTTTATTACAATCTCCAATTCAACGCGTTATCTCGTCGTTGCAGTCAGGAGGCAATACCATTGCGGGTCTGGTTAAGGCACTCGCAGAACGTGAACAATAATTTTTTTTCAAAAAAACACAAATCTCAAGTCAAACCTTTTTTAATCACATACGAATCATGGCAGATTTAAAAGCACTTGCTGAACAATTAGTCAATTTGACAGTAAAAGAAGTTAACGAATTGGCAGATATTCTCAAAAAAGATTACGGTATTGAACCCGCTGCTGCCGCTGTTATCGCCGCTGCTCCCGCTGCTGGAGCTGGTGCCGCTGAAGGCGCCGCTGCTGCTCAAGAAAAAAATGAGTACGACGTAATTCTCAAACACCCAGGTGGAGCAAAACTGCAAATTGTGAAAATTGTAAAAGACATCACAGGTTTGGGCTTAAAAGAAGCTAAAGCATTGGTTGACGCAGCTCCAAAGGCAGTGAAGGAAAAAACTACCAAAGAAGACGCTGAATCTATCAAGGCTCAACTCATTGAAGCAGGCGCCGAGGTCGAAATCAAATAATTATTTGTCTTCATATTTTCTCATCCCGCCCTAGAAAAACTCAATTTTCGCACTTCTCAAGGGCGGGTTTTTCTAAATTTTCACACACAATTTTTCTCTCCCACAAACATTTTCTCAAAAAAATCAGCCAAAACGTTTTTTAATAACGTTTCTAACCACTTTTTTATGTATAACTTTTTCGAATTGAGCAAAAAACTCGTTTCAGAATTGCGAAGTATTGCGAAAAACCTCAATATCAAAGACGCAGACGCAATTAAACGACAAGAATTAATCAATAAAATTCTTGACAAACAACAAACTTCTCCCGAAGAGGAAAATAAAACCCAAAAGCAAGAAAAAAATCTCCTTGATGATACTTTTCAGACTATTTTTGAAGAAACAGAAGAGATTATTCCTGTGCAAAAAGTTAAAAAACAAGAAAAAATTACAAAAAATCCACCTGAAAATGATTTTGAAACCGTTTTAGTCGAAAACGAAACAGAAAAATCTAAGCAAGAAAAAATTATTCCTAATTTACGCAAAGAAAAGGATATTTCTCTTAAAGAGAAAAAAAATTCGCAACCTCCTTCGCAAGAAAAAAAACCTTTCCCAGAGAAAAATCAACTGCAAAAACCACAAAATCTCCAAAAAAATAACGACAAAAAAAATATTGACCGAAATTCTGAATTCGAAGGCATCGTTTCTGTTGACGGCGTTCTCGAAATTATGCAAGACGGATACGGTTTTTTGCGTTCAGCAGATTATAATTATTTCAATTCTCCCGATGACGTTTATGTTTCGCAATCTCAAATTAAACTTTTTGGGTTAAAAACAGGCGATGTAGTGCGAGGAATCATTCGTCCACCGAAGGAAAATGAAAAATATTTCCCATTGGTAAAAGTTGAAGAGATAAACGGCAGAAGTCCTGATTTTATTCGAGATAGAATTCCGTTTGATTATCTCAAACCGTTATTTCCTACGGAAAAGTTTAATTTAACAGGAAACGGTCATAATGCGATTTTGTCAATGCGAATTCTTGATTTGTTTGCCCCCATCGGCAAGGGGCAACGAGGTTTAATTGTCGCACAGCCCAAAACGGGAAAAACCGTTTTGCTAAAAGAAATTGCAAATGCAATAGCAGATAATCATCCAGAGGTGTATTTAATTATTTTGTTAATTGATGAACGCCCCGAAGAGGTTACAGATATGGAAAGAAGCGTCAAAGCGGAGGTTATCTCATCAACATTCGATGAACCCGCCGAAAGACACGTAAAAGTTGCGAATATCGTCTTGGAAAAAGCAAAGAGATTAGTCGAATGCGGACATGATGTCGTAATTTTGCTCGATTCTATCACGCGTTTGGCACGCGCTTATAACACGGTTGCTCCCGCATCGGGAAAAGTATTGTCCGGCGGCGTAGACTCAAATGCGTTGCACAAACCCAAAAGATTTTTTGGGTCAGCGAGAAATATCGAAAACGGAGGCTCTTTGACCATTATCGCAACCGCCCTCATCGACACAGGGTCAAAAATGGACGAAGTAATTTTCGAGGAATTTAAAGGAACAGGAAATATGGAATTGCAGTTAGATAGAAAACTTTCGAACAAACGAGTTTATCCGTCAGTTGATATCAATGCGTCAAGTACGAGACGAGAAGAACTTTTGCTTGACAAAGATGCTTTGAATCGAGTGTGGATTTTGCGAAATTATTTAACCGATATGACTTCTGTCGAGTCTATGGAATTTTTGCGAGACAAAATGATTCGCAGCAAAAACAACGAAGAATTTTTAATTTCTATGAACGGCGAATAAAAAAATTAAACATCTTTCCAATTAAATTTAAACAGGATTCTCCCGACAATTGGCAGTTTGAAAAGTAATTTTCTCAGGTTTTTCTATAAAACAATTTTATTTTTTGCAGCAAAAACACGAAAATTTTTTCACAAAAAAATTGCTTTTTCACAATTTTTTTCAAAGAAAAACTCTTTCTCGCAAGAGAAAGGGTTTTAACTAAATTCTAAATCCCCTTTGTCTTTAGCAAAGGGGATAAAAATTTGTTTGAAAAAAAAAGAAAAAAACATTGAAAAAATTTGTTTTTTCGAAAAAAATGTTTACCTTTGCCGCTGATAACGATAACCAAGTTATCTCTATGTTCTTTCTAGGAATGGAATGTTCCGAAGTTACGCTTGGGGAGATAGCCGCTGTGGATGACCGTTTCGCAAGAAACCTAAAAAGCACACTATCGAAGAACCAAGAAAAGTTCTTGGCACAATGCTAAGAAGCCCCTACGTCAGCAGCAAACGGGTAATTCACAAAGTATAAATGTATGCCGCAGGTGAATCTAAAACCTGTATTCGCTCAGAAAACTTCACTCCGACAGCACTTTTTTGCAACAACGCATCGACAACAGCATCTGTTTTCTGAGCAGTTACGCAAAAATTGCTAGTTACCAATGACGAAAGTTTTTGCCGCTTGGGGTTTGGAATGAGAATTTTTACTCTCGCAACCGTCGAACCCGTTGCTCCTGCTTTCATTCCTGCACTTTTCAACGAATCGATATTATCCTCATCAGTAACTAACGAAATCTCGCAATTATCATTGGGCAACCAAAGATTTTTCTGCATTTTCTCAGACTCAAACATATCAAAACGCTTTCGCCAAGCTGTATTCCCCTTCAACTGGTCAATAGCAGTGATAATTTGTTCAATACTCGCAGCATATTCCTGCTTCCCAATACGCAATCTTCCGTCTATTAACCCGAAACTAACAGGAGTTTTGTAAATAAATCCACGTCCGGGACGGTCTAATTTTCCTTCTTCGAGTAAAAGTTTTATAATATTTTCAGAATCCTGCTCAGGCATAATTAAATGTACAACTTCTTTTTCAGGTGAAATTGTAATACGAATCAAACCTAATTGGTCGCGAAGGTCGGAACTCGAACTATGTGTAATTAAAGGTACGCAAATACCTAAATCTAATGCAAGTTTCGCAATTTTATCACCCATTCCTTGAACAGACAAAACACAGACAACATACGAAAGTTTATTTACATAAAGAGAATCCTCCAATTTTGACTCCGACTCCTCAAGATTCAAATAAATTTGTTCTTTCTTGGTGAACTCGATTAAATCTTGATAAAAAATCATTCCTCTCCCCGGAACTTGAAACTCACCAACTTTCGTTAAATAATCCGTTGCTAAACGCGCATCGCGGCGATGAACCGTAAAACGAAAAATATCAACAGGCGTATTTTGCATTTTTGTCGTTGAACCAAATATCCTAAAAGTACGAGATTGAACATACTCGCGAACCGTTCTTCCCGACTCAACAAACGCAGAATTCACTCCCATTTTGAAAATATACTCCGCTATTTTATCACTAAACAATTTATTCACAATACACGTAATCCGACTAACGCGGTGCGGCGAGTAAATACCTCTTTTCATCTGTGTTCTCCAAACTTCACGAGAAGGAGAAAACACATTTTCGCTATTTTTTTCGACTAACATAATTATTCCAATCCTTTTTCTTGTTTAACTAATTTCTCCTGATGCGCACGAGAATATAAACCAAATAATAAAACGGTAACAATCGGACAAGCAGAAGCCATCGCTAAAACACCGAAACCATCTACAATATTCAACTCCGTACCGATACTTAAACCCATCGCTAAAACCAAAGGAACCGTCACAGGACCAGTTGTTACTCCACCACAATCCCACGCAATAGCAGTAAACTCCTCCTCAGAAATAAAAGTCAAAGGTAAAAGTAAAGTGTAACACGGAATAATAAACCAAACAAGAGGAATATTATATAAAATCCGTATCACTCCGAGAACCAAACCTACTCCGACACCAACAGAAACAACCTGCAAAATATGAGTGCGTTTAATTGTGCCAACGGTCAACTCCTCAACCGTTATGCCCAACGCATTCAACCCCGGCTCCGCTATTGTTGCGCCATAACCCATTCCGAAGGCAAACAACAACACTAAAAGTATACCCAACAACGTCAAATTCGGACCCAACAACGGAGGACGAGTAATGATGTGTTCATAAATTTTTTTTTCTTTGTTAAAATGTTCTTTTTTAAACTCAATAACATTCACATTATTCCCATCAGTGAGGTGAAAATATTGTTTCTTTATCCCGTCAACGCCGATACTCGTAAAAACTATTGAAGTATCAAAATTACGAATAACTTTACTCTCGATTTTCTTCTCAATTTTACTAAACGCTTGCGGCAACTCGCCGCCCACTTGATTCCCCAAAGGACCTAAACCTAAACGAATCCCTGAAGTTAAAAACATCATCCCGATAATGGCAAATGAAATACCTAAAACAAACTCATCTTTGTAACGCAATTTTTCTTTTAACAACAAAACTAAAACCAACAACAACATCAAAGTCAAAGGAACAACGGCACGCATCGAGATAATACCCTCTTCCAACAAAACTATCCCGACAGAAGTTGAACTACTCACAGAATTTATTTTCAAATGAGCAGAAATGATATATTTCCGTTCAAAATCAGAAGCTTTTTTATTCATCCAATCGTTAAACGACATTCCACCTAACATCAAAATTTGCTTTTGAGAATTTGTTGCCAAATCAATTAAAGTTTTGTGATAAAGACTATCATCCTGAAAAAACGAACGACGACCAACATCTGTTCCGCGAGTAAACGCATGTTTAATCAAGTCATTCTCGGTCTCAAATAATTTTAACGCCTCTTTGCGATTTTCTTTTGAAAAAAAATGATTCTCATTAGTAACTCTCGGAGCAGAAAAATTCATTATTAACCCAATGATATAAACACTCAAAATTGGAAAAGCAGAAGCAAGCAATATTATACCGAAACCGCCGCTTGAGGTTTTGTTCTTGCTCGCTGCCCTCGCAACACCGATTCCTAACGACAAGACCAACGGAACGGTAACTGCACCTGTAGTCACGGCACCCGAATCCCACGCAAGTCCGATAATGGAACTTAAATTTTCACTCAAATTTGCGAAAAATGACAAAGTTAAAACTAACGGAATAATCACATAGATAAATGGTTTAATTGACATCTCATAATAAAATCGAAACATTCCGACAGCCACAGCAACGCCGACTCCGATTCCAATACTTAGAACTAACCATTCCGTTTTTCGCTCCAAAAGCATATATAAAAGCGGAGCATCCCAAGCGGTTACTCCTGCTCCTGCAGCTCGAAGCGCACTAATGGCAGGCTCGGCTAATGTTGCCGCAAAACCAAGCATTACTCCGAAGGAGGCAATTGCTATGATTCCTACTTTCGTGGGCAATTTTACACCCACTCTTTCTCCTAAGGGCATTAAACCGAGTATTAGTCCGTCAAGGAAAAAGGCAAGACCCAAAATTACCATCGCAATTCCACCCGAAATACCCACTGCGTTCATCAAGGAAACACCTAATATAAACCGTTGAAAAAGAATAAGATACAAAATTATAAATGCGACTAATTTTATTTGTTCAATTATTCGCACTTTCGCATAACCCGCAATCATTGACAAAGCGGTTTTTAACGGAATTTTTTTCCTCATCATATTAACTTTTATTAACAAAATTATTAATTTTATTTAAAAAACATTTTTCGTTGCAAAGATAAAAAATATTTTTAAATTTCAAAACTAAATTTTGCGAAAAAAACTTTATTTCTCAAAAAAAAATTGTAATTTTGCCCAAAATTGATTTTTTAATTTTATTTTATGATTCGAAAATTTGTTTTCATTTTATTTTCTCTTTTTTTGGGAAAATTATTTGCTCAAGAAACATTGATTTTTCCGAATGTTAATCCGCAAATTAAATTTTTTCAGTCTGAAAATTCCGCAGAAAAGAAAGATTTATTCATTGTTGATACTCTCAATTTGCCTTTTTTCGATGATTTCTCAAACACTTATCCTTATCCGAATCAGAAATTTTGGGCAGATAAAAAAGCGTATATAAATTCGTATTTGCCCGACAAAGCAATCTCCGTTGGGGTTGCGACTCTTGACGCAGTTGATGAAAACGGCATTTTGTACTCGCAAGCAAGTTATGGCAATCTTTTTACTGCCGATTTTCTGACTTCGAAGCCGATAAATTTGTATTTTCCCGACGATGAATCAATTTATTTGAGTTTTTATTATCAGCCGCAAGGTCTGGGCGATGCACCTGAAGGTCAAGATTCATTGCTTCTCGATTTCTTCTCGCCGCTAACAAAAGAATGGAAAACCGTTTGGCAGGTTTCAGGAACGACTAATCAAGAATTTAAACAGGCAATGATTCACATAACCGACACACTTTATTTGCAAAAAGGTTTTCAGTTTCGTTTTAAAAATTTCTGTTCACTTTCGGGAAGCACCTCGCCGAGTATGGTCGGAAATGCAGATTTTTGGCATATCGATTATGTTTACTTGAACAAAAATCGAAATCAAAATGACATAAATCCAAAAGATGTTGCGTTTATTGAACCGTTGCAGTCTCTGCTTGAGGAATATGAATCGATTCCGTATTTGCATTTTCGAGATAACTCTGACGTTAAAATGCGAAAAACGATTGATGTAACTTTTCGAAACAATGATAATGCACGAAAAACTATTGATTCGTTAAAATATATTTTCAAAAATTTGAGAAATAACTCGAAAGTAGATACGTTGTTTGCAGGTTCTCACCAAATAAACAAAAATCAAATCAGTAAATATCAAGCACAGTCATTTTATCGTTTTCCAACTTTGCCGCAAGATTCGGCTATTTTTCAAGTTGAAGCGAAGTTTGTTACAGACGAGGATGACTCAACTATCAACAACTCGATTTTTTATCAACAAAAATTTTTCAATTATTACGCCTACGATGACGGAAGTGCCGAATCGGGCTACGGACTAACAGGCGAGGGAACGCAAAATGCAATGTGTGCGTATAAATTTTTCACTTTTAAACCCGACACTTTGTGGGCAGTGCAAATTTATTTTAACCAAACACTCAATAAAGCAAGTTGGAAGCCGTTTCACATAACCATTTGGAATAGCAAAGGGCAAGGAATTCCTGCTCAAAGAATTTTTAAACAAGAAGGGCAACGACCAATTTACGAAAAAGAATTAAACCGTTATCACACCTATGTGCTTGATACTGCATTATTTATCTCCGATACGTTTTATATTGGGTGGACTCAAACTTCGATAGATATGTTAAATGTTGGTTTTGACATCAATCGGCAGCCCAAAGAAAAAATTTATTACAACATTTCGGGAGAATGGCAAGTTTCGAAGAAAAAAGGTGCGTTAATGATTCGACCAATATTGGGGAAAAGATATTTTCCGCCGACTAACATTCCACAGAATAATGAAATTTCTGAAATAAAAGTTTTTCCAAATCCTGCTTCAGATAAAATTTTTATCTCAACAATTTTCGAAAATAAAATTATTGAGTTAAATATTTTTGATTTATATGGGAGAAAAATTCAGCAGCATTTTTTGAACGACTCTGAAACGCAAATTTCGATTTCACATTTGAAAAATGGTTTATATTTTTTGAGATTTTCACTTCCAAATGGAAAAGTTAAAACGTTAAAATTTTTAAAATTATGAACGAACATATGGAAGAGAATCTCGAAATGACAGACGAATTATTTGAGCATTTTCGTTATGTTGTTGAAAAAGGGCAATCTCCGATTCGAGTGGACAAATATTTAACTTCGAAAATACAAAACGCAACACGCAGCAAAGTGCAAGCCGCCATTGACGCCGAATGCGTTTTAGTAAACGACAAATCAACAAAATCGAGTTATAAGATTCGTCCTAATGACTTGATAATCTTGTTATTACCGAAACCGCCGAAGTCTGATGTTTTGCTTGTGCAAGATATTCCGTTGGAAATTGTTTACGAGGATGAAAGTTTATTAGTCGTCAATAAAAAAGCAGGAATGGTAGTTCATCCAGCCTTCGGACACGAGTCAGAAACGTTGGTGAACGCACTTGCGTTTCATTTGCGGGAAATTCCGTTATTTGCTTCGGGAGAAATGCGTCCAGGATTGGTTCATCGAATAGATAAAAATACTTCGGGACTTTTGGTTATTGCGAAAACCGAATTTTCGTTGAGTTTTTTGGCAAAACAATTTTTTGAGAAAACTTCTTTTCGCAGATATATCGCTCTTGTTTGGGGTAATGTTGAGAAAAATGAAGGCACAATAACAGGCAATATTGGCAGACATCCCAAAGACAGGCGAGTAATGTTTGTCTTCCCCAACGGCGAGGAAGGGAAAAATGCCATTACGCATTACAAAGTTTTAGAGCGTTTTGGTTATGTTACGTTAGTCGAGTGTCGTTTGGAGACAGGCAGAACGCATCAGATTCGCGCGCATTTAAAATATCTCGGTCATCCTTTGTTTAACGATTCTGAATATGGCGGCGACCAGATTTTGAAAGGAACAACATTTACGAAATATCGGCAGTTTGTGGAAAATTGTTTTAAAATTTTGTCTCGTTGTGCGTTGCATGCGAAGTCTTTGGGTTTTGTTCATCCTGCAACTCGCAAAGAGATGTTTTTTGATTCAGAATTGCCGCTTGATATGTCTCAATGTATTGAGAAATGGCGAAATTATATTCGTTTTCACCAAAATGAAAATTTTGAAATAGAAAATTGTTGAAACAAAATTTTTAAGATTGTTGCTCAATTATAGATGTGGCAACCACTATCATTCTAAACCCTGAAAAACAAAAATAGAATTAAAATATTTCACAAATTTTAACTTAATTTATCAGAATTTCACAAAAAATTGGGTTATAAATGTGATAAATTTTCGAAAACATCCTTTTGGCAAGAAAAAATAAATAACATTCCTGCCAACATTGCGGCAGCAAAAAATACAAAAGTCAATTTTTTTGTCATTTTTGAACAAATTTTAATTAATTAATAATTTAAAATTCCGCGACAAAAGTAAAAAAAACTACTTTTCTCCTTATTTTTTTCGTATTTAATTGCAAATTATTTCGCAACAACTTGATTATTAACGAGATAAAAATTAAAATTTTTTCAATTTTTGTCCCAAAATCAATTTTTTGAAATATTTTGTGATATACATAGGTGCGTTTTTTATGTTTTTTTTGAAAATCTGAACATTTTTGAAAAAGCAAAAATTTTTCTTATCTTTGCAACTTCAAAATTGTTGAGAAATGTGGAAAAAATAATTTTAGGAATCGACCCGGGAACGAGTATTATGGGTTATGCGTTGATCTCGGTGAAGGACAAAAAAATAACGTTATTGACTCTCGGTATGTTGGAATTATCAAAATTCGAAGACCATTATGTGCGTTTACAAAAAATATTTTCTCGCACTTTGCAGTTAATAGACGATTTTAACCCCACCGAGATGGCTGTCGAAGCACCTTTTTACGGGAAAAATGCCCAAGTTTTGTTAAAATTAGGTCGTGCTCAGGGTGCAGCGATTTCTGCTGCGTTGTTTCGCAATTTGCCGATTTTTGAGTATGCACCGCGAAAAATTAAAATGTCAATAACAGGAAGCGGAGCCTCTTCGAAGGAGCAAGTAGCGGCAATGTTAGTCGAGATGTTAAAACTTCGCAAAGATTCTTTCGATTCGGCAACCACTCTTGACGCAACAGACGCCTTAGGAGCGGCAGTTTGTCATGTGTATCAAAAAATTTCTAATAAAAAAACATCTTTTAACAGTTGGAAAGATTTTATTCGACAAAATCCGAATCGAATAGATAATTTTTCACCGCAAAATTGAAAAGTTTATCTATCTGATTCAGAAAAATTCTTGAAATATTTTTCTAAATCTGTTAAATCGGCAGGATTAATCACTTTTCCCATAATTTAAACATTTTTTTAAATTGTCCTTCGTTTAAATTCTGAACAGACAACAGCCGTTGCCATTGCGACATTTAACGATTCTGCCTCTTTGGAAAAAGCAGGAATCGAGATTTTCTGCGAAATAAATTTTGTCAATTCCTGCGAAATGCCCGCAGATTCATTTCCCAAAAGTATTAAACCTTTTTGCTGCAAATTTTTGTGATAAATATTTTCGCCTTCGAGAAATGTTCCATAAATTTCTGAATTATTTTGCGTTTTAAAATTGGTTAAAAATTGTGTTAACTCGGAATAATGAAATTTTACTCGAAAAATTGCCCCCATCGAACTCTGAATCGTTTTAGAATTGAAAATATCAACCGTATCAAGCGAGGCAACAATGTTTTGAAAACCAAAATAATCGGCAATTCGCAAAATTGTTCCGAGATTTCCCGGGTCTTGCACGCGGTCAAGTACCAAAGTTAAAGAATTTTCTATCTCTTTGATATTCAACGTTTTATGTGGAATTTCAATAACTGCGGCAATAGTTTGCGGCGTTTTGAAACTCGAAATTTTTTCAATATCTTGAGACGAAATTTCAAAAATTTGAGAAATATTTGACAAAAATTTTTTCTCAATTTGGGATAAAAAATTTTTATCTATCAGCAACGTTTTGATTTTCAACTGTTTATGAAAATTCAAAATCAACGCTTCGTTAACCATTTTAAAACCTTCAACCAGAAATTCGTTGTGTTCCTGTCGAAATTTTTTTTCCTGTAACGAATGAAAATATTTAATTTGATTTTTCGTTAAACTCATTTTAATCTTTTGTAGATTGGTTAAAACTTTCCATAATTTTTTGCATTTCCTGAATAGTTATGGTTTTGTAACCTTTTGGGATTTCAAATTCTGATTCCGAAACTTCCTCGATTTTCACATTTTTTGCGACAAAACGCATATTTATATTGTTCAAATTTACTTGAAATTCCAACAAAACGCCGTCAATTTTTTTAAACGGGTTACAAACATTCGGATTTTCAATGTCAATTCCGTAGGTGTAATAAAATTTGATGACAGAATCAGAAATTTGCGGGCATTTCATTTCGCCTTCGAAACATTCGTAACCTGCGATAATTTTTTTCTTTGTACTTTTTCGCACTTCGATATTTTTCATTTTTTCATACCCAAAAAGCGGTCCCGTTGTGTCGGATTCGTAAATATATTTTTTGTCCATAAGCCGCAAAAGCGTAAAATTTTTGCCCATTTCGTTGTTGGTGATGTAGGAAAGTTTAAAAACGCCAAAAAATCCTTCGATGAAAGAAATGGTGTTGTTGTTTTTAAATTTGAGCGTCATTTGTGTGGGAAGCAGTGAAATCAAAGGGTTTTCGCGTTCATCGTCGAGATAAGTTATGTCGAAAACAATAGAGCCTTCGTCAGGACCTTTCGAAGAAGAGAAATAATTACACGAATAAATCCACAGAAACATTATTCCGAGAATGAAATATTTTTGAAATAAAAACCATCGTTTTCGCATAGAAGAAATTTTTTTGAAAATTGCCCAAAAATAATAAATTTTTAGATAAAAATCTCACAGATTCAAAAAATCTGCAAGATTTCTCCGAATTTTTTTAAATCACAGGAATCATTGTTCGCACGCCTTGCTTGTAAATGTCGATGTTGAAAAAAATATCGCAAAAATCGGGATTCGTTTTTCGCTCAATAATTTTTAAAATTGCCTCCGCAACGTAGGGTTCAATAATTTCCATTCGTTGATAATACTCAATAATTTGTCTGTACGAACAAATTCCGAGACAGAGAAATATCGAAACGCCGGGGTTTTTCTGTTTTGCCTGTTGCACATAAAGTTCCTCATCGATTGCTTTCTGCACATTTCCGTACAATTCAGAAAACATTGGGGCTAAATTTTCGATTCCTTTGTACAAATCTTCACACAACGACATATTTCGCACCATTTTTCTCATCAAATCCAATGCTTCCTCGAACAACATCATTTCTCGACGCAAATTATTTCGCGTGTACGCAAGCTGCGTGTGCGTGAGCAAAGCGAGATACGGAAAATCAAATAATTTCACTTTGATAAACGGTAATTTCGAAAAATCACAATCTTTCTCGTAACCATCTTTCGACAATTCTACGAAGGGAAAATAATCCTCAATGCTTTGTCCCAAAATCATATAATCAGGCTCGCTCAGAATCATTTTACTTATCTCGTTGATATACGGATTTTCTTTGCCCTCGCGCACCACAAACATATCATTGGAATAAAACGGCACAAAAACTTTGTCATCAATAAACGGCAAAACATCCTTGAGAGAGTAAGTCTCGAAAAAATTTTCAAACCATTGCGTAACATCTGACTTAATATCGGCGAAAAAACTTTTTAATTGTTGCTCAAGAACAATTAATTCTTTGGGTTTATGTTTCACTTTGCTGATTAATTTGAGTCTCGCTGCGTGTTTCTCAAGTCCTTCGACAGGAATCTCGAAAGTTTTGTCCAACTCAAAAGCCCGATACAACGACAATATCGTAGAAATATTCCACGTATCTTTGGTGAGATAATTTTTTATCAAACTCGACAATTTACTTTTGTAGTAAATTTTATTTGAAAGTATCACAGAAGGATAGAGACAAAATGCTTCGTAAAGAAAATTCATTTTGCTCTTAAAATCATTAAAAAGAGATAAAAACATAAATTTTAGAAAATTAGCTGCCAAAATTAAACTAATTTTTTGATTTTGTACTCTTTTTTCCCGAAAAAATATTTTTTTTAATTTATTAAAAATGCTTTATCTCTTTGTTTTAAACAATATGGTTGTCTTTTAATTGTTTTGACAGACGTCAACATTATGGAATTTTGCCCTTCATAAAGGACTTCAAAATTTCGAAAAAAATTGAGAAAACAAATTTTATTATTTTTTGTCTAAAATATTTTTTAAACAAAATTTTACATAAAATATTGAATATCAACGACTAACAATCGATAAATTTCGTTTTTCACCAATTTC
>DYQK01000194.1 GCA_020719385.1 Rikenella microfusus | reverse complement strand
AGGTAAACATTTTTTTCGAAAAAACAAATTTTTTCAATGTTTTTTTCTTTTTTTTAAAAATTCGTCAACGGCTTTCCAATATTTTTCGTTATTCGGCGTATCAGACCACAAACAACTCGAACCATGTTTTCCTTCAAAATCAGGAATAAATTGCGTTTTATTTTTAATATCAGAAACCAATTTCGTTAAATCAGCGGCTTCAGACTTCGACGAAGTTACAAATAACGGTTTATTGAAATTTTTTATCTCGTTTTTCAGAGTCAATTTATTCCCAAAATATTCGCCCGGACTAAATGCCAAAACGGCCATTACGTCATCGTTTTTTGCGGCAATTTTTAAACACAACGAAGCCGAATATGAACTGCCCCATAAAATTACTTTTCTCTTTTCTTTGCCGAAAAATTTGCAGCCGAAATAAATTGCGTCTTCGATGTCGGGTTCGGCGTCTAAATATTCCACAGGTTTTGTGTCGTTGAGTTGTTTTTTGCGTTCCAAAAACTGTTGAGCGGTGATATTTTTCACACCGTTTACCTCGTTGCCCGAACGTTGGTCGATGGCAATGCAGTTAAAACCTTTTTTTGCCAAGATTTTTCCAATTTCAACATACTCGCCGCGGGAATAACCTGCCTGATGACACAAAATTATCGTGGGATTTTCATTTTTGCCCGAATAATAAATATCCGTTTTCAAAAATAAACTGTCTTTTGTCTGAAAAACGATTTGCGAACAAGCAGTATCGGTGCGAAAAGTTACGCAACCGCTTGAATCTTTTTTATTTTCAGTCTTGGGAGATTGCGAATTCTGACATTTCGCAAACAAAAAAATAGCACAGAAGAGAAATAGAGATAAATTTTTCATTGAAAAAATGTTTTGAACGTTAAATTTGAGGGACAAAAGTATAAAAACTTTTTATTTGTACAAAATTTTTCACAAAATTTTTTTAATCGTTGCAATAAACCAGTTTTATTGCCTGCAAATTTTTGTAAATTTGTGTTAAACCTTTGAAACTCAAGCAATCAAAAGATTCGGAAATGAAAAATTGATAAGAATTTTTATCCATTTTTTCAAAAATAACGAAATTCCAATTCCGACCAATGACATAAGCACCGCGCATTAAATTTGTTTTGTTTAAATGCGTTGCGACTAACATTGATGCCAACAATTGATTTTTGGGATGCGATGATTTTCCTTCTTTTTTAAATTCCTGAATAAAAAAATACGGTGAAACAGGATTCTCTTCACCTTTTGCGACCATAAAATCGACTAAACCGCCAATAACTTCGTTGTTTATTGTGGCAATCAAAGGACGCTCAAACCAATCTCGGTTTCCATTTCTTCTAAAATAAATTTTGTGAAGCAAAAGACCGATAAAATTCATTTTCAATTCCTCCTCCGTATAACTCGAAAGATAAAATTCATTTTCAGAAATCAAGTCTTTGAGAAATTTTATTTCCTCATCAGACAGAGAATAATCGAAATTAAACCATTCATCAAAAACATTTCCTGCTGTTTGTTGATTCAAATCGACAATTTTTTTTAAATCAGCATATTGAACGGTGGCAAAAGAAATCATTTTTCGCTTTTTCATAAAATTTTCGTTTAAAATTTTTCACAAAGATATAAAATTTTTTTCAAAATTTTATATTCCTTTTGCAAACTTTTTAATTTTTCTTTTGAGAAATTTGTTTTATTTTTGCAAAGAATTTTTTTGAGAAAAAATGAAAAATATAAAATATATTTTTGTTACAGGTGGAGTAAGTTCATCGTTGGGCAAAGGAATAATTTCCTCTTCGCTTGCGAAACTACTACAAGCACGCGGGTATTCAGTAACAATTCAAAAACTCGACCCCTACATCAACATTGACCCAGGAACGTTAAACCCTTATGAACACGGCGAATGTTTTGTCACCGATGACGGTGCCGAGACCGACCTCGACCTCGGACATTACGAACGTTTTTTGAACAAACCAACATCGCAAGCAAATAACGTTACCACAGGAAAAATTTATCAAACCGTCATCAACAAAGAACGGCGAGGCGATTATTTGGGTAAAACTGTTCAAGTTATTCCGCATATCACTGACGAGATCAAGCGAAGAATCAAACTTTTGGGCAATAAATTTCAGTATGATGTTGTTATTACTGAAATCGGAGGTACTGTCGGCGATATTGAGTCGTTGCCTTACATTGAAGCGGTGCGGCAGTTAAAATGGGAAATCGGAAGTACAAATACTTTGGTGATACATCTAACGTTAGTCCCTTATCTCGCTGCCTCACGAGAATTGAAAACAAAACCAACACAGCATTCGGTGAAATTGTTGCTTGAAAACGGTATTCAGCCTGATATTTTAGTGTTGCGAACAGAAAGGGTTTTAACTAACGAGATTCGAAGTAAAGTTGCAAGATTTTGCAACGTAGAAATTCATTCCGTTATAGAATCTATCGATGTATCAACGATTTACGAAGTACCTTTGTTGATGCAAAAAGAAAAACTTGACATCACGGTGTTGCAAAAACTTCATCTTCCTGTAAACGAGATGCCGCAACTTTTGGAATGGAAAGAATTTGTTGACAAACTAAAACATCCACAAAATGAGGTAAAAATTGGTTTAGTCGGCAAATATGTTGAGTTGCCTGATGCTTATAAATCGATTCTTGAGTCTTTGGTTCACGCAGGTGCGGCAAATCATTGCAAAGTGAAAGTGCAGATGATTCATTCCGAGAAGATTAACAAAAATAATATTTCTGAATTATTGGGTGATTTGCAGGGAATCATAGTTGCCCCAGGATTCGGCGATAGAGGCATTGAGGGAAAGATTCTTGCCGCTCAGTTTGCACGGGAAAATCAAATTTCTTTTCTCGGAATTTGTCTCGGAATGCAATGTGCTGTTATTGAATTTGCGAGGAATGTTATGAATTTGCACGATGCACACTCAACAGAGATGCACATCAGTACGCAATTTCCCGTTATTGACATTATGCAGGAGCAAAAAATGATTACCGACCTCGGCGGGACAATGCGATTAGGTGCTTACGATTGTGTGTTGAACGAGAATTCAAAAGTGTTTAAAATTTACGGAAAACAAAAAATCTCTGAACGACATAGACATCGTTATGAGTTTAATAATCAATATCTTACGCAATTCGAGGAAAACGGAATGACCACCGCGGGAATAAATCCTGAATCAGGACTTGTTGAAATTATTGAAATTCCTTCTCATAAATGGTTTGTCGGTGTTCAATTTCATCCTGAATATAAAAGTCGCGTTGAAGAGCCGCACCCAATTTTTATTGATTTCGTAAAATCAGCCATTTCGTAAAAATTTTACTCAAAAACTTTGTTAAATTTCTCAAAAAATCTGACAAATTAAAAAAATTGTGAGTAATTTTATTACTAAGGGAGTAATTTTTTCAATAGTTACTCCTTTTAACGTAAATTAATTATCTCCCATTTAGGGAAATGCTTTCGCAAAAAAATTAAATTTTGTGAATTATTTTAACAAATTTTAACATCAGAAAAATCACTTAATTTTCATTGAAAAAAACAATTTTACCTCACCAAAAACTTTTTTTCAACCTTTCAGAAAACCATATTCATAAACTTTTGGAACAATTTTGTTTTCTAAAATTTGTAGTTTCTCTCGAAAATTTTTCATAAACGCAGAATATTTCTCGTTTTTGCTTTTGTTGTTCATTTTTCCTTTCGCATTTCTGCCTTGAA
>DYQK01000075.1 GCA_020719385.1 Rikenella microfusus | reverse complement strand
GTGAGTGCGTTTTTCGGCGTTAAAAGTTCGATTTTGTCGATTTTGACTTTGAAAAAATCTTCGAGAAAGGCTTTCGAGATGTCAAGATTCGAGAAAACCTTTTTGAAAAAACGGTCATAATTTAACGGTGCGAGAAACATAAATTAAATTTTTTTGCAAAGATATAAAATTTTTTAAGAAAAACTAAATTTTTTCGAAAAAATTTCACTAAACAATTATTCCTCCACCGACAACATCGTTGTTTTCGTACAAAACGGCAGATTGTCCCGCAGTGATGGCGGAGACGGATTCTAAAAATTCAACAGAAAAACCATTTTCGCACAACGAAACTAACCCCTCTTGAGGTTTACTTTTGTACCTGATTTTTACAAAAAAATTTGTTTTCTCCGCAAAATGTTCATATTTTGTGAAATTAATTTGTGAGGCAAACAACTTATTTCTCAATAACTCTTCTTTTTCACCCAAAACAACGATATTTTTTTCAGGAATAATATTAACTACAAAAATTGGATGTCCGACAGCAACGTTTAAACCCTTTCTTTGTCCGATGGTGTAAAACGGAAAACCGTTGTGTTTGCCGAGAAGTTTGCCGTCTGACGAGAGAATTTGTCCCTTTTCGAAACGTTTTTCCCAGTCAGGAATGCGTTTTTTCAAAAAATCTTGATAATTTTCGTTGGGCAAAAAACAAATATCGTAACTTTCTTTTTTTTCAATTAAATTCAAAAAACCTAACTCTTGGGCAATATTTTTTACTTCCGTTTTTTGCAATTTCCCCAATGGAAACAACGTTTTTGAAAGTTCATTTTGCGTCAATTTCCACAAAAAATAACTTTGGTCTTTCCAAATATCTGTTGCTTGCGAGATAAAATATCGATTATTTTCAAATTTTATTTGTGCATAATGTCCTGTCGCAACGAGGTCGCACTTCAATTCTGCCGCTTTTTTGAGTAAAAAATTCCATTTTATTTCCAAATTGCACTTAACACACGGATTCGGTGTTTTGCCCGACAAATATTCGGAAATAAAGTAATTAATTACTTCTTTTTCAAATTCTTGAGAAATATTTTCAACGAAATGAGGAATATTTAACTTCTCTGCGACAAATTTTGCATCATTAATCGATTTTTCTTGATGACGGGAAAAAATTTCGTCAGTTTCGAGATTTGACATTTGAAATGTTACTCCAAAAACATTATATCCTTGATTTTTAAGGAGATAGGCAGAAACTGAACTATCAATTCCGCCGCTCATTGCGAGTAAAACTTTTTTCATAAAAAAATTAATTTGTAAATTTGTTGCGAATTTTAGAAAAAATATTTGATAAATTTACTGCGGCAGCGAAATAATGCGAACCGCCTGCTGCGTGAAAATTTGAATATGCATAACTAAATTGCCAATTTGTCAATTTCAAATTGAAACCCAAAGAATAGCCGAGAGTCAGGATTCGCAAATCTTGTACGGATAAATCTTTTCGTCTCTGATGGTTGTAACCGATGTTGATGGAAAAACTTTTTAGCGGCAAAAATTCTACGCCCAAAATTACGTGTCTCATTGTGTTGTCAAATTCTTCTTCGAGTTTAGATTTTTGTGGTTCTGTTTCGCCGAAAATATTTGTCTTAACTGCTTGATTTTGATTTTCATACGTTAAATTCCATTTTTGCAAATTTCTAAGAGTGAGACAAAGTCGAAAAGGTGCGTGTGTCAATTTTTTTGTTAGTCCCATTTCGATTTCGAAGGGCAAATCATTTGAGGCATTTTCATAATAAGACGTTAATGTTGTTCCGATGTTTTTGAAAATCAAAGAGATAGAAAAAAGTTTGTCGGAACTAACATAAGCGGCACTGATGTCTGTGGCAATTCCTTGCGATGAGAAGTTTTCATAATTTGAACGAATATATTTTAGAGTTGCCCCGAATGAAAAAATGCTGTCTTTTTGGTAAGAATAAATTGCGTTAAAAGATTGGTCGGAGCAGGTGAAAGTTCCAAAAATATTTCCAAATTCGTCTGTTCTCGTAAAAGTTCCGTAATCAACAGAATGCAATGCAAACGCAATATTCCCTATTTTGCCGAAATTTTGAGCGAAACTGATGTTTTTCACCGAGATGTCTGCGAAGTATTTGAGATAATTAAAGTTAAACCAATTATGATGTTCCGCATTTAACATCGCAGGGTTGTGAAAGGCAACATTTAAGTCGTTGTCGAATATGGCAATTTGTTCACCGCCGAGTGCGGCGATTCGCGGTGAGGTAGTTAAATTTAAAAATTGATAAATCGAACTTCCTCCGATTTGTGCGTTAATCTCGATTTTGAGAATCAAAAAAAATGTTAAAAACAGAATTTTAATTTTCATAAAAAAATTTTTGGGAATAAAAACCTGCAAATTGTTGAGTTTTTGCAGGTTTTTGGAAAAAATTATTTCTTAATTTTACTCAATGCCTCTAAACTTTTCTTTGCCGTGTTGTTGGCAGGGTCGAGTTTTAGGACGTTTTCGAAAGCGTCTTGCGATTTGGCATAATTTTTCTCTTCTGTAAAGTAGAGATAACCAAGTCCTATCCAAGCGCGTACTTGCGTATCTTTGTCTTTTGGGTCGAGATAAATCATTCTAAAATAATTTTCTTTCGCTTTAGTTAGGTCTTTTCCTTTGTCTTTTTCTGCGAAATGATAATAACTTGCGAGATAACCATACGCAGTTGAGAGATGAGATTTGTATTTTACCGTGTCGGCGAGCGAAACTTCGATGAGTTTTTCATAATGCGGTTTTGCGAGACCTTGCTTCGAATCGGGGTCCATTCCTGAACACGTATTTGCTTTCCACAAATAGCCGAGTGGGTCTTTTGGTGCGGTTTCAATGACTTTGTCGAAATTTGTCAATGCTTTTGAGTAATTTTTCCCTTGATAATATGCTTTTCCCAGAGTTAAATAGTCGTTTACGTCGGGAGTTTTTCGAGAAATAATGACTTCTTGAGCTTTTGCGGCTTCGTCATAACGTTTGTAAGTGAAATAGGCGAGCGAATAAATTGCGTCAAGATTTTTGTCTTTGTCTTCCTTGTCCATCTCGTATGCTTTCCAAAGTTGAGCGAAACCTTTCTCAATAATTGCATCTTCTTGCTGTAATTTGGGCAATTTTGAGTCAATAATTGCCTGCATGGAATCGACTTTCGATTTTAAAGCGGCTTTCAAAGTTTCCTCTTTTTTCTTGTCTTTGTCCTTTGCGTCAGCTAAGTTTTTCTCGATTTTTGCTTTTTCTGAACGCAATTTGGTTGTGTCTTGTTGCAATTTCGGAAAATTCGTATGTTGCTTCAAAATGGTTTTGCCATAATAAGTGAAATCCTTCGAGATGGTTTTTCCTTCAGCAACATTTTTGAAAAAAAATTCGAGATAAGTTTGCGATTTTGAGTAATCTTTTAGTGATTCCTCGGTTTTTTTGTCTCTCTCAAGTTTTATTCCTTTTTCAAAATACGAATACGCAGCAAGACGATTCAAATTGTTGTACAGCGTTTTTGTATTCGGCGTCTTGTCAAACATATCCTCTATCTCGATAATTGTCCCTTCATAATCGCGGGATTTGTAAAGCGACTGAATGTAGCGAAGTCTTGCGGGAGTGCTGTTTCCTGACAGGCCTAAGAATTTTTTATAATTCTCTTTTGCCTTCGCATTTCGTCCTGCCAACGTATATAATCCACCTAACTCTTGATAAACGGGTGCAAAATTCTCGTCAATTTTTTTTGCGTCTTCGAACAAAGGAATTGCGGCGTCAAGATTTTCTGCTCGCAAATACATATTTCCTTGTTTAACTTTTGCGTCAGGAGATTTTGGGTCCAACTCGCCGGCACGGCTGTAGTTTTTCACCGCATTCGAACCATCTTTCGCCAAGAGATAAACATCGCCTGCGACTAAGTACAATTCTGCATTTCGTTGGTCGGCAAGTTTTTTTATCGAAGGAAGTTCTTCGTCAATTTTTATTGCCTCGCGAAGCAACGGAAACGCTCTCGAAGTATCAACCAATTCGCCTTGGATATACGATTCTGCGAGTTTTGCCAAAACTTGAGTGTAAAACAAAGGTTTTTCGATTTGTTTAACTTTTTTGTACTTCGGCAATTTTGCTTTTGCTTTTGCGAAGTAAGATTCTGCCGCTTCCTTTTCTCCCGACAAGTACGAGAGTCTGCCCAAACCAATTAAACAAAACGGATTAGCCGTATCTGCTTCTGCACCTTTTTTGAAAATCGGCTCAGCAGCAGTTTTTGCTTCTCGAAAGGAAAACGTAATACTATCGGCAAGATATTGCTTCAAATAATTTTCCCCAAAATAGAAATAAACATTTCCATTTTTCGATTCGGACTCAACAAGTTTTTTAAAACTTGCCTCTGCCTCATCGAATTTTTGACTTTTTGTCAAGTAAATTGCATCTTTTAACGTTTGTGCTTTGCTTGTGAGTGAGAATAAACAAAGCAGAAAAGCAATAGATAAAAAAATTTTATACTTCATAAAACTAAAATTTAAAAATTATAATGTTACAAAAATATAAAAATTTCTCTATTAAAAAAATTTTTTTCCGAGATTTTTCGCAAAAAATTTTATCTTCAATTTTTAAACTGTTAAAAATCAAAAGTTTAGAAAAATTTCTCAATATATTTTTTTGATTTTTCGCAAAAAATTTTTATCTTTGTTTTGTTTTTTACAACGAAAAATTTATTTTTTTATGAAAAATTTATTTTTTTTAATTTTTGTTTTGATTTCTTTATCACAGAAAATTTTTTCGCAGCGTATTTTTCCTGCTCCGTTAAATTTTTTGCCGCAACATTATGAGGCAGGAACACAAAATTGGCAAATTATTCAAGACAAAAGAGGAATTATTTATGTTGCTAATAATGAGGGTGTTTTGGAATTTGACGGCACAACTTGGCGAAAAATTTTGACCTCAAATAAAACGTTGGTTCGTTCTTTTGCGGCGGATTCTGCGGGGAATATTTATGTCGGGGCAATTGGGGAAATTGGTTTTTTGGAAACAGACCTGCGGGGTAACATTTCTTTTCAGTCTCTCAATTATTTGTTGGGAAAAGAAAATCAAGATTTTTCAGATGTTTGGAAAACTTATGCCTTGAAAAATGACATTTTTTTTCAAAGTTTTGAGAAAATTTTTAGATATTCGGTAAGGGAAAATAAAATTATTCAAATTTTTTTGCCTGAAAAAACGAAATTTCACAGAAGTTTTATCGTTGATACGAGTTATTTTGTTAAAGAAGTCGATAATTTGCTTTTTGAGTTGAGAAATAATCAACTTTTTCCCATCGAAAGCAGTCGGTTTTTGGAAAATGACCGAATTTATGCGATGTTACCGTTTGAGAAAAATATTTTTCTTACCGTTTGGCGTGAAAACGGAATTTATTTTTTTGACAAAACTTCGCAGAAATTTTATAAAAACAAAAAATTTGAAAAATTAGATAATTTATTAATTAAACATCAAATTTATTTTGGTGGAATATTACCTGACAAGAAAATTGGTTTTGGAACTTTGCTTAACGGCTTGATTATCACAGACTTTGATGGAAATATTTTGTCTCAAATAAATAAGAATGAGGGAATAAGTGAGAATAATATCTATAATTTTTGTGTGGATTTTAGTAAAAATCTTTGGCTCGCAACAGAAAATGGTGTTTGTTATGTGGAAATTTCGTCTCCGTTAAAAATTTTCACGGAGAAAGATGGTTTGAGCAGTTTTGTAAATATTTTGCAAAAATTTAAAAATATTTTATATCTCGGTACAAATTCTGAAATTTATTATCTTGAAAATCAAGTAATTAAGGAGATTTCTGATTTTAAGCAGCAAAATTTTTCGATGATAAAATTTTATTCGCAAAAATATAAGGAAGAGAAATTGCTTGTCGGCGGCAACGATGGCGTTTTTGAAATAGTGAATAAAAAAATTTTTCTGATGAAAAAAGGAATTGTTGTTGTAAAATTGTTGCAGTCAAAGACTTATCCAGAGTTGTTGTTTGCAGGTTTGAATGATGGTTTGTATGTTTTTGAATATCAAGGAAATAACAATTGGAAAGATTTAGGGAGAGTTGAAAATATAAAATTTCAAGTTCGTTCTTTGGGTGAGGAAGTGGGAAGAAATTTGTGGATGGGGACAAATCACAGAGGAGTAATTCAGATTTCGTTGGGAAAAAATTTTGATATAAAACGTTTAAAATCAACCTTTTACGACACTCTTTCGGGTCTTCCGACAATGAATTATGTGCAGCCGTTTTATTTTCGGGGGAAAATGCTTTTCACAACAGGCACAGGAATTTTTACGTTTGATTCTTTGCAAAAACGTTTTATTCCTGAAACGAGATTAGGTGAGCGTTTTACAAAAGGAATCGGAATTTATTTGTTTAATTTTGACAAAAACGACAATATTGTTCTGCGAGCAACGGATTTGAAAAAAATGTGGATAGAAAGAGGTAAGTTATTGAAAAATAACGAGTTAGAATGGCAAATTCATCCTTTTGAGCGTCTTTCTGATAGAGCAGAAATAGCTGATGAGGGTTTTTTACAGGATTCAAATTCTTTGTGGATTGCGAGTTCGGATGGGCTTTTTCAATATCAAACGTTTGATACAAAAAATTATTCGCAAAATTTTCAATGTTTAATTCGCAAAGTTAAACTTTCCAACGATTCGATTATTTATAACGGTGGTTTTAATTCGACAACATATTTTATCAAACACATTGATTATCAATGTAATGGACTAATTTTTGAGTTTTCGGCACCGTTTTTTGAGTCTCCTTCGGAGATAGAGTATTCGTATTTTTTGGAAAATTATGATTCTCGTTTTTCAAATTGGACAAAAGATAACAAAAAAGAATATACAAATTTGTTTGAGGGCAATTATACTTTTCACGTTAAGGCGAGAAATGTTTACGGCACCGAGAGTTCCGAGTCGGTTTATCATTTCAAAATTAAACCGCCGTTTTATCGGAATTGGTGGGCTTATTCGTTGTATTTTGTTGCTTTTTTAGGTTCAATTTTTGGAATTGTCAAGTTAAATTCGTATCGTTTAATTCGGGAGAAAGAGCGTTTAGAAAATATTGTTCAAGAAAGAACTGCGGAGATAAATCAGCAGAAGGAGGAAATTCGTACTCAGGCAGAGAATTTGCAGGTGATAAATGAAGAGTTAGTTGTTTTAAATGACCAACTTGGGTTTCAGAAGAAAGATTTAGAGACTAAAAATAGCGAAATAACGCAGTCGATTCGTTACGCACAACGAATTCAGGATGCCATTTTGCCTCCTTGCGAGATTATGTGTGAATATTTTAACGAATTTTTTATTTTTTATCGTCCTCGCAATATTGTTAGCGGCGATTTTTATTATATCAAAGAAGTTCACGAGAAATTTTATGTTGTTGCCCTTGCCGACTGCACGGGGCATGGCGTTCCTGGTGCGTTTATGTCAATGTTGGGTGTTGCCCTTTTGAACGAGGTTGTTCGCAGAAAAGATATTACAACAACTTCTGAGGCGTTAAATGAATTGAGAAATCAAGTAAAAATAGCCCTTCGTCAGACGGGAAAACGCAATGAACAAAAAGACGGTATGGATATGATTCTTTGCACTGTTGACAAAAATTCAATGAAATTGCAGTTTTCAGGTGCAAATAAAACGTTAATTTTGATTCGAAATAATGAACTTTTTGAGTTTAAAGGCGATAAAATGCCTGTCGGAATTCACATTCGCGAGCGAGATTTTTCATATCAAGATATTGATATTCAAGAGAATGACTCGTTATATTTGTATTCCGATGGTTACGAGGATCAATTTGGCGGCGAGGAGGGAAAGAAATTTTTATCAAGGAATTTGAGAGATTTATTACTTTCTATCTCGCAGCATAATTTTGTTACACAAAAAGAAATTCTTGAGAAAATATTTTTAGAGTGGAGAGGCGATTTCGACCAAATCGATGATGTGAGTGTTATGGGAATAAAAATTTAGAAAAATTTACTCGCAATAAAGTTGTTTAACTGCCTGCAAACGCAAATAAATTTGTTTTATTCCGAGCATTGTCAAGGAATCGCAAGAATCAGAAACATAATAAATATATTTTGCATCAGGTTTTTTTTCCAAAATCATAAAATGCCAATATCTGCCAAAAACATACGCACCACGCATTAAATTTTTTTGACTCAATTCGATTGCCACGAGCAATTCAGCGAGAAGTTGGTCTTTGGGATGATTCGCTTTTCCTTCTTTTTTAAATTCTTGAATAAAAAAATATGGAATTTTCGCTTCTGTTGTACCTTTTGCGACCATTAAATCGGTAAAACCACCAATTTCAACATTATTGATGACTTTTTTTAACGGTGCACCGAGAAAATCTCGCTTTTCATTGACCCAAAAATTTACAGAATCTATAATTGGACCAATAAAATGTATTTTTATTTCCTCTTCCAAAAGCGAATGAAAATAAAGTTTATACTTTCGTATCAAAGAATCGAAAAATTTAATCTCGGAATCTTGAAATTCATACGAGAAATTAAACCAATCTGCAAAAATGTCATCATTGATAACTCCTTTAATATTCACAATTTCCTCTAAATCGGAATATTTAACGTTGCGAAAAGATATTTTTTTCATAAAAACCAAATTTTGTTTGAAAATTTCCGCAAAATTAATTATTTTTTTCGAAAAAACAAAATTTTTTTATATAAAAAAAGTTTTTTTATATAAAAAGTTTTTACTTTTGTATTTTGTTATTCTAACTCAAAATTTTATATGGAAAAAAAATTTAAAGTCGGCATATTACGAGAGAATCGCATTTCTCCAGACCAAAGAGTAGCCCTTCCTCCACAGCAATGTGTCGAAGCGTTGCGTCGTTTTCCTAACATCGAATTTGTCATTCAACCAAGCGAGATTCGTGCTTATTCCAACGAAGAATATACGAATTTGGGTTTTACATTGCAGGAAAATCTCGAAGATTGCGATATTCTCATCGGTGTAAAAGAAGTTGATGATAATTTTATGATTCCGAATAAATCGTATTTATTCTTCTCGCACACCGCAAAAAAACAACAACATAATCGCAAAATTTTGCAAGGAGCAATTAAGAAAAATCTCACTTTGATAGACTACGAATTTCTCACCGACAAACAAGGAATTCGACTCATCGCTTTTGGACGTTGGGCAGGAATCATTGGTTCGTACAACGCACTCATCGCTTACGGCAAACGCAACAATCTCTACGACTTAAAACGTGCTTATCTCTGTTTTGATATGACGGAATTTTACGGCGAGGTTTCGAAAGTTAAACTTCCTCCTATAAAAATTCTCATATCAGGAGGCGGAAGAGTTTCTCACGGAGCAATGGAAGTGCTTGATTTTCTTAAAATTAAAAAAGTCACTCCGCATCAATTTCTTTCGCAAACGTTTAATACTCCTGTTTATTCACAAATCGACCCGTGGCATTATCTCAAACGAAAAGATAATGAGGCTTTTGATTGGACACATTTCTCAAAACATCCCAACGAATACGAATCTATTTTTGAACCTTTCGCAAAAGTGACAGATATTTATCTGCCTTGTCATTTTTGGGATCCACGCTCGCCGAAGTTGGTTACAAAAGCAATGATGAAATCGCCTGATTTTAAAATTAAAGTTATTGCAGATATTTCTTGCGATGTAAACGGCTCTGTTGAGTCAACAACTCGGACAACATCTATTGCTGACCCATTTTTTGGTTATAACCCAATGACTGAAAACGAAGGTGCAGCGTTTCACGAAGGAAATATTACCGTTATGTCGGTTGATAATTTGCCCGGCGAGGCGTCAAGAAGTGCTTCTGTCGATTTTGGAAAAACTTTAATTGGGAAAATATTGCCTTCTCTCTTCGAAGAAGACAAAGAAGAAATTATTCAGCGGGCAACAATTGTGAAAAACGGTAAATTAACGCCGCAATTCGCTTATTTGCAAAATTTTGCAGACGAAAAAGAATAAAAAATTTGTTTAACTTTCTCGACAATTAATTTCGAAAAAATTAATTGTCGAAGTTTTTAAAAACTTACTCTATGGAATTTCCATACGCAGAACCTTATCGCATAAAAATGATTGAATCCATACATCGTTCAACATTCGAGGAACGAGGAAAATGGATAACAGACGCAAAATATAACTTGTTTAATCTCCGAAGCGAGCAAGTTTATATAGATTTATTGACCGACTCTGGCACGGGAGCAATGAGCGACAAACAATGGTCAGAGTTAATGCTTGGAGATGAAAGTTACGCAGGTGCATCTTCGTATTACAAAATGAAAAATGCCATCAAAGAAATATTCGGCTTCGATTATTTCCTGCCAACACATCAAGGAAGAGCCGCCGAGAACGTACTTTTCTCCGCACTCATCAAAGAAGGAGACATAATTCCAGGCAATTCGCACTTCGACACGACAAAAGGACATATCGAGTTTCGAAAAGCAACAGCCATCGACTGCACCATCAACGAAGCGTTTGACACAACCATCGAACATCCTTTTAAGGGAAATATCGATTTAGAAAAACTCGAAAAAGTTTTTAAAACGTACCCAAAAGAGAAAATCCCTGTTTTAATTATTACAATTACTTGCAACACCTCAGGTGGACAGCCTGTTTCGATGCAAAATCTCAAAGATGTTTACTCCTTGTCGAAAAAATACGGAATTCGCGTTTATTTCGATTCTGCCAGATTCGCAGAAAACGCGTATTTTATCAAAACAAGAGAAAAAGAATACTACAACAAAACAATTCGCGAAATTGTTCAGGAAATGTATTCCTACTCTGACGGAATGACCATGAGCAGCAAAAAAGACGCAATCGTCAATATGGGCGGATTCATTGGGTTTCGAGAAGAAGATTTGTTTAAAAAAGCGTCAGTCTATAACATTATGTTCGAAGGTTTTATCACCTACGGCGGAATGTCGGGCAGAGATATGAACGCATTGGCTCAAGGACTTTACGAAGCAACAGAATTTGATTATCTCGAAAGTCGCGTCTCGCAAGTTGCTTATCTCGGTAAAAAACTCAACGAAGCGAATGTACCGATTCAAAAACCTTACGGCGGACACGCAATTTTTATTGATGCGAAACGTTTTTTGCCGCATATTCCGAAAGAAGAATTTCAAGCACAAACATTGGCAGTGGAATTTTATCTCGAAGGAGGAATACGAACCGTAGAAATCGGAGCAATCATGGCAGACAGAGACCCAATAACGAGAGAAAACCGTTACCCTGCACTCGAACTCGTAAGACTTGCCATTCCAAGACGCACTTACACAAACAGCCATATGGATTACGTTGCAACGACAATTATCAATGTGTTTGAAAAACGAAACGAAATCAAAAAGGGACTAACTCTTGTCAAAGAAGCACCTATTTTGCGACATTTCACCGTAGAATTGCAGCGAAAAGAAAATTAATTTTTCTAAAATTCTGTCAAGATTTTCAAATTCTGACAGAATTTTTTTATAATTTTATTCCTAAAACGGTAATATCGTCTCGTTGTTCCTCGTTTCCTTGAAAAATTGCAAGTTCATTTTCTAAACAAATCCATTGTTCAAGCATCGGCAAATGCGAATATTTTTTCAACGTTTCAACAAATTTTTGTGTTCCAAAACGCTTTCGTTCAATATTATTTTGGTCAATAAAACCGTCTGTCGTGAGATACAAAATATCATTTTTATTCAGACTCAATATTTGATTCTCAAACTCTAAAAGATTTTTATTCTCGCGAAAACCTCCAATACTCCTTCGAGACGCCTTAATTATCTCAATATTTTCTGTTTCCCCCCGATAAATAAACAACGAATTTTTTGCTCCTGCAAAAATAACGGAATAATTTTTCTCCAACTCCGCAATTAAACACAGACCAATATCCATTCCATCATTATTTTCCGAATATTTCTGTTGCAAAGACTTAACAATTCCGCCGTGCAAATTCTCAAGAATATCTTTCGGACTAAAAATTTTCCTTTCATTAACTATTTCACTCAATAATCGATTTGCAATCATACTCATAAACGCACCCGGAACGCCATGCCCCGTACAATCGCCGACTGCAAAGAGAAATACGTTTTTTGCATTTTCAAAAAGAGAAATATTCTCATTTCCGAGATCAGAAAACCAATAAAAATCGCCTGAAACAATATTTTTAGGATAATACATTACAAAAATCTCGAAAAATTGTTGCATTTCCTCAATATTCGGCAAAATTGCATTTTGAATTGTTAACGCATAACGAATACCTGACATAATTTGATGATTTTGCATCTCAATTTTTTCATTTTGAAACGAAAGTTGGTCGTTAACAGACTGCAATTCCTCAGCTTGCATCTGAATTTCCTCTTTTTGCTGCATAATCTCAGCATTAAACTCTGCTAATTGATCCATCTGCGTTTGAATTTCCTCTTTCTGCTGCATAATCTCAGCATTGAATTGCGACAACTCTGCATTTTGCTCACGAATTTCAGACGTTCGCTCAGCAACTATCTCTTCTAACTCTCGATTTTTGCGCTCCAAACGCTTCGAATACAATTTTATCCCCAAATAAAACGCACCCAAAATCAATAACACATAACAAAAATACGCAAAAATTGTTCTATACCAAGGCGGAGCAACAGCAAAATGATATGAAACCTCCGAACTCTCGATGCCATAAATATTCCTCGCCTTCACTTTGAAGCAATATTTTCCCTCAGACAAATTTGTATACTCTTTTTTTGTTTCTTTTGTCCAATCTGACCAATTTTTATCGAAATTCTCTAAAAAATACGAATATTCTGTCGCCGATTCGTCTTCGAAAAACGGCGCCGCAAACTCAAAAATCAACGAATTATATAGATAAGAAATTCTTTTCTCGCAAAAAATATCTTTCTCATTGGACAAAATTCTTAAACTATCTCTCATTTTAAACGCATTGCCGCCGAATAAAATCGAATCTTTCCGAATCAAAACTTTCCGAATCAAAACATTGAACGTTTTTTTCAAAACATCAACCTTAATTTTCGAATCATAACGAAAAAGTCCATCACGCGAGCCAAACCAAAAAACGTCATTTGAGTCAGAAAATATTGCATAAAATAAACTTTTCGGCAAACGCTTAAAGATCAAGGAGTCAATAGAATAAGAATTATCTTTTTCTCTGTTAAATTTTTTTATACGACTATCAGACGAAGCAAAAAAATTACCGTTTTTATCTCGAATAAAACGAAAAATCGATATTGAGTCGTTATAAAATTTCTTTCCAAAACGAAAATTTGGTTCAAAACGTTGTTTTTGTTTATTAAACGAATAAAAACCTCGTTGCGTTCCTGCTAAGACTTTGTTTTCAACAGAATAAACGCGGTTTCCTGCAGAAAAAGGAAGTCCCTGAGCCGTATCAAAATATGCGACAGAAAACGAATCCTTCGAAACTTCACTGAGCCGAAATATGCCGTTATACAAACTGCCTGCCCAAATATTGCCATCGTCATCTTCTATCATTGAACGCACTTCTTTGTTTAATTTCACTAAATTCGGAACTATTTTCCATTTTTCATTTTCATAATCTAGCTTTTCGAAGGTCGTTCGCGTGGAATAAAAAATACTATTCGGATATTTTGCACGAAAAAGAAGTTTCATCGAAATACCTTTTTTTATCAGAACTGCTTTGCCATCCAGAATCTCAAAAATCCCATTTGTGCAGGCAACAATTAATTTATTTTTAAAAATTAACATATCCCAAACCTGGTTTTTGAGATTTTTTACTTCAATAAATTTATTAGGTTCAAAATTTTGCGAAACGGTGTCTAAATAAAAAACACCGACAAGCGTTGCCACATATAAAATATTTTTAAAACGAATGATAGACTGCACCGAACCACGCAACCCTGACGCAATATCCCAAAAACGAAACGGCGAAGAAATATCTATATTTAACATTCCCTTGTCGGTGCCGCACCAAACAGACTGCTCCTCGCGTTTCGCAAGATACCAAGCACTTTCTAAATCAGGAACAACTGCTCTATTAACTGTTTGCGTAATTTCCCCTTTTTTATCACAAAAAACTACTCCATTTGTAAATGTTGCAAACGCATATTGATTATTGTTGTCGAAACTGATGCCGTGGTATGAAAAATTTTTCTCTAAAAAAGTATTCACAGGCGATGAAAAAGAATGAAACACCTGAAGGGAAGGTTCAAAAAATGTTAAACCGCCGCGCATATAATTGCATAAAATTCTTTTCGAATCGTATGGCAAAATTGCTGAAAATGAAACGCTAAATTTTTCATTTTGCGAATGAAAATACATCGAATCGTGCTTCAAAATAAAAAATTTCTTCCCTGTTTGCACAAAAATTGTATCATTTATCATCTCTATCTTTGCGAAGGTTCGTTTATCATTGGGCAAAAATATTTTATATGGAATTTTTTTGTGCAACATTGACTCTGAAGTGATCTGAGAAAACTGAAATAAATATTTTCGAGAACGAAAATACACATTATTTTTAAAAACCCTTGTCTCCCAAACATCAGTAAAAGAACGATTCGCAGAATCTATAGATGACACAAAAGAGAAATATTGTAAATTGCCGTTTTTATCAGGATAAAGACAACCAACATCGCCGACACAACCGACATAAACGACTCCATTCTCGTCAACATCAAGTGAGCGAACAAGATTTTCATTATTTTTCAATTTTATCTCTCGAAAATTTGCACCGTCATATTCCCACACAACCGAAGAACCCGCAATATAAACGATGCCGCGTTTATCTTGCGTAATATTCCACACTTGCGTAGGAATTTTTGTCTCTTTGGGGGAGTAATATCGAAAAAATGGCTTGCCCATTTCGATTTTTTGCGAAAAAACGTTTTCTAACAAAAATAAAAGTGAAATTATCGAAAAAAATATTCTCGTTTTCATAAATTATTTTATTTCCACAAAAATAAACAATTTTTTTTATTTTTACAAATTTGTTAGAAAAAAAATTTGAGTTTTATCATAAAAATTATTAATTTTGTATTTTACAAAAATTTTGTAATATGAAATTGACCAAACTTTTTATTTCTTTTTACAAAAGTGAAAGTGGCAGCGGAAAATTTTTAATTTTCACAACACTTTTTACAATGATAACTGTAAATTTTATTTTACAGGAACGATTTTTGGGATTTTTGGGAAACAAATTTGCTGACAAAACCGCTTTATTTTTGGGTAAATGATGTTTTGATGACATTTTTTTTTCTATTAATTGGTTTTGAAATTGAACGAGAAGTTTATATCGGCGAACTCTCACATTTTAGACAAGCACTGTTGCCCATTTTGGCAGCACTCGGCGGAATGTTGATGCCTGCGGCAATTTATATTTTTATTAATTTTCACTCTGGAAATTTCGATGGTTTTGGCATTCCGATGGCAACAGATATTGCATTCTCGCTAACTATTTTGGCAATTGTTGCAAGTCGAATTCCGCCATCGTTGAAAGTATTTCTCACTGCACTTGCTATTATTGATGATTTAGGTGCAATTATTATTATCGCAATTTTTTATACAAAAAACTTTTCTTTGCTTTTTTTATCCTTTGCGATGATTATTTTTATCATTTTATTTCTCTTCAATAGGAAAAAAATAAATAATTTGTTTTTTTATTTTATTCCAGGAATAATAATGTGGATTTGTATCTACAAATCAGGAATTCACCCAACAATAACAGGTGTTTTACTTGCTTTTGTCATTCCTTTTGGAAACGGAGACGAGAAATCGCTCTCGTATAAATTGCAATTAAAATTACATTCACCTGTTTCGTATTTCGTCTTACCACTTTTCGCCGTTGTTAACACAGGAATTTTAATCAATGCAAACAACTTCGACAGCTTACTTACCGCAAATAGCATAGGAATCATCCTTGGGCTGGTTGTCGGCAAACCATTGAGAATCACGTTGTTCAGTTGGGTCGGAATAAAATTGAAAATTTGTACGTTGTTAGAGGGTTTAAAAATAAAACATATCTTGGGCGCAGGACTGGTCGCAGGAATCGGTTTTACAATGTCTATTTTTATTACACTTCTCGCTTTCGAAGAAACCGAAATAATCAAAATATCAAAATTGTCAATTATTGTCGCTTCTTTATTTGCAGCATTATTGGGAATTTTATATTTTCGTTTCCTCTTTAAACCATCAGTGTAAATTATGTGCTAAAACATCTTTGTAGATATAAAAAGTCTCACCACAATTTTGTGCATCAATTCGGATATTGAAAAACAAAAGGCGGCGATTTTTTATTCTCAAAAAAAAATAATGTTGAGAAAAATTTTAGAGAACATTTTAAAAATAAAAGTGGATTTGGTTTCGAAAAATGCAATTAAACCAAAATATTTCGAACAAATAAAAAATGATTTAAAGTATGTCTAAGCGAAATAATTTACTTTTACTCGAAGATATTTTCGAATCTTGTGAAAAAATACAGCTTTCGAAATTTTTTTAAAATAATTGCGAAAAAATTTGTTTTTTCGAAAACTTTTTATTATCTTTGCAGCGTTTAACCTGACAAAACCTGACAGGTGCAAGCACCTAAACCTGACAGGTGCAAGCACCT
>DYQK01000014.1:27971-41648 GCA_020719385.1 Rikenella microfusus | reverse complement strand
GTGCCGAGATCATTGTGTAAATGTTCGAAGCACTTCCCAACGGAATTACGTCATAGCCCTTTTTAGTTGAGACAACTTGTTTCTGTACAGAAACGCCATAAAATTTATTATCCGAATCGAGAAAATTGTTTTTCGATTCGTCTTTTTTTATTGCTTGATGTTGCGAAAATGACAGAAAAGCCAAATGTATCAAGCAAAACAAAAAAATTATTTTTTTGAACATAATGCAAAAAATTTAGTTAAACAAAAAATTTTTAAACGCAACAAAAGTAATAAAAAATCAATTTTGTTTTACAAATTCGAAAAAAATATTTTCAAATAAAAAAAAAATCGAAAATATAATTATCTTTGCCGCTATATAATATTTGTTTCACTTATTTTTTTATGAAAAAACAGAATAAAGTTTCACTAATTAAACCTTCGTTTTTGGTGAAAAATCGGAATTTTATTGCAGGAATTTTTATTTTTTTATTTGGTTTCTCTTTGTATATCAACACTTTAAACAACGATTATGCTGTTGATGATTTAATTGCAACAACAGATAATACTTTTGTGCAGAAGGGCATTTCGGGAATTCCTGAAATCTTTACTCACGGCTATTATTATGGAAATACAAAACGAAATGATTTGTCCTACCGACCAATCTCGTTAGTTTCAACAGCTTTTGAGGTGCAATTTTTTGGAAATAACCCGAAAACGCATCATATTTTTCACACAATTTATTATGCGATAATGTGTTTGACGGTTTTTTTATTTCTGACTCAACTCTTTAAAAATCAACATTTTCTGATTCCGTTTCTCATTGCTTTGCTTTATGCTGCTCACCCAATTCACACAGAAGTTGGGGCAAATATCAAAAGTCGAGACGAGTTGTTTGCTATGTTATTTCTCTCTCTCTCGCTGTTTTCGATTTTAAAATTTCATTTCGAAAAAAAAATTATCTTCTTGATAATGACAATTTTAACGTATTTTCTTGCTCTTCTTTCGAAAGAAAATGCTTTGACTATTGTTGCCGCTGTGCCGCTGATGTTTTACATTTTTACAGATTCTAATAAAAAACAAATTTTATTTTACTCAGGAATATTTCTCCTTTTGGCAGGAATTTATTTTTTGATTCGATTTTCTGTCCTCGACGCAATGACGACAAAAGGCAAAATTGATGCGTATCAAAATGCACTGATGGCGGCAAATAATTTTTGGGAATATTTCGCAACAAATTTTGTAATTATGGGAAAATATTTATATCTCTTGATTTTTCCTTATACTTTGAGTTGGGATTATTCATTTAATGAAATTCCAATTGTCAATTTTTCGAATCCGAAGGCATTGATTTTCTTGTTATTACATCTTTTTTTGGGTGCGTACGTAATTTTTGGGACTCTCAAAAAACATTCTGCGGCTTTTGGCGTTGCGTTTTATTTTATTACTCTCTCGGTTGCGTCAAATTTTGTCATAACCATCGAGGCAACAATGGGCGAAAGATTCGTTTTTATCCCCTCGCTTGGTTTTCTCATCGCAATTATGTCGGGAATAATTTTAATTTTTAAACTCGATTTAACGAATCTTAAACATCGTAATTTGTTGATAATCATATTTTTACCAATTTTAATTTTATTTTCAGCAAGAACGGTTGCGAGAAATTTTGATTGGAAAAATAATTTAACGTTATATTCTTGCGATGTAAAATCTGCACCCAATAGTGCGAGAACGCATTTGACTTTGGGCAATGAATATCGAATTGCGTTGCAAAAAGAAAAAGATGAACTCAAAATGCGAGAATTTTATCTCAAAGCAATTTATGAATTTGAGAAAGGTTTACAGATGTTCCCCGATAATTCCAACGGTTTTTACACATATGGCTATCTTTTTTATGTTGTCGGTGAAAAAGACAAGGCACTTGAGAAATTTCAGAAAGCATTAATTTGCGATTCTACAAATTCTGTCGTAATGATTTATACAGGAATTGTTTACACCGAAAAAAAAGATTTCGCAAACGGCGAAAAATATTTTCTCAAAGCTATTGCCGCTGACGGCAAAAGTCCGCATCCGTTTAACAATCTCGGTTATATTTATGGGCAAAAACGCGAATATCTCAAGGCGGCAGAGATGTACAAAAAATGTTTCGAAGTAGGGAAAAAGTATGAAGCACTTATTTCTTGCGGCAAATCTTACAGAAATGCTCGAAAAGACGAGTTAGCAATTCCAATTTTTGAACAAGCAATGCAAATTAAACCTGCAGACAAAGAACCTGTCAAACATCTTTTCGAAATTTATAAAAATTTAAAAAATGAAGAGAAAATGTTGTTTTACCAAAAAAAATTGCAAGAAAATTGAGAATTTTTATTTTCGAATGAAAATTTTTTGTAATTTTGTGCTTTGAAAAATATTAATTTTTTGAGAATTATGAAACGAATCATTTTATTTGCTTCTGTTATTTGCGTCTCGGTTGTTTCTGCTTTAGTTTTTTGGCAATTTCGAGATAATTTTCAGTTAAATATTGCTTCGAAAATCATGGCAAAAGATACTCTCGCAAAAATTTCGTTCAAAGAAATGGAATTTGATTATGGAAAAATCAAAAAAGGCAGCAACGGCGGTCACGAATTTATTTTCGAAAATGACGGAAATGTTCCCTTAGTAATTACAAACGTAACAACTTCTTGCGGCTGTACGGCTCCCGAATGGTCAAAAGAACCTGTTAAACCGAAAGAAAAATCGAAAATTAAAGTTGTCTACGACACAAATCGCATCGGAGCGTTCTCGAAAACCATTTCTGTCTACTCAAACGCAGACGAACATATTGTTACTCTGACAATAAAAGGCGTTGTGGAGGAATAATTTTTTAACGATTCCATCGATTTCCACTCGATGGAATCGTTTTATTTCTCAATAATGTTCAAATTCGTTATCTCGTTTATCTGTAATTTCGTCTTCCAAATTGATTGTTACCCCTTTTTCTTGCGTTTTATGTCTTGAATCTTTGATTCGTGCAACGTGAAAATTTCGTTTCTTAACAGGATGTTGTTGTAAAATCGGTTTATTCTCGGTTTTGAAAAAACCAATTACCTCAATAAGTTGACTTGCTTGCCCCGACAACTCCTCTGAAGACGTGGATAATTCCTCCGCAGCAGCGGCATTTTGTTGCGTGACTTGGTTCAACTGAGTCATTGCAACGTTCACTTGGTTGATGCCGCCATTTTGTTCAACACTCGAAGCAGCAATTTCCTGCAAAAGTCGAGAAGTTTTCTCTATCTCTGGAACTAAATCGGCAAGCAACAACGCAGATTTCTCAGCAATACCCAAACTATTTGATATTAACTCGTCAATTTCTAATGCCGCTTTACGAGAATTTTCTGCTAACTTCCGAACCTCAGACGAAACAACCGCAAAACCTTTTCCATTTTCTCCTGCCCTTGCCGCCTCAATGCCTGCGTTCACTGCCAAAAGGTCGGTTTTATTTGCAATTTCATTGATAACTTTTATGCGTTCCGCAATTTCTTTCATTGCAGACAACGTTTTTGTTACCGCTCTATTACTTTCGTTTATCTCTTGTGCCGATTTTTTCGAAATTCGTTCCGCTTCTTTGGCATTTTCTGTATTTTGTTGAACAGAAGCAGTCATTTCCTCCATCGAAGAGGTAACTTCCTCCGAAGAAGAGGCTTGCTCATTCGCTCCTTGCGACATTTGTTGAGAAGCACCGCTAATTTCATTACTCGCAGACGCAAGACTACTTGCTCCTGTGTAAATTTTTTCAATAATATTGTTCAAATTTATAACCATTTGATTTAACGCAAGATCCAACTCGTTTTTTGTATTTTTTGACAAATCAGAAATCATTGTTAAATCGCCTTTCGAAATTCTATTCGCAAGAAAAACGCTACTTCGCAATTTGTCAACCATCAAATTCAACAACTGCAACACTTTTCCAATCTCATCTTCGCCGGGATTTTCAATTTTCGAAGAAAAATCGCCTTCAGCAACTTTGTTTATCGCTAAAATAGATTTTTTCAACGACTTCGAAATGTTTAAAATGATCCAAAAAGCAAGCAACAAAGAAATTATTACACAAAAAGAAATTAAAAAATACGTATTTCGCCGAGCCGAGAAATACAAATTATCAGAATCGGTGTTGATTTTATCAGCAACTGTTACCTGTAAAGTTGAGAGTTCATTTAATTTTTGCAACAAAACAAACGAATTATTGAGAAAAGTCTCTCGCATATCAAAAAAACTTGCAGAATCTTTGTTTGACAACGCATTTCGCAACTCGTAAAGTGCGTCATCGGCTTTCGATTTTAACTTCTCAACCTCATCAGCAAGTATCTTTTCTTGCGAATCCATATAAGTCGCCAAATAATTATTCCAATTTTTATTAATCCTCTCTAACGCAACATCGATTTGCCGCATACAAGAAGTGTAAGAAAGTTTGTTCTCGCGCGCATCGCGCGTGATACGAAACAAATTTTCGCTATATAAATTAGAAATGGTTATGATTTGTTTCAGAGGAATAACTCTGTCTTTGTACATTGTCGTCATTCCGTCATTTATGTCAGTAGTGTTTTCGAGACCGTAAAGCCCGACAAAAGCATTTATTCCCGACAATAAAACAACTAAAACGATAAGTTTCACCGAGATTTTAACATTTTTCATAAGAAGTGTTTTAAAAATTCGCACAATAATAGTACTTATTTTCCTAATTTCCAAAAATTTTTTCGAAAAATTTTAAATTTTCTCAAAAATTTTATGAAACTTTTTTCCAACTTTGCCGTATATTATAATATAAAAAGTGAATGTTAAACTTTGAAAAAATAACTTTTTTTATGTTCTCGTTATTCTTTTCTCTATTTTTTTTGTTACCTCAAGATTTCAGTCAATCTTTTGAGGGGAGGATTTTTTATACTAAAGAAATTTACAGCAGTGCAGATGGTCGAAAAATTATAGATACAGTTTTTACGACTTTTTATATTAAAAAAAACATTGTTCGAATGGATGAGTTAGACAAGACACACAAATTATTAAATTACTGGCTCATTGATACGAAAAATCAAACTGTTCACGCACTAGACCCTTTACACAAACGTTATCGCAAAATGGAATTAACCAATTCTGCACTCTCCATGCCCGACGGTTGCGAGGTAATAAAATCGCAAAACTCCAAGAAAATCAACGGTTATGAGTGTTTGCAATGGTTGGTTACAAACCGAGACAACAACACGCAAATTGCTTATTGGGTGGCAAACGGTGAATTTAATTTTTTCGACGAATTTTTGAAAATAATGTTTCGCTCCGAGAAAGTTTCGTTATATTATTTACAAATTCCCGAAAGTAAAGGTTATTTTCCAATGTTAACCGAGGAAAGGTCGCTTTTAAGAGAGATGCGAAGTCGGTCTTATGTCAACAGAATTGAACGAACCTCGCTTGACGAAAATTTATTTCAAATTCCTAAAAATTGGGAATACGACCGCAGGTAACAATTTCTTTTGAAAAAAACAAACTTGCAAAGTTAAACTTTTGCAAGTTTTTTATTTTGCGAAATTTGCGAAATATTTTGTAAATAAATAAAAAATGTTTATTTTTGCAACGTAAAAAATTTTTTTCTCAAAAAAAATGATAGAAAAAGAAATAAAATTTATCATTCAAGAATACGAATCGAATTCTTGTGAACTCTCGTATGCCGATAACGAATTGATTATCAAGGCAAAAGAAGCAGCAAAAAGAGCGTATTGTCCTTATTCTCATTTCTTCGTTGGTGCCGCTTTGCGTTTAGAAAACGGCGAAATTATTACGGGAAATAATCAGGAAAATGCCGCTTATCCGTCAGGATTGTGTGCAGAAAGAGTTGCGTTGTTTTACGCAAACGCTTTGTTTCCCAATGTTTCGGTGGAAAGTTTGGCTGTCTGTGCTTTTACCAACGACCATTTTGTCGAAATGCCGATTCCTCCTTGCGGCGCATGCAGACAGGTAATTTTGGAAACCGAAAATCGATTCAGAAAACCAATAAGAATCATTCTTGCCGGCGAGAAAACTATTCAAATTATTCCTTCGGCAAAAATTTTGTTACCCCTCAATTTTGACGAATCTTTTTTGAAATAAATTATGATAAAATCAATGACAGGCTACGGACGAGCCAAGAATCAATTCGAAAATAAAATTATTCGGGTTGAAATGAAATCTTTAAACAGCAAACAATTAGATTTGTCGTTTAAATTGCCTTACATTTATCAGAAAAGAGAAAATTTGTTGAGAAATTTGCTCTCGCCGCTCCTCGAACGCGGAAAAATTGATGTTTTTGTTACATTAGAAACGTCAGATGAACAGCAAGAATTTCGTTTTAACGAAAAATTTATTCAGTTTCAATTCAAAGAATTGCGAAAATTAATCAATTCGATGAGTATTTCTGCGTCAGATGAAGTTTTGTTGCAGTCAATTTTGCGAATTCCTGAAGTTTACAAAGAAAATGATAGCGAGATAAACGCCGTCGAGTGGAATGCTGTCGAAAGAACTGCCAAAGAAGCGGCTATTTCGTTGATAGATTCGAGACTTTTCGAAGGAAATGCCATCGCAGTAGACATTCTCAAGCACATAAAAGAGATTCAAATTCTTTTTAAACAAATAGAACCTTTCGAAGACACCCGAATAGACAAGATTAAACAACGCATAAAACTTAATTTCAACGAATTTTTACCTGAAACAATCATTGACAACAACCGTTTCGAGCAAGAAATGATTTATTATCTCGAAAAAATTGATTTTACAGAGGAAAAAGTGCGTTTGCTGAAACATTGCACGTATTTTTTGGACACAGCCACGGAGTTAGACCCTGTCGGAAAAAAATTAGGTTTCATCGCACAAGAAATCGGCCGCGAGATAAACACTATCGGGGCAAAAGCGAATGATAGCGATATACAAAAAATTGTCGTTCAAATGAAGGACGAAATCGAAAAAATTAAGGAACAATTAATGAATGTTTTGTGAAATGGAAATTATTTTTGAAAACCAATTTGTAATTTTTCTTTTTGACAAAGAAAATTCGATATTTTCTGAAGTGTGGAAAAGCGAAACCGCCGATATGCCCACCGAAGAGGCAAAAAATGTCTTGATTAAACTTATTGAGTTTTTAAATTTCTATAAACCGACTCGATATTTGTCGGATGCAAAATTTTTATTTCGCACTATTTCTCCCGAAATGCAACGTTGGGCTGACGAAAATATTGCTGCTGTGGCTGTGAAAAACGGTTTAATGCATTTTGCGAGAATTATTCCTGACGATTTTTTTACGCAAATCTCGATGATTCAGTTTTCAGAGGAGAAAAATCTTAGTAAAATTGAAAATCAATTTTTCAAAGACACAAATGAAGCGATAAAATGGCTTTGTGAAAAGTAAATTTTTTCAAAAATGAAAAAAAAAATTGCCCTTTTGGGTTCAACAGGCTCTATTGGCAGGCAAACTCTCGATGTTGTTGCTCAGCAGAAAGAGAAATTTGAGATTTCTGTCCTGACAGCGAATCAAAATATTGACTTACTCACACAGCAAGCAATTGATTTTCAACCTTCTACGGTGATTATTGCTGATGACAGTTTATATTCGCGGTTAAAGAATCGTTTATCGAATTTTCCCAATATCAAAGTGCGAGCAGGATTAAAATCTCTTGCGGATATTGTTAAATCTCCCGAAATTGATATTGTCCTAACGGCAATGGTCGGTTTTGCGGGGTTAAAACCAACATTAAACGCAATAGAAGCGGGCAAAACAATTGCCTTAGCGAACAAAGAAACGTTAGTCGTGGCGGGAGATTTGATTTCGAAAAAAGCGAAAGAGCGGAATGTTGCAATTTTGCCCGTAGATTCGGAACATTCGGCAATTTTTCAATGTCTTGTCGGCGAGGAGAAAAGTTCTGTCGAAAAAATTATTCTTACCGCTTCAGGTGGTCCGTTTCGCAAAAAACTTTTCGAAGAATTAAAATTTGTCACTAAAAATGAAGCGTTAAATCACCCAAATTGGGCAATGGGCAACAAAATAACCATCGATTCTGCAACCTTGATGAACAAAGGTCTCGAAGTTATTGAGGCAAAATGGCTTTTCGATTTACAATTTCATCAGATTTCTGTTGTTGTGCATCCGCAGTCTATCATTCATTCGTTGGTTCAGTTTTGCGATTCATCAATAAAAGCACAGATGGGTTTTCCCGATATGCGTTTGCCGATTTTGTATGCTTTGAGTTTTCCAAAAAGGTTAAAAACTAATTTTTTGCGTTTTGATTTCTCTAATTTTTCGTCTTTAACTTTCGAAAAGCCCGATACAAAAAAGTTTCGTTGTCTCGAAATTGCTTATGAATGCTTGAAAAATGGGGGAAATTCTGCTTGCGTAATGAATGCTGCGAATGAGATTGCTGTTCAGAATTTTTTACAGGAAAAAATTTCATTTCTCGAAATTCCTGAAATAATTGAACATACACTTTTGCATGTTTCTTTCGTTCAACATCCCGATTTGTTTGATTATCAAGAGTCTGACCAAATTGCACGACAAATTGCTTCGGAGCGAATAAAACAATTATTAAGGTAAATTTGTAAAATATTTTTGAAAAAACGTAAAATTTTGTTTTCTTTGTCGTCGAAATTTTGCTATGATAAATTTCGTTTTTACATTGATTTTCAAGCGATTAAATATGATAAATTTTGTCAATGTTTTCGTTCCGCAAACCTCAGCTGAGGGAGAAAAATTTTGTGGTCGCAACGATTTAGTGATTCGTTGCAGTACGTTTCTGTCGCAAAGCGAGAGACAAGTTTTGATTCTTCGGGGAGAAAAAAAAATCGGTAAAACTTCGTTATTGAAAAAAATTGTCGAACAGGCAAAAAATTTCGGACAAAAACCCGTTTATTTCGACCTAAAACATCGAAGCGAGCATTTTCTTCCGCAATTACTTTTCGACTTAATGTTGCAAATCGATGAACATTTAGGAATTGAACCAACTTTTTCGCTTGCTGATTTTGAGAAAAATAATGAAATTTTTACCCATTATCTCGCAGAAATATGTAAAAATGAACCCTCGCTTTTGTTAATTTTTGACGAATTTGAGATAGTTTCTGACAAGCAAAAGTTAAAGAATCAAATTTCTTTTCTTACGTTTGTGCCGTATTTGGCGAAACTTTTGGAGCAATGTAAAATTTTGAAATGTATTTTTGCAACCAAAAATGTTGATGAAAATAATTTTTGCGAGCCGTTGTTTAAAACCTCGCAAATAGAGGAAGTCGTTGATTTGTCGCAAGAAGACTGCAATTCGTTGATAAATAAATATTGCGATGGCACCATTCGATTTTATTCTGACGCAATAAAAGAAGTTTACCAAAAAACTGCGGGACAGCCGTTTTTTGTGCAATTATTGAGTTTTGGGTTGTTTGAGAAAACGCTTGAAAATCAAACTATTGCGATTCGAAAAGATGATGTGACAAAATTTTTTCCTTATGTTTTAGAAAAATTTACCGAATCTGTTCGCGAGATTTGGAATTCGTATAAAATTGAAGAGCAAGCGTATCTCTTTGTTATTGCAACACTTACAGAAAATAATTCTCAAACTAACGAAAAAAATATTTTCGAAAGTTTTAAAACTTTTGATTTAAAAGATAATTTTTTGCCGAATGGGATTTTAGAGAATCTGTTGAAAACAAAACATTTGGAATCGGAATTTGAAGAATATCGTATTCGAGTACCTTTTTTGCAGCAATGGATAATTAAAAATATTTCTCTTGAGAATTTGCGAAACGAATTGCAAAAAGCCGACAAAATTGTGCAGAAATATTTAGATTTGGGCATTTCGCTTATCGAAGAGGAGGAGAAATATTCTGAAGCCATCGAAAATTTTCGTCAAGTAATAAAAAGAGACCCAACAAATTTCACAGCACAATATAATTTGGCATTCGCACTTTTGCATTCGTCAGATAATGAAAAGGAAATTATCACAGAATTTGAGAAAGCATATCAATTAAATTCGCAAACCGTTGGTTCAACGTATTGTTATGTGTTGAAAAAATTTTACGAAAAAACGAATCTTGTCGAGTATTTGCAAAAAATCATTGAAATTGATGCAGCAAATTTTTGGGCGAAGGAACATTTGTTGGAACATTATCTGCCGCAATGGAAAAATGATTTTAAACGGCAAATTTTTACATCTTTCAATAAAAAAATTCAACAGGAAACGTGGATTCTTGAGGAGTTTAAGCCGAAAGTTCGCGTGTTTTTGGAAAATAATATTGATGAATTTTTAAATCAAAATCAAAATGACGTTGCGATAACATTGCTTGGAATTTATATAAAAATTTTTCCTGACGAGGAATCTAAACTTTTTTTTGACAGGCGTTATGAAAAAGCAAAGCAAAATAACGAGATTGCTGAGTTGAAAAAACAGGTAAGTTCTGCGGAAAAGAAGGCAAACTTGAGTCGAAAAATTGCTGTCGGACTTGCGGCGTTGAATATTTTAATTACTTTTGGAATTGCCATTTTCAATAACAAAACTACTTCTGACAAAATTTATGAAGTGAAAAAAGAATTTTCGCAACAAAAACCTGTTGATTCTGTTGATAATACGAAAGTTTTGCTGCAAAAAATCGAAACTTTGCAACTCAACGAGCAGCAACAAAATGAGGAGATTCAGAATTTAAAAACTAATTTAGAGCAGTTTTCTCGTCAACACCGTTACAAATATTTTCGTTATTCGAAAGATTCTATAAAAAAATAATTTTTTCTTTTCATAAAAATTTTTTTTAACGCAAAAAATTAATATTTTTGTGTTTTGAAAAAAAAATTAAAAATTATGAACGTTAACGTATTGAAAGACAAATTTTTACAGATAAAAAAACGTACTTTAATAATAATTAGTTGTGTACTTTTGCTCGGATTAGTTTTTTGGGTTTGGTACGTTTTGCAACGAGAAGGTCGGTCTCTTACTGCCACCATCAACGCAGTGCCGACTAATGCGGCAGTGATTATTGAAACGCGAAATTTGGGCAGAGTGCTTGAGTTTCTCAAGGAAGGAAACGATATTTGGAATGCGTTAGCAGGAATTCCTGCCGTCAACGGCATCGACCAACAGGTTTCTTTCCTCGATTCTTTGTTTCGATACAATTCTACGGCAAGCCGCTTGATAAAAAATAAACCTTTTGTCATCTCGCTTCATATTGCCGAGAAGGAGAAACTTGAGTTTTTATATTTTTTGGGACTTCCGACTAACTCGGACCAAAGAAAATTAAAAAGTTTAATTACGGAACTCTCGCAGAATCAAGTGGTTGTCTCGAAAAGAGAATTCGAGAAAGCAGAGATTTTTACCTTAAATTCACCCGAAAGTAAAAAAAGCGGGTTAAAAAATTTTTCGTACACCGTTTACAAAGGAGTTTTTATTGCGTCTGCGTCGCCGATTTTGTTGGAGCAAGCAATTAAACAATCCACTTCGAAGCGAACATTTAACGATGACGCCGATTTTCGATTTATCTCAAAAACCGCAGGAAAAGATGCAAAAATTAATATTTTTCTCAATTATCAACAACTGCCGAAGTTTTGTGAATATTTTTTCAACGAAAAAACGCAAGATTTCGCAGAATCGTTGAAAAATTTTGCCACTTGGACAGAAGTAGATTTAACAGCAAAAAGTGACGAGATAAATTTTCTTGGTTTCACTTCAACGAGCAAAAATTCTAAATATTATGTTGATGTTTTGCAAAGTCAGTCTCCGCGAAAAAGCAAAATTATTGAGTTTTTGCCGACTTCGACTTCCGTTTTTGCGACATTAATTTTGTCCGATGTTCCCGATTTTATCAAAGATTTTCGAATGTATACAAAAAATTCTGCCGCAGGAGCAAGTTTTGAGGCAGATTTGGAAAAATGGAAAAATAACCAATTTCAAATAGATAAATTTTTCGACATTCTCGAAAACGAAGCCGCCATTTTGCAACTTGCAGCAACAGAAAAAATTTCGCCATTCGTCATTTTTAAAACTATCGAGAAGGTTGAAGCAGAAAAAAAGTTAAAAAATATTTTAACTTCTTACGCAAAAACGCAGAAAGAATCTGTAAGTGATTATGTATCAACGTATAAAACGAATGTTACTCCGTTGTTTACGATTTATCAATTGCCGACAAGCAAATTGCCGCAAAAAATGTTCGGCGGAATATTTTCTGAAATTGATGTTTCTTTTGTCACTTTTGTGAACGATTTTTTAGTTTTTGCTCAAACAAAAGAACAATTGCACTATTTTATCAACGAAATTGAACTGCAACAAAAGTTAATTGAACAGAAAGAATGGAAAAGTTTTTTTAAATCTCTCACTTCGACAAGCAATTTTACGTTTTTTTCGAATCTTCGAAATGCAAATCCTTTCTTTCTCAAGCATTTAAACAAAGAATCAGGAAATAGTTTTGTGCAAAATAATTTAATTTTTCAAAAATTTCAAGGAATTGCGTTGCAATTTGGGGCAACAAAAGGAATGGTTTACACAAATTTTCACGCAAAATTTATTCCTGAAACTGAAAATAAAAATTTTACCGTTTGGGAAACGCATTTAGACACCATTTTCACAGGAAAACCACAAATTATTTCGAGTGCTGGAAATTTTACCAAAGATATTTTTGTGCAAGACGAGGCAAACAGACTTTATCTTATGGATGAAAAAGGAAGAATTTTGTGGAAAAAAGATATGAATGAAAAAATTGTGAGTAAAATTTCGCAAATCGATTATTTTCGAAATGATAGGTCGCAAATTGTTTTCAGCACAACAAATTATATTTACATCTTAGACCGAAACGGGAAAAATCTTGAGAATTTTCCTTTGCAATTGCCCGCCGCAGCGACCAACGGCGTTACGGTTTTTGATTATGAAAAAAATAAAAATTATCGCTTGTTTATTGCCTGCGATGACAAAAAAATTCATGCTTACTCCTTGACAGGAAAATCTTTGCGAGATTGGAAAACTCCAAAAACTGAAGCGATAATTGTCTCGGATATTCAATATTTTCGCAATATGGACAAGGATTATCTCGTTTTTACAGATTTAAAACAGACTTACATTGCGAATCGAAGAGGTGAGATTAAGGTGAAAGTTACCTCGCAATTTAAAAAATCTGCGAATAATGACTTTTATTTTGAACCGAAAACTTCGAAATCGGATGCCCGTTTAGTTGCGACTAACACTGCGGGAGCGGTGCATTTTATCTATTTTGACGGAAATATTCGCAAATTAACGATAAAACCTTTCTCGCAAAATCATTATTTTTATTATTTGGACATCAACGATGACGGTTTTAACGACTTTGTTTTTGTAGACAATTTGCGTTTAGAAGCATATAATCGGGATAAATCTCTTGTTTATTCGTACAATTTTGATGAAAAAGTAGTTCAAAAACCAATTTTGTTCACTTTTCCGCGAAACGAAAAGAAAATTGGAGTGTTGTCAGGAAATCAAATATTTTTGTTCAACAGCGATGGATCGTTGTACAAAGGTTTTCCAATGTTGGGTGAAACGCCGTTTTCAATTTCTTATTTTGAAAATACGTTGCAACATTTTAACTTAATTGTCGGGAAAAAAACGAAAGTTTTATGCAATTATCAAGTTCATAAGTAAAACTTATCGCGGCAGACAAAATTTCACTGAATTTAAAAAGAGAATTGTATTTTCGAAATCAAAAACTTTCTCT
>DYQK01000014.1:10273-27871 GCA_020719385.1 Rikenella microfusus | reverse complement strand
AAATTTCACTGAATTTAAAAAGAGAATTGTATTTTCGAAATCAAAAACTTTCTCTTTCAACAGAGAAAGTTTAAATTTTTGCGGCAAAAAATTCCCATATTTCGAAAAATCGAGAATATTGGGATTTTTTTCTAAAAATTCTGTCAAAAAATAATTTATATTTTCCAACGGTTTTGAGAAATATTGAATCGTTTTGAAAAATGCTTGCACAGAAATTTCTAAATCAAAACAACTTTCCGCATCGTTCAGCAAAATTTCGATGCCAAAAATTTTAAACAAAAAAAGCAAAGTGCGGTTAACTTTTGTGCTTTCGAAAGAAAAAAATCGCAATTTATTTTCTTTATATAACAAAGGTCTTTCGCTTTGCAAATTTTTTATATCGAAAATCGAAAAATCTTTTCGCATCTTTTCAATTTCTGCGAAACTTAAATCGTTTAATATCGGGAAAAGTTGTTTTGTAAATAATATTTCAAGCATTTTTTCCCGAATTTTTGCATGCACAGGCATTGTTTGTCCGAAATAAATTGGTTTTTTCCCGTCAGAAGTTTTTATTACTTCGATTTTTTTCGTTTTCGTATCAATAAATTTGATTTTCCACACCTGAGCGGCAAGAAAAATATTCGCATCTTCCATAATTTGCGGTGTAAACGGAATTTTCCCAATTGTATTTCCCGAATTTACCACGCGAAACTCCTCTTCCACTTTGAAAACACTAAAAAAATCTCGATGATTCACTAAAAATTCTCCATCAATTCCAATAATAACTTCGTTTCGCAACTTTTCCAAAAAGTTTAACTGAATTAAATGTTCAATAATTTCATTTATTTCTGAAATTTCGATATTTGCAAACGCAAAATTATTGTTCAAAAAGTTTATTAACTCATTTTTTGCCATTCCTGAACGTTCTTTCGCAACAGATAAAATTTGATGCAACAAAATATCGTATGGTTTTTCAATATTGAACGGCGGCTCAATAAAATTTTCGGTATATAATTGCCAACACGCAAGCGACTGCAACAAACTCCATTGATTTGTTGCGTATAAAATCAGTTGGCTTTTGTCAGAATCCTTTCTTCCGCTCCGCCCAAGACGCTGCACAAGAGACGAAATGCTATTTGTTGCGTCAATTTGTATTACTTTGTCGATAGCACCGATGTCGATTCCTAATTCTAATGTTGAAGTGCAGGAAATGCAAAAATTTTCTCTGCGATTTTTTGCGAAAAATTCCACATATTCGCGAACTTCTTTGTCCACAGACGAATGATGCGAGAAATAATTGGAATGTCCGTTCACTAATTGGGCGATTTTTTTCAATTTAACAGCAATTTCCTCAACTTTGCCGCGCGTATTTGGAAAAATCAACACTTTGTGGTTTTCTGTGGCTTGATACAAATTTTTTAAAAACGTAATCGAAAAATCGTCTGATTTTTCACTTTCGAAAAATCGAAATTGAACATCAACATCTTTTTTTGCTTTGTCTAATAAAATTTTGGTGAAATTTTCGTTTCCTGTCAATTTTTTTGCTTGCGAATAATCGCCGACAGTGGCAGAAAGTCCGACAATACGGAATTTTTTTTCGTTCACATTTTGCAGTCGAAACAACAAAGATTTTAATTGCGTACCTCTGTCTGTGCCGAGAAACGAATGTATTTCATCAATAATGACAAATTTGAGATTTGAAAAAAGTTGTTTAACGTTGAAAGGTTTCGTAACAAACATTGCTTCCAGCGATTCGGGCGTAATCAAAATTATTCCGCTTGGTTTTTTGAGAATTTTTTCCTTGAGTGTTTTATTTGCTTCGCCGTGCCATTTGGTAACAGAAATATCGAGATATTCGCAAATTTCTTCGATTCGTTGAAATTGGTCGTTGATTAAAGCAATTAACGGAGAAATATAAAGTACCTGAATGCCTGTTTCGTTGAAATTCACTTTCGACAATATTGGAAGAAATGCTGCTTCGGTTTTTCCCGAAGCAGTGCGTGAAGCAAGAATATAATTTTCATCGGTAGACAAAATTTTTTCGATGGCAGCGTGCTGAATTGGTCGCAGTTCGTCCCAATGTTTGTCGCGAATATATTTTCGCAGCGGTTCAGAAAGCAAATGATAAGACATTATAATTCCTCTATTGAGTCGAGTAAAATTTCGTTTGTTGGTCTTTCGTCTGAAATGTTGATTTCGTTGAACAACGTTTTTTTGTTTAACGAAGGATTTTGTCGCAAAAGGCTGATAATATTTAAAAAACTTCGAATTACTTCGCGCGGCGTGAGAAATTCTGCTGCTCCGGGTTTGTTAAAAATTTCTTCCATAAACAAATGAATTTCGTTGTCGTTGATGTTAATGTCGATTTTGTAGTTAAAATCGAAAATTGCTTTTAACTTTTTTAACAGCACAAAAATTTCATTATGCGTCAACGGCGTTAGATAAATGACGGGTTGAGCGAAATCTCGCATTTCGGCGGTTTCAAATTTATTTCTTTCGAGTCGCGATTTTAATGCGTTGTAAGCGAAGAGTCCGCGTCTTTCGTTTTCGAGAAATTCGGTAGTTCCTGCAAAATTGAAAAATAAATTGCTGACTTTTCCCTGAAAACAGTCGTTATAAATGGTTAAAATCTTTTCATAATTTTTCTCGCGCATGGCGGAATTTGAAATTTTATACAAATTAATTGCTTCGTCGAGATTTACAATAAAACCGTTGTAACCAATTTGCACGAATAATTTGCAAAAATTTTTGAGCATATCATAATAATTTTGGTCGTTGATAATTTCGCGGACTCCCAAATCTTGTTTTGCTTCGGTTTTGGTTCGATATTCGCCTTTCAGCCATTTTAACGCACTTTTTCGCAAAAAATCGTTATCTTTGATAAAACCTTCGTAATATTTTATCACAACAGTTCCGAAATCGAATGCTCCGACTTCAGAAATTTGATTCATTGTTTTCAAAATATTATTTTGTATCAACGCAAAATATTTTTCGTCTCGAATTTCTGTCAACGAAATCGAATTTTCCTCTGCGGTTTGCGAAATAATTTGTTCTATCCATTTTTCCAAAAGCGTGGGAAGTGCGTTTCCTTCGGGCTTGGTTTGAATGGCGATATTGTCCATAATGGCGGAATAAAGGGCAAGCGATTTGCCGTCATTGGAATATAAACGATTTTCGGGGGTAAAATCTGCATTCGAAATGACGAATTTTTGCTTCAAAGCAACCGTATTTAACAAATGCAACATAAAAGATTTGCCCGAACCGTAATCTCCAATCCAAAATTTCACAAGACTATGTCCATTTTTCACATCGTCAAGAGCAGAAATACATGCTTTTATTTCAGATTCGCGACCAACGGTGATATGTTGAACACCAATTTTGGGAACAACGCCGCTTATCAAGGAGTTAATTATCGCAGTTGCTTCTTTGGGTTTTATGTTTTCTAACATAAAGACATAACTTTTTCGTAATAATCGGGATTTATAGAATAAACAGAATCATTATTTTCAATTAAATTATCATCTAATTTTTCGAAACAAATATCATTGATGCTTTCTATCAATGAATTTTTAAAAATATTATTTGCTTTCGCAAAATTGTCAACAACATTTTCTGAAACTTCGAAATGATTTTCTGCGAAAATATGTAAAATTTTCTTTTGCGTATCACTCAACAAAGATTTTGAAGCAGATGGAATCTCTTTTTTCGCAATATTTTGTGTAATTTCCTCTTCGTCTTGCAAATATTGATTCAATAATTCTACGGTTTCTGAATGTTGCTTCATAGTTTCTGCCACTTCGTGATGATTTATCGTAATTTTTTTTCGTTTAACTTCGAATAACGTAGAAATTTCTGTTAAAGTGTTTTCTAAATTTTTATTTTTAATAAATTTTGTGATAATTGTCTCAAAATCTTCGAGTTGTTCGCTATTTTGAAATAAAATTTTCTGAATAGTTTTTGGGAAAAATTTATTATTGAACGTTTTTGACTGCATATCGCTTTGCAAATAATAAACGTACAAAATTAATGCCGATTCTCTGTCAAATTTTGCGATAAATTTTGCTGCATCGAAATAAATATTCTCAATAGACGCATTTTTTTTATTTAATTTTCCAAGAAGTAAAATTTCGTTGAGAAAATCTTTGTGATTTTTAAAATTTTGCGTTAATTCTTTGAATTTAATTTTCCACCGCGAAACGTCCCAAGAATAAAGTAAAATTTCTGTGTTTTCATCAGGTGTCTCAACTTTTTCTGAAATTATTGACGGAATAATTTGTTCAATTTTAGAAGTAATTTTTATGTCAAAAAATTCTACGATTTCATCGTTAGCATCACTTATTTTTGTGTTTATTTTGCGTTCATAATTGTAAAATTGTCGCACTGCATTTTCGCAATGTTTAAAAATGGAGAAATAAAATTCCTGCAAGGAATCTTTCACGGAATTTTGATAATTTACACTATTGCGTCTGAAATTATGAATTTTTTTCGCAATTAAATCTGCAATAAATCCAAATTCTTGGTTCAAAGTTGTATTTTCTGAAATATAAACTTCTTTTAACTCTCGAATTGTGGCGAAAAACAATTTCAAAACTTGATGTTGACAAAATTCTATGTCAAAAAAAGTATTTTGATGATAAATTTTGTTTAAAAATTTTACTTCATTGTCATCAAGATTTAATTTTGTTTTAAATTTATCACCTAATCTGACAACTTTTACCGTTTCGACAGATTTTATTTCATTAATAATTTCTGAAAAGGAAGGTTTTTCCTGTGAAATTTTAGGTTTTATAAATTCTGTACGTTTTTCATTGAAAAATCGAACGGTATATTTTGCCGTTTTTGGATAATATTTCGCCAAATTATCTAAATCGACTTTTAAATTTCCAATTTGTTTGTGAACTTCATATTCGTTTAACAAATCAAATAACAAAATAAACGCATAATTCCAATTTTCTTCCAAATCGAGATAGTTTCCTGCGCGAAATTGTTGTTTGAAAAACGCATAAAAATCTTTCTGTTCATCGGTTGCGTCTGCAATATCGGAATAGGAATAAATGTAAGACGGTTTCCAATACGGGACTTTCGATTTAGGTTTTTCGTTTATTTGATACGAATTGCCTGTAACATCAATAATTGAATCGTCTGTTTTTGTATTATTTTTCATATTTTCTAAAATGTTATTGGGAAAATCCTCTGAATCAGAAACGTTTTTTGATTCTGTTTGAGAATGAATGGTTGGTTTTGGTGCTTTATTCCGTTTAATTTTTGAAATAAAAATTACCGCCAAAATTATAACCGAAAAAATTAAAAAATATATAATTTCTGACATTTTTTCGAAAAATCTGCGGGCAAAATTAATAAAATTTTTTCAATTTCGTACTTATTTTAGTAAAAAAATTTAATTTTAATCTTTTTTCGAAAAAACGTTGCCACCGCTTTCTGCAATGGCAATGTTGAAGAGAGAAATAAATTGTTTATTGTTGAAAAATTTTGTACTCAATTTTTGCTTCTTTTTCCAAAAAGTCTATCAACGTGGAATTTACCATCACTTTTTGATTTTTTGAGTACATTTTCACCCAAATTTTCGTTGTTGGCTCGAAAATTAAAAATTCGAGAGTTGTGTTTCCTTTGTTATTTTGAGTAATTTTCGAGATTTCTGTGATAAATTTTTCGTTTAATTGTTCAACAGGAATTTTTAACGCAATGCTTTTGATTGCCCTTTCTCGAACTTCGGACAATAAATTGATGCTGCTGACTCGAAATTCTAATTCGCTGTCTGAACTTCCATATTTGGGCTGCGATTTTCCCTTCAAAAACAAAGAATAGCCTTCGGTGAAATATTTTTTAAAATTCATATAATCGGAATTGAAAAATCGCAAATTGTAACTTCCCGAATAATCTTCGATGGTTAAGTCGCCGTAGGGTTTGCCGTTTTTGTCAATTTTATCAATTTTTGAGGTAACAATTCCTGCAATTTTGATTTCTCTGCCGTTGATAGTTTTTAAATCTTGCAATTCGGCAACGGAAGTGTTGCAAACGGTTGAGATTTCGATTCGATATTCGTCCAAGGGATGTGCCGAGAGATAAATTCCAACGACTTCTTTCTCTTTATTTAAACGTTCCAACGCTGAGGGTTCGTCACACTGCGGGGCTTCAGGTTTGCGAATATCTGCCTCTGCACCGCCGCCGAATAAACTATTTTGATTCGAAGCAGAATCATTTTGTCTTTTATTGCCATATTTTAACAAAGCTTCGAGAAACGAAGTTTCTTTATCCAACATTCCGAAGTATTGATGACGTTTAATAGCGGGAAAACCATCAAAAGCACCCGCAATGACTAAATTCTCAAGAGTGCGTTTATTTACAGACGAAAGATTCACGCGTTCTACAAAATCGTAGACATTTTTATAATTTTCGTTTTTTTGTCTTTCCTCAATAATATTCAGAACTGCCGCCTCGCCGACACCTTTGATGGCTGCTAAACCAAAACGAATTGCTCCTTCTTGATTTACCGTAAAACCCATTAAACTTTCATTGACATCAGGTCCCAAAACTTTGATTCCCATTCTGCGACATTCGTCCATAAAAGTTGTAATTTTTTTTATATCGTTAACATTTCTGCTCAAAACTGCAGCCATATATTCGGCAGGAAAATTTGCTTTCAAATACGCAGTTTGAAACGCAACAATAGAATACGCCGCAGAGTGAGAACGATTAAAACCATATTCCGCAAACTTCTCCATTACATCGAAAACGTGATTCGCCTTGTCCTCATCAACACCTTTTTTCTTTGCACCTTCGACAAATACGGAACGTTGCTTCATCATTTCCTCCATTTTTTTCTTTCCCATTGCTCTACGCAACAAATCTGCACCGCCCAAGGTATAACTTGCCATTACTTGCGCTGCCTGCATAATTTGTTCCTGATAAATCATAATTCCGTAAGTATCTTTGAGAACGGTTTCCAAAAGAGGATGCGGATATTCAGTTTTTTCCTTGCCGTGTTTTCGTTTAATATATAATGGAATAAAATCCATCGGACCAGGACGATAAAGAGCGTTCATCGCAAATAAATCTTCAAGATTGGTTGGTTTTAAATCTCTGAGATACATTCGCATTCCTTCGGACTCAAACTGAAATGTGGCAACGGTTTCGCCTTTTTGATATAACTCAAAAGTTTTTGCATCATCATAAGGAATTTTATCTATATCAATTTTGATATTTCGAGAAATCTCTATAATTTTTATTGCATCTTTGATGATGGACAAAGTTTTTAAACCGAGAAAATCCATTTTTAACATTCCGACACTCTCGATATATTTCCCCTCGTATTGCGAAACTAACAAATCCGAATCTTTGTTTGTGCTTAAAGGAATATGTTCAATGAGATCCTCAGGACCAATAATGACGCCGCAAGCGTGAATTCCTGTGTGCCGCACCGAACCTTCGAGAGTCTGTGCGAAGTTTAAAGTTTTTTTAACCAATTCATCGCCATTTACTCTGTCATGTTTTAATTCAGGAACATCCTCGTAAGCGTTTTTCAGTTTTGTGCCTGCTTTTTCGGGAACTAATTTTGAAAGTCGGTCTGCCGTATTTAACGGAATACCGAGAACCCGACCAACATCGCGAATTGCCATTCTTGCCGCCATCGAACCGAAAGTGATGATATGAGCAACTCTTTCTTTGCCATATTTCTCAACAACCCAACGCAAAACCTCTTCTCTGCCGTCTTCGTCAAAATCGATGTCAATATCGGGCATTGAAACGCGTTCAGGATTCAAAAATCTTTCGAAAAGTAAATGATATTTTATCGGGTCAATATTAGTGATTCCGATGCAAAACGCAACCGCAGAACCTGCCGCAGAACCACGACCAGGACCAACAGCAACATTCATATCTCTTGCCGCAGCGATAAAATCTTGAACAATTAAGAAATATCCAGCAAAACCCATTTTTTTGATAACAAACAACTCATAATTTAAACGACCAACAACATCAGAATCGAGAGGTTTGCCGTAATGTTTCTCCGCTCCAACAAAAGTTAAATGCCGCAAATAATCATCTTGCTCCGCAAAACCTTCGGGTAAAGCAAACTTCGGCAACAAAACACCGCGGTCTAATTTAAAAACTTCAACTTTATCTACAATTTCTTGAGTATTTGTAATTGATTCGGGACAATATGAAAATAATTTTGTCATCTCCTCAGGACTTCGCAAATATTCTTTTCCCGAATAACGCATTCTATTTGGGTCGTTCAAGTCAGAATTTGTATTGAGACAGACTAAAATGTCGTGTGCCTGAGCGTCTTCCTCGCAAATAAAATGAACATCGTTAGTCGCAATAACTTTTATTTGATATTTTTTCGATAATTCTATGATTCTTTGATTAGAAATTTTTTGTGAATCAATCCCATGGTCCATAATTTCGAGATAAAAATCCTCTTTAAACAACGAATGATAAAATTTTATTGCTTCTTCCAGTTTTTTCTCGTTATGATTTAAAATGGAATGCGGAATCTCGCCTCCAATGCACGCACTCGAAGCGATTAAACCCTCGTGATATTTCAATAACAATTCCTTGTCAATGCGAGGTTTATAATAAAAACCATCAATAAACGACAAAGAAACCAATTTCACCAAATTATTGTAACCAATTTTATTTTTTGCAAGCAATATTAAGTGAAAACCGCTTCTATCTTCGACATCCGTCTGTTGCAAACGACTGCGATTTGCCACATAAACCTCGCAACCAATAATCGGTTTAACGCCTTTGCTGTTCGCATAATCGCAAAATTCTTTTACGCCGAACATATTCCCGTGGTCGGTAATCGCAACAGATTTCATTCCTAATTCCTTGACGCGAGACATCAACGAGGAAATGTCGCAAGCACCATCGAGAAGTGAATATTGAGTGTGAAGATGAAGATGAGTAAATTCTGACATAGTTTAATAAATTGATTTTCAATGTCTTCTATCGTTTTTGATAGAAATTTTCATTTTTACAAAGATAAAAAATTTTTTCACACAAAGAGAAAATTGTTAATAATTAATAAAAACTTTTGTAATTCATTGAAAATAAACAAATTAGGAAAAGTTAAAAAATTAAAAAAACTTGCCCAAAAAAATTAGACAAGTTTTAAGAGAAAAATGAAATGTTATCGCAATTTGTTCAAATTTTCAACTGCTTCAGGAATAGCATCGTGAATAAATTTTACTTTCTCGCAAGTTTTCATTTCTGAACAATTTGCACAAGTTTCGAAACCTTTTTCTATAACACAATTTCGAATTTCACACATCTCGCAGTGAGCAAATTTTACTCCCGAAGTGCGACAACCAACGCAATTAATGGATTCTGAAGTAATTTGAGGTGCGTTAAACATTTCTCGCCATTTTGCGGCGGTTTTTCTTCGCAATTCATCATCATTATTGACCGTTGCGATTCGAGCTTCGCAAGTTTCGCAATTTAGCCCGCAACAAGCGATTAAAATACTCATAAATTTTCAGTTTTAAAATTTCCAATTTTTCTAAAATATTTTTACACAGAAAAACGATTCAAATAAGTGAATCACCGGTTATCGTTATCAACAGCAAATGTAAACATTTTTTTCGAAAAAACAAATTTTTTTCAATGTTTTTTTCTTTTTTTTGCAAAAAATCTTTTATCTCCTTTGCTAAAGACAAAGGGAATTTAGAATTTTGTTAAAATCAAAAACAACAATTCTGAGAAAATCGAAAGAATCATAATGACTTTTCACACCCATTTTCTTTTCAATTTTCGATTTCGTTAAATCCAACAACTCTTGCGATTTTTTTGAACGATTTTTTGTATGATAACTCAACACTTCTTGAACGAGAGAAATTTCCTCTTCCAAAAGTAAACTCACTTGCGGATAAATTACTTGATAATTTTGCGGCAAATGAACCAACAGCGTTTCTTTTAACCGAATTTTTCGTCCCAAACGAATCACCGAAGTGCCTGCCGCAATATCGCCCAAACGTTGCCCTTTGCCATTGACGGCAATCGTCACAATTGCGACAGAACCCCAAAACAACCAAATATCAATTAAACGAAACAGCCAACGAATAAAATAATTCAAAATTCCAGGCTGCGAGCCGTCAAGTTTTACTACGCGAATTTTTAAAATGCGTTTTCCCAATGTTTGTCCGTTCATAATGATTTCGAAAAGCAAACTATAAAAAAACATCGGGACAAACATCACCCACCAAACCCATTCTATATTGTAAGACAATTTCGAATTTACAAAAAGCATCGCAAGAAAATAGACAAAGAGAAATAAAAAATCAAGCAACTGTGACAAAATTCTTTCTCCCACACTTGCGATATTATGTTGAATATCAACATTTTGCGAGGTCTGAATAGAAAGATTTTCCATTTATTCGTCGTTCATTTTCAACAATTCTTCAATATGATTTCGATGATTCGCAAGACGCGGAATTTTGTGCTGCCCACCAAGTTTCCCTTTGTTTTTTAACCATTCGTAAAAAAGACCTTCGCGCGCAACAACAACAACAGGCAAATCTAAGGACAAACCTTTGTGACGTTTCGCTTCATAATCAGAATTAACTGATTTCAGTGCAGAATCGAGTATTTCTGTGAAACGAGATAAATTATTCGGCAATTTCTCAAACTCAATAAGCCATTGATGCGCACCTTTTTGATTTTCACCCATATAAATCGGTGCAGCGGTATATTCTCGAACAGCGGCATTGGTTTGTTCGCAAGCAATTTGCAACGCCTTCTCCGCATTATCAATAATAATTTCCTCGCCGAAGGCATTGATAAAATGTCGCGTTCTGCCTGTAATTTTAAATTTAAACGGAAAAAGAGACGTAAATTTCACCGTATCGCCGATTAAATATCGCCAAAGTCCGCAATTAGTCGAAATGACTATCGCATAATTTTTATCTTTCTCAACTTCTTCGAGAGACAAAACCTTCGGATTTTCCGAATCAAATTCGTCCATCGGAATAAATTCGTAAAAAATCCCATAATCAAGCATCAAAAGCATATCATCAGTTTCGGGAGAATCTTGAATTCCAAAAAAACCCTCAGACGCATTATACGTTTCCATATATCGCATCTTGTCAGAATCAATAACTCTGCGATATTGCTCGCGATAAGGCACAAAACTTACCCCGCCGTGGATAAATAATTCTAAATTTTTCCACACCTCAAGCAAATTTGTTTTTCCTGTCATCTCAAAAATTTTTTTTATCAAAACGAGAGTCCAAGAAGGAACACCTGAAATGTTCGTTACATTTTGCGGAATCGTTGCTTTTGCCATTTTCTCAAGTTTCGCTTCCCATTCAGACATCAACGCAATAGAAAGGTGCGGAGTCCGAAAATAATTCACCCAAAACGGCAAATTTGACATCAAAACCGCCGACAAATCTCCGTAAAATTGATTTGTCAACTGATTCTCCTCAATCTGCTGACTGCCGCCAATGATTAAACTTTTGCCTGTAAACAAACGAGAATCAGGATAATTCTGAAAATACAATGCTAAAACATCTTTGCCACCGCGATAATGACAAGTTTTTAACCCTTCTTTTGTAATGGGAATAAATTTACTTTTATCACTTGTCGTTCCTGACGATTTTGCAAACCAACGAATCGAAGTATTCCACAAAATATTTTCCTTTCCATCGCGAATTTTTTCGATAAATGTTTTAAAATTGTCATAATCTGAAATTGGAACAATTTCTTTAAAAATTTTTAATCCTTCTTTGAGAATTTTTTCGTAAGAATATTTCTTCCCCCATTCTGTATTTTTCGCACTCTCGACCAAATAGCGAAACGTAGAATGTTGAACTTCAACTGGATTTTCCCGAAAATAATCAATTTTTTTCAAACGACCACGAAAAAATGACGCAACAAGACTGTTTATCATAAAAAAACTTTTATTTTGCCACAAAAATAAAAAAAATTTTACAAAAAAACCATATTATAAATTTTTATTTTTGGGTAAATTTTATTTTTTAAAAAATTTTGTAACGAAAAAAGTGTCACTCAAACAAAAAGTTTGCCCCGAAGTGTCGGCAATATCTGAAATTCGCACAACATATTTTCCTACAGGCACACTCGGCATTCGCCAAGCATATTTGCCGTTGTTGGGAATTTCGCCCGCAATAATTCGCATCGTATTTGTGCTGTCGCTGCGAAAAAGTTGTATGTTTAACTTCGCTTCTTTCCGAGAATAATTCCACAAAATTGTATCAATAGACTCAACAATCCAAATTGTATGTTTTTGAGGTTTTTGAATACTTATCGGATTCGGCAAAATCGAAAAAGTCTCGCTGTAACCATATTTCGTTTCATCCTGAACGGACTGCACTAAGATTTTACAATTCTTGCTGTAACAAATATTTTCAGGAACATTCCACGAAAATCCTTTTTGCGAAGCAGAAATATTCGTTGCGATTTCACGCAAAAAACGATTATCTTTGAACAACGAAATTCGAAGTTTGCCGTTCACTATTCCTTTCCAATAAATTTTTTGAGATGTCTTCCAAAAATATTGAGTGTTATAATTCGGTTTTTCGACAGAAATTATCTCGGAAATTTCTTTGCGACAATGAACGAAAAATAACGTTAACATCGTCAATATCAATGAGATAACAAATTTTTTCATTTTTCGATTTTCTGATAAAGTGAATTTCTTTCGACAGGAATAAAACCGTCATCAAGAATCATTTTTTTCAATTCTAAAACTGACATTTCGACTTTTTGATTTTCAAATTCCACGCCTGCCATTGAATAAATTTTCGTTGAATTTTGCAAAGTGCCATCCAAATCATCAACGCCGAAGTGCAACGAAGTTTTTGCCGCCTCTTTGCCCGACATCGCCCAATAACCCTTCAAATGTGGGAAATTATCAAGATAAATCCGCGATATTGCGTAGTTTTTCATATCCTCAATAATCGAAACCTCGCCAACTTTTTCAGACAAAGAATTATTTTTACTTCGATATTTTAACGGAATAAATGCCAAAAAACCTTGCGACAAATCTTGTAAATTCCGCAATTTTTCCAAATGTTCAATTCTATGTTCATAATTTTCGATATGACCATACAACATCGTTGCGTTGGACAAAATGCCGATTTGATGGGCAGTTTCGTGAATTTCTAACCATTTCTCTGCGTCAATTTTTTCGCTGCAAATTTCTTTTCGAATCTTCTCGTTAAAAATCTCTGCTCCGCCGCCTGGAATCGAATCTAAACCTGAATTTTTTAACCTCGTAAGTCCTTGATAAATCGAAAGTTGTGCGTTCAAAAACATTTCAAACAACTCCACCGCAGAAAATGCCTTGAGATGAATTTGGGGCAACAAATTTTTTATTTTTGGCAATAAATTGCACCAAAAATCAAGCGAATATTTCGCAGAAACGCCGCCTGTTATGTGAATTTCCGTTATTTGCGAATGTTGAAAATTTTTTACTCTTTCCAAAATCTCTTCCTCAGACATTTCCCAAGAATCTAAATCTCTGTAACTCCTTGAAAATGAACAAAATACACATTTATAACGACAAATATTTGTCACCTCAAGGTGAATATTTTGGTTAAAATAAACATTTTTTCCGTGAAATTTATTTTTCACAAAATCGGCTAATATTCCTAAAAAATTTAACTCGCCTTTCTCGAAAAGTGTTATACCTTCTTGATAATCAATGCGTTTGCCTGAAATTACTTTTTCTGCAATTTCTCTCAATTCTGTTGGAATGTTTGCAGAATCGAGTAAAAAATTTATTGTTTTCATTTTTTTGTTTCCACTACAAATCTTGCGTTGTTGCGAGATTTTTGTTCAAGTAAAATCGTTTTATTTCTCATAAAATTTTCGATAGAATCTGACGTATAATGGCGAATCGTTATTAATTCTAACTCCTTATTATACAACACTTTATACTCTTTTTGCAGTTCTTTTATTAACATCGGAAATTTATATTTCTCCTCATCAATACAAACCGAAAAACTAATTGCCGAATGCTCCATCAGATTAATTTTTACCTGCATTTTTGCGAATAATTGAAAAATCTTTCCCAAATTCTCCTCAACAATAAACGAAAAATCTTTTGGAAAAATCGATATTAAAATTTGATAATTTTTAACAATAAAAACGGGCAAAAACGGAGAAATTCGCTGCGAAAATTGCGAAATTATTGTCGGTTTTTTTTGCGGCTCCAAAAAAGACTTTACAAACAACGGAATCTGTTTATTTTCAAGCGGCTTAATTGTTTTGGGGTGAATAATTTTTGCCCCAAAATAACTCAACTCGATGGTTTCCTGATAAGAAATTTCGTTAAATTTTTGTGCAAAATCAAAAATTTGTGGGTCAGCATTATAGACGCCATCAACATCTTTCCAAATTGTAACTGATTGAGAATCAAGAATATAAGACAAAATTGCCGCCGTATAATCAGAACCTTCTCTGCCCAAAGTTGTTGTTGCGTTGTCAGGGGTTGAGGCGATAAATCCTTGCGTGAGATAGCGAAAATTGATTTTTGTATCAAAACAATTTTTTATCAACAAGGAAGAAATCTCAAAATCAGGATAAGCGTTGCGAAATATAGAATTTGTCTTCAAAAATTTGCGAATATCTACAAAAATTGACGGAATATTTTCAGTAATTAAGTACTCATTTATAATAATTGTTGATAACATTTCACCTAATGAAACAATTTTATCATACTCAAAATCGTAATTTTCTGAAGGAAAAATTTTCAATTCATTTCGAAGATTCTCAAAAATATTTTCTAACTCTTTGAAAATAAAATGATTAGGATTTTCAAAAAGATTTTTAGAAATTTCAAAATGAAAATTTTGAACAAAATTAATTTTCTCGTTTAAATCATTTTTTTGATGAAAATAACTTTCCACCACATTTTCGAGTGCGTTAGTCATTTTGTCCATCGCCGAGACAACAATAATGTGCGGCACAGAAAAATCTTTGACAATTTGAGCCAAATTCCCCACAGAATCAGCATTTTTGACAGACGCACCACCAAATTTATGAATTTCGAGATACTTTTTTTCGTCTTTCATAAAAAAATGTTCTCAATATTATTTTTTATAATTTCCTGCACTCAATAAAAAAATTTTGTTTAAATTTTTGCAAAAATAGAAAATATTTCTCAATAACAAAATAATTTTTATTTAATTTTTGAAAAAAATTCTAAAATATTTTTTAAAATACAAAAAATTTCTCAATTTTGTATTTTATTTTTTCACAATAAAATGAAACGAATATTTTGGGAAATCATCGTTATCGCAACAACTTTGCTCGCAGGAATTCTTGCTTTTTATTTTTTAACACAAAATTTTTCTAAAACTGAACAAAATCAAATTTTTTTCGCAAAAATTCCGAAAAATATCAACTCAATAATGATAAAAATTGTTCCAAAAATCCCAATTATCCTTGGACGAGATACTTTGCACATCGACACAACGTCTGCACCGCAACGAATTCTGCTCATCGGCGACTCAATGGCAGGCGGTTTAATGTATCGGCTCAAGGATTATTGCGTTTTTAACAATTATAAAATGCTCGCAGTAACGTGGATTAGCGGGACAACATTTACTTTCTCTCGAACAGACACTCTAAAACATTTTATTAAACGTTTAAATGCTACTTTTGTGATTCTTGTTCTCGGCTCTAACGAGTTGAAAATGTATGATTTACAGACAACAAGATATAAATATGTGCAAAAAATTGTTCAAAAACTTGATTCGATTCCGTATCTTTGGGTTGGTCCACCGAATTGGGAGGAAGACACAGGAATCAACGATTTGATTTTGTGTTTTGCAAAAGAGAAACATTTCTTCCCTTCGAAAAATTTAACATATAAAAGAAGAGACCACGCACACCCAACAGCCGAATCTTTTGAAATGTGGATGGATTCTATCGCTTCGTTTATTGTCAATAAATCCGATAAACCGATAAAATTGGACAAACCCCAAAAACGTTATTACAAAATTCCTGAATGCGTTGTGCTGCGAGGTGCAGGAAAATAAATTTTCAAAAAAAATGATAGAAAAAAATATTATTGAACACGTAATTAACACTGCCGAGATAGTTGATGTAGTGCAAGATTTTGTTTCTCTCAAAAAAAGAGGGGCAAATTATCTTGGTTTGTGTCCTTTTCACAACGAAAAAACGCCTTCTTTCACCGTCTCGCCGACAAAAGGAATTTTCAAATGCTTTGGTTGCGGCAAAGTAGGAAATACGGTTGCGTTTATTATGGAAATCGAAAAACTTTCTTTTCCTGACGCCATTCGACATCTCGCAAAAAAATATAACATCGAAATTGTAGAATCAGAACGAGAAATCACCGAAGAAGAACGACAATTACAAAACGAAAGAGAAAGTATGTTCATCGTTTCTGCCTTCGCACAACGATATTTCTCTAAAATTTTATTCGAAAACGAAACAGGACAAACTATCGGACTTTCTTATCTGCACGAAAGAGGTATTTCCAACGAAATGATTTCGCATTTTCAACTTGGTTTTTGTCTGCATTCTAAGGATAATTTTACGCAAGCAGCACTCAAAGAAGGTTATAAACTCGAGTTTTTGGAAAAAACAGGACTAACAATAAACAGAGAAGGCAATATTTTTGACAGATTTTATGGACGAATTATTTTTCCGATTCACTCAATATCGGGGAAAATCATTGGTTTTGGAGGAAGAATTATTAAAAAAACAGACAAAACGGCGAAGTATCTCAATTCTCCCGAATCCGAGATTTATCACAAAAGCGATATTTTATACGGTTTATTTTTTGCGAAAAATTTTATCACGCGTTTCGACAAATGTTTTTTGGTTGAGGGCTACACTGACGTCATCTCGCTTGTGCAGGCAGGAATCGAGAATGTTGTTGCCTCCGCAGGCACTTCGCTCACGGTAAATCAAATTCGTTTAATTAAACGTTTTACGAAAAATTTAACCATCATTTATGACGGCGATGCCGCAGGAATCAAAGCCTCGTTGCGAGGAATCGATTTGGTTTTAGAAGAAGGAATGAACGTAAAAGTTCTATTGTTGCCTGACGGCGAGGATCCCGATTCTTTTTCGAAAAAATTGTCAAATTCAGAATTGCGTTTATTTATTGAGAGAAATGAAACGGATTTTATTGTTTTCAAAACGAAACTTCTCGCCGCAGAGGCACAAAACGACCCAATAAAACGGGCAAATTTGTACGGCGACATTTTGCGGTCTATTGCGTTGATTCCTGATTCGTTGATTCGTGCCGAATATATCAAAGAATGCAGCAATTTATTGAAAGTTGAGGAGAAAAATTTGTATTTCGAAGTTGGAAAACGGCGGGCAGAGAAAATCGAAAACGAATATTGGCAGGAAAAACGCAATATTTCGCAGCAAGAATCTCATTTTCAAACGACAGAAACATTTGAGCCACACATAAAATGCGAACATTTAGAGCGAGAAATGATAAGAATTTTATTAATTTATGGTAATCAAATACTTCATTTACCGAATTTATTAAACGAAAATCCGAATATTTCTGTACAAGAATTTATCATTAACGAATTGGAAAAAGATGGTTTAGAATTTGAAATTTTTTTATATAAAAATGTGTTGCAGGAA
>DYQK01000014.1:0-10173 GCA_020719385.1 Rikenella microfusus | reverse complement strand
AAAATGTGTTGCAGGAAATTAAACAGCATTCAGATTTGAACGACAAGTATTTTATAAATCACTCAAATCACGAGGTAAGCAAACTTGCGATAGACCTGATGACTTCGCAATATTTTTTGAGTAAAATTTGGAGTCACCCGAAAGATGCGGTACAAATCAAGGAAATCGACTTGAACGAAAGCATTCCTACGTTAATTTTGCGTTACAAAGACAAAAAAATTATTCTTTTAATCAAAGAAATCGAGGAGAAATTGAAAAACGAATTTGACGAAGAAGTGCAAAAAGAATTAATGAAAACTCACATAATTTTAAAAGAAGTGAACAAAGAATTTGCGAAACTTTTAGGCGAAAGAGTGATTATTTATTGAGAAATAAAATTCTAAGCGTTTTTTCGCTTTGAAAAAATTACGAATTATCAAAAAAAATGTTAAAGGAACTAAAAAAGGTATAAAAAAACTTAATAAAACAATTCCATTTAAAACAGAATTTGCAGAAAGATTTTCATTGGGAAAATAAAACGCATATTTCTGTAAAACGTTGTAAATCAAGATAATATAACTTATAACGATTCCAAAAATTCCAAGATGAAAGAATTTTGAGTGAAAAATAAAAAATAAAATACTGGGCAAAAAACAAAATATCGAAAATAATTTTAAAGTGATAAAAATTTTTCTTTTTAAAAACCGAATCGGCGTGAAGTTGTTGATTTCCAAAATGTTACGTGGTTCACAAATCTGATAAAACGAAAAAATTATTCCCAAAGAAAAAAAGAGAAAAATAAAAAATGCCCCGATAAAAAAACTTCCGAATATTGCACCGAGATACAAAAAAATTATTCCAAAAAAATTTTTTCTCACTCCCGCTTTCCACTCAAAACTTTCTTTCGGTATAAGGTTGATAATAAACGAGTTGCGATTTTCTTTTTGAAAAGTTTTTCGCAAAAAACTAATTATTACGAGAAATATCGCAAAAAAGAATATCTCGAAAAAACGTTGATGAATAAAATTGAAAATTAGCAGCGGCAGCGAAATCAAAAAATATTCAAAAATATAAACGAGAAAATATTTTTCATAAAGACATTCGAGAAAATGTTTGTCTTTGCGAGAAAGATGAATCATCGCAATAAAAAACGCATAAAACGTTGAAACATAAGGAGATAGACTTTTTTTCTCAATTTGTTTGTACAAAAAAATTAACAAAAAAAATGTTAAAAAGAGTAAAAAAATTAGTCGTAAAATTCCTGTTGCTTTTAAAATTCTAAAAAATTGTTTTATGCGAATTTTTAGAAAAGTAAAAATAAACATATTATTTTTTTGGGCAAAGTTAATTTAATTTTTATATTTTCAAAATTAAAAGTTTTTTTCTATCTTTGCCGCAAAATTTCACAAAATAAATTTATGAAAAAAATTGTTTTTTTGTTTTTAACTTTTTTTATTTCTTGTGCTTTATTTTCTCAAGAATATAAACGTATCGATTTGAAATTCAATGAGATAACAAATATTACAAAAGGCGAAATTGATATTTCAGCCGACAGTGTTGTTGCGAAAACGTCTTTTTTGCTTGAGACAAAACCCATTTTTTGTGATTTCAAAAATGGGTTTACAGGTATTGCTCCGCTTTGCGATATGTTTTCGACACAAAAAGATAGTTTTTTTGTGTATGTTTCTGTTTCGAAAGATTCGTCAGAATGGAGTGCGTGGGAAAGGATTATTTCTGATAAAATAGCAAAAAAACATCATTTTGTCGGACTTCTCACTACCGAAGAGGGTTTTCATTTTGTAAAATTTCTGTGGAATGCAGAATTGTTGCCTGAAAATCAAGTTGTAATTAAAAATTTTTCTGTTGACTTTTTTTACTCGGGAAAAAGTTCGCCGCAAATGATTCAGCAACGCGAGGAGGTGAAAAAACGTCTTGATGAGATAAAAAAAAACGCAAGTAATCAAAAATCCGTTCCTTGTCCGCCATTTTTGACAAGAGAAATGTGGAATTGTCCCGAAGCATTTCCGACTAACTACACTCCAACGCAGACGCAGGTTTCGCACATCATCATTCATCACACAGAAACACGAAATTCGGCAAGCGACTGGATGCAAGAAGTACGTACAATTTGGCAATTTCACGTTTATACAAACGGCTGGAGCGATATTGGTTATAATTTTTTAATTGACCCCGAAGGCGTAATTTATGAAGGGCGAGACCGCACCTCGCAATTTGTTGACGTTGTCGGCGCACACGCACTTACGGCAAATTATCACTCCATGGGAATAAGTTTTTTGGGCAATTATGTCTCGATAATTCCGACTAATGACGCACTTTCGTCGAGTTATGAACTTTTGGGATGGAAATGTTTTCAACGAAATATTGACCCTGAGGGAAAATCTACTTTGACAGGAAATAGCGTTACGCATACGAATTTGAATCATATTGCAGGACACAGAAATATTAACAACACGGAATGTCCCGGCGAGGCACTTTACAATTTTTTGCCCGAAATTCGCACAAAAACGTATAATTTGATAAATGGAATTCCTAATGAAGTGGAGCAATTTAGAAATTTAGAAATTGAAATTTTACCTTTGCGAGATTCTAATGGTTTTTCGCTTTCTGTTTTGAATGTTAAAAATTTAGAAATAAATATTCGCATTTTTGATATTTCAGGAAGAATTTTGATTTCGAAAAGTTTTTCAAAAAGTGTTGAAAATCAAAGTTTTACAAACTTTTCAAAAGGAATTTTCTTTATCGAAATTTCTACTTTGAAACAGAAAATTGTCAAAAAATGGGTGAATTTTTAAATTTTTTCAAAACAAAATCTGTCAGTTTTTTCAAAAAAAATTCTGACAGATTTAAAAAAAGTTTAATTATTTTTTTCGCGTTCACCTTTTTTACCCAGTTTTTTCAGCAAATGATTTTTAAACTGATTCTCAGATTGATAAAAACGCACCACTTTTTTGATAGGAAGAATTTTTTTAAATCTTGCGTGATATTCTTGCTGCAATTGTGCCTGTTGCACTTCCAAATTGATTAACTCATCAGACATTTTTTCCACTTCTTGGTTCGAAAAAAATGCTTCTTTGTCGCTAAAGGAACACATTAAATTGCGGCGTTTCTCAAGCAATTCGTCCATTTTCTTCTCAAATTCGTTGTATAGCGGCCAAAAAGTTTGTGCTTCTTCAACCGTCAGGTCTAGTTTGTTGCTTATAAAAGCAATTTTTTCGGAACGCAATTTTTCGCGTTTTTCTTTTGAAATGCAAAAATCAGGTTGCGAGAAACTAAAATTTGAGAAAATTATCGCAAAACTAAATAATAAAAATTTTGTTTTCATAATTTTTCTGTTTAAAAATCGTTTAATGCGAGAAAATCTGAACTTTCTGAACTTTCCGATAAATATTCAATAATTTCCTCGTCCATATTAGTCGTGTCTGCTGTATTTTCATCAGACATAACAGCGTAAACCGTTTCGATATCGGTGTTGTAAAGGTCAATATCTTCTTGTTGTTGCGAAGAAATTTGAGCAGTTTTTGTTTTTTCTATCGGAATAAACTTAAAAAACAGCATCCACAAACCAACAATTAACAAAAAACCTGCAGCCATCGACAAATACGGAACAATTTTTATCGACAAAGTTTTTTTCTCGGCAACAATTTCTTCGGAAATTTTTGATTCTATTTGTTCGGAAAAATTTTTGAAATAATTTTCAGGAATTTTCATTAATTCTGAAGTTTTTTGGCGAGAAATTTTCGAAAATATAGGGAAATTTTCATTCATAATTGTAATTTTTACTCAGCTTTTTAGACAAATGAAACGTTAAATAGTTTAATTTTAAAACTATTTTTTATTTTTGGGGCAAAATTAATAATTTTTTGTTTATTTTTGCAACCAAATGAAACAAAATTAAATTTATGAAACAAATTTCTTTTTTTGCGATATTTTTTTTAACGTTTTTTAACGTTTTCTCGCAAATTGACTCAACAAAAGTTAAAACTTCGCAAGATTCCACCAAAGCATATATCGCAACAGACAGCACCGCAAAATTTTTGCCCGTTGATAGTTTAAAAATTTCAAAAATCGACACTGCATTTTTGAATCACCACTCACCTAATAGAGCGGCAATTTATTCCGCCATTTTACCCGGATGGGGACAATTTTACAACAGAAAATATTGGAAAATTCCTGTTATTTACGGAGTAATGACAAGTTTATTCCTTTTATCAGATTTCGAAAACAAGCAATATAACCGATATTTAACCGCTTTGAAAGCCGTTTCAGACAAAGATTCCACCACCATAGACGAATTTAAAGGACGAAGAAGTGCCTCACAACTCACCGAGTACAAAAATTTTTACCGCAGAAATCGAGATTTGTGCTACATTGGAATGTTTGTTGCCTATGTTTTCAACATTGTTGATGCAGGCGTAGACGCACATTTAATGACTTTCGACATTAGCGAGGATTTGGCATTAAAAGTTTACCCCATTTCTAACCCTGAATTTCGTTTCGCAACAGGAATCGGCGTTTGTTTTCAATTTCGTTCCTTGAGAAATAAACAATTTTTACCTCAAAAACCATAAGTTGACTCAAAAAATTTGTCAGATTTTTTGAATCTGACAAATTTTGAGGTTAATTTTTTTTCTTTCGTTTTAATTTTTTAATTTCTTTGTCAATTTCTGCCTGCAACGGAGCAACATATTCGGTGTACAACGCAAATAAAAACTCAATTCGAGAATTTTCATCATTAAACGGTTGTGAACGGTAAGATAAATCAACTTGTTTGTCGAGTTCTTGATGTGCTTTCATTAATTTTGTCGGCATAGAAAGCGAATCGTATAAATCGGCGAGTGAATTTTCAGAAAAAGTTTTTCGAATGTCTAAGATTTTCTGTGCTGCTTGTTCAACTTTCTCTTTTTGCTTCTCTGAAATTTCTTTGGGAAAAGGAAAATTATTGTAGACAATTTGTATCGAATATCGCAGACCGTTGCCCAATCTTCCGCAAGTTTGTCGAGTCCATACGTCGTGCATTTTCGAAGTGAGAATTCCAAAAATAAACAAACTTGCATCTGCAATAAAAACGCAGCTACTCGCAACAATAACATTTTTCGAAATATAACCTATCGGAATATATTTTCGTTTTTCAGAAGTAGTTCTCGGAATTAATAAAAAATCTGAATCAGGTTGACGAATTTCGCCGAACAAAGTAGGGAAATTTGCAAGATTGCGAGTCGTTTCCCGCTGACTCTTGAGTCTAATTTCTTTAACTTTTTCAACTCTCTTTAAAATTTCTCTGTGTTTTCTCAATTCCGCAGGAGAAATATTTTTTAACCAGAGACAATATTTTTTCACAGAATAAATAAATTCGTCACTTCCTAAAAATGGACGCATAAATTTTTCTGCATCAAGGTCTTTTTGCAAAAATTCTTGCAGTTGTTGTTCATCGAAAATATAATTTCCACCTTCGTTTGGCATATTTCCAAATTGCATTTCAGGAACATTGCAAATTGGTTTTGTCCGTTTCACAACAACAATATCTTTTCCTGCCATCAAATATGGGTTAATATTTTCAACTTTCGAGATTGCAGGTTCACCTTCTGTGTCTTGATAATCGAAAATATACTTTTCTTTTGTGTCAAAATTTGCAAAACCAATAATTATGATACAAACTTCAGCATTATTTTTTGCTTCGTTGCTCCATTTAAAAGTTTTGTGGGCAAAATGAATCTTAATTTTGTATTGATTTAACAATTCATTCCATAAAACTCCCACTTGCTCACCTTGAACAATAGAATTTGTTGAGACAAAAGCAACTTTTACATTCGTATTTTGAATAAACTTCGCTGCTTTAATGAACCAACCTGTGACATAATCTAAAACTCCACCGCCATTTATAGAATTTGTAATGGGTTTTAAATCATTTTTCTGTTCTTTTGTTTGTTTATCTTTTGCAACAAACGGCGGATTCCCTAAAATGTACGAAAGTTGATGCGGAGAAATAATATTTTCCCAAGGAATTCTCAAAGAATTGTCAAGAAAAATGTTGGCAGATTTTTTTAACGGAATTCTTGCAAAATATTTCCCAAAAGTTTCTGAAATTTTAATATTCATTTGATGGTCAATGAGCCACATCGCCACTTTTGCAATTTGTGCAGCCCATTCGTCTATTTCGATTCCAAAAAATTGGTCAATATCCAAGCGAATAATGTTTTCGATGTCTAAGACTTGCTCGTTTTTGTGCAAAATTTTCAAAATTTCGAGTTCCAAGAGTCGCAATTCGCGGTACGCAATGATTAAAAAATTTCCACTTCCGCAAGCGGGGTCGAGAAAGGTCAATTTTGAAAGTTTTTTGTGAAAATCGAGAAGTTTTTTCGAATTTTCTTTCACTTTTTCGAATTCGTTCCATAATTCGTCCAAAAACAAAGGTTTGATGAGTTTCAAAATGTTTTTTTCCGAAGTGTAATGTGCGCCGAGATTGCGTCTTGCGTCCTTGTCCATAATACTTTGAAACAACGACCCAAAAATGGCAGGCGATATTAGTCCCCAATCTAAACCGCAATTTTCCAAAATAATTTGCCGCATTTCGCTGTCAAAAGAAGCGATGGGCAAGATTTCTGCAAATAAATTGCCATCAATATACGGAAATACGGTGAAACTTTCGTCGAGATTTTTAAAACGTTTCTCTGTTTGTGTGTTTAAAATTTGAAATAACTGTGCAATTTTGCAACCAAGGTCGTTTCCGTCTTTTGCAGTGTGATTTTCGATTAATTCCCAAAAGATTCCTTTTTCGAAAATTCCTGTTTTGTCGGCAAACATTAAAAAAACGATTCGCACTAAATAAACTTCGAGTTCGTGTCCCGTGTAACCATTTTTTTTCAGACAATCGTGAATTTTGCCAATTTTTTCAGCTGCTTCAAGATTTATTGGGTGTGTTTCGTTGAAAACCACTTTTTGATACCCTGCAATAAACCCAAAAAGTTTAATGTTGTCGTGCAATTCAGAAAGTAAAAATTCGTTTTGCGTATTTTCCTCTAAATTGTACAATCTAAAACGGGCAAAATCTGAAACCAAAATAAATTTTGGCAATTCCTCTTCTCGCAGATTTGGGAAATAATCAATTGCTTGTTCGAAGGCTTTGTCTAAATTTTTGCCTTTCGATTTGTGTTCAACAATTAAATTTCCTTTCCAAAATAAATCGATAAAACCTCGTTTGTCTCCGAGTTTTTTAACGGGTTCTTCGAATGTTGCGACTCTGTGTCTGCTGATTCCAAAAACATTGAAAAAACCATCCCAAAAAGATTTTGATTCAGCATTTTCTTTTCGTTCTTTTTCAAATTCTTTAGAGAAAGAAATGGCTCTTTGTCTAATTTCATTCCAACTTAACGGCATATTTTTCGTTTAAATTTTTCACAAAATATTTTACTCACAATTTTAGTAAATAAATTTTGCAGCAAATATATAACAATTTTTAATTTTAAAAATATGTTTTTATAATTTTTTTGTTTTTTCAAAATAATTTTTTATTTTTGTAAAATTAATTTCACCAAAATATTTTTGCGTATGAATTTTGATTTATTAATCATAGGAAGCGGTCCTGGCGGATATGTTGCAGCCATTCGGGCAACGCAATTAGGTTTAAAAACGGCAGTTATTGAACGTTCCGAACTCGGCGGAATCTGTTTAAATTGGGGCTGTATTCCGACAAAAGCGTTATTGAAAAGTGCTCAGGTTTTCGAACACGCCAAGCACGCTGCCGATTATGGCATTTCTGTCTCTGATGTAAAAATAGATTTCGAAAAAATAATTTCTCGAAGTCGCGGCGTTTCAGCATCAATGAGCAAAGGAATTCAATTTCTTTTTCAAAAAAATAAAATTGAGGTTCTCAAAGGAACAGGAAAATTAATTTCACAAAATTCTGTCGAAGTTACCGATGAATTTGGGAATATTTCTGTTTTCACTGCGAAAAATATTCTTTTGGCAACAGGTGCGCGTTCGAGAGAATTGCCGCATTTGAAACAAGATGGGAAGAAAATCATTGGTTATAGACAAGCACTTTCGTTGGAAAAACAGCCCAATTCAATGTTAGTCGTTGGTTCGGGTGCCATTGGGACTGAACTTGCGTTTTTTTATCAAACTATCGGCACGCAAGTAACGTTGGTCGAGATGTTGCCCAATATTGTTCCGCTTGAGGATGAGGAAGTTTCAAAATATTTGGAACGTTGTCTCAAAAAAATGGGAATGAAGACTTTAACGAATTCTGTTGTTGAAGAAGTAGATACTTCGGGGGAAAAATGTGTTGTAAAAATTAAAACACAGAAAGGAATCGAGATTGTCGAGACGGATGTGGTATTTTCGGCTGTCGGCATTTCTCCGAATATTGAAAATTTGGGTTTAGAAACTCTTGAAATCGAAATTGAAAGGGGGAAAGTAAAAGTTGATGAATATTATCGCACTTCGGTGAGCGGGGTTTTTGCTATTGGTGATATTATCGCAACACCTGCACTTGCTCACGTTGCCTCTGCTGAGGGAATTATTTGTGTGGAAAAAATTGCAGGATTAAATCCGCATCCGTTGAATTATAAAAATATTCCTGGTTGCACTTATACTTCTCCCGAAATTGCATCTGTTGGTTTGACTGAAAAAGCAGCGAAAGAATCGGGTTTTAATGTAAAAATTGGGAAATTTCCGTTTACTGCGTCTGGAAAAGCAATGGCGGCGAGTGCGCGTGATGGTTTTGTAAAATTAATTTTTGACGAGGCAACCAATAAACTTCTTGGAGCGCATTTAATTGGGTATAATGTTACTGAAATGATTGCGGAACTTGTTGTTGCGAGAAATTTAGATGTTTCTGCACATGAGTTAATAAAGTCAATTCACCCGCATCCGACAATTTCGGAGGCAATAATGGAAGCGGCTGCGGCTGCGTATGGCGAGGTTATTCACTTATAAAATTTTGCATTAAAGAAAAACCTTATGATAAGGTTTTTCTTTATTTTAGGTGGGAATTTTGCGAACAAACAAACCATCCTCTTTTCAAAGGATGGTTATAAAAAGTCGGCGACGACCTACTCTCCCACAATGCAGTACCATTGGCGCTAATGGGCTTAACTTCTCTGTTCGGAATGGGAAGAGGTGGAACCCCACTGCAAAAGTCACCTTAAGATGGTATGTTTAATTGTAAATAAATTACTTTAAACGAAATAAGATTAACATAAATGAAAGAAAAATCTCAATTGAAAAAACATTTAGACCTATTTTGAAAAAAACATTCGGGTAATTAGTATTGCTTGGCTACAGACATCTCTGCCTTTACACCTGCAACCTATCAACGTCATGGTCTATGACGACCCTAGGAAGTTTCATCTTGAGGGGAGCTTCGCGCTTAGATGCTTTCAGCGCTTATCTCTGCCATACGTAGCTACTCTGCAATGCAGCTGACACCACAACAGATACACTAGCGGTATGTCCAACTCGGTCCTCTCGTACTAAAGCCAGGTCCTCTCAAACTTCCTGCGCCCACCACAGATAGGGACCGAACTGTCTCACGACGTTCTGAACCCAACTCACGTGCCACTTTAATCGGCGAACAGCCGAACCCTTGGGACCTACTCCAGCCCCAGGATGTGACGAGCCGACATCGAGGTGCCAAACCGCCGCGTCGATATGAGCTCTTGGCGGCGATCAGCCTGTTATCCCCGGCGTACCTTTTATCCTTTGAGCGATGGCCCTTCCATACGGAACCACCGGATCACTTTGCCCTACTTTCGTACCTGCTCGACTTGTATGTCTCACAGTCAAGCGCCCTTATGCCAATACACTCTACACATGGTTACCAATCATGTTGAGGGCACCTTTGGGAGCCTCCGTTACTCTTTAGGAGGCGACCACCCCAGTCAAACTACCCACCAAACATTGTCCTCCGTCTTTGACGAAGTTAGATTCCAGATAAATAAAGGGTGGTATTTCAAGGTTGACTCCACAAGAGCTAGCGCCCTTGCTTCAAAGTCTCCCACCTATCCTACACATCACCTACCCAGAATCAATGTTAAGTTGCAGTAAAGGTGCACGGGGTCTTTCCGTCCCGTGGCGGGTACTCGGCATCTTCACCGAGACTACAATTTCACCGAACTCGCGGCTGAGACAGTGCCCAAATCGTTACACCATTCGTGCAGGTCGGAACTTACCCGA
>DYQK01000074.1 GCA_020719385.1 Rikenella microfusus | reverse complement strand
ATCCGAATTTTATTGATGCCGACACGCCGCAAACTATCAAAGATTGGTTGCATTTAGTGAACGAGTCAATAAAAAATCCTACGAATTTTGAAGTGAATCGAGAAAATATAGGCATTGATATGGTTATCGGTTTAATTGATGTGGAGAAAGTTTCTTCCGAGATTTTTACGAAATCGAAACAGGCGGAGGCGGCAAAAAGCAAAGCACAATTAATTCTTGAGGAGGGAATAGAAAAAGGAAAAAAAGAAGGATTGGCTGAAGGAAAACAAGAAGGAAAACGAGAAAAAGCACTCGAAACTGCTGCAAAAATGAAACAGAAAGGAATTCCTGTTGCATTAATTTCTGAATGTACGGAACTTTCTGTTGAAGAAATTGAGAATTTATAATTTTTTTTTAAACTTGTCTGTTTTTTCAGGCAAGTTTTTTTCAAAAAAAAATTCATTTTATTTTTTTCTGCGAAAATAATTGCGTTTTGAAAAAAAATATTTATTTTTGCGGCGAAAAAAATGTTAAAAATATGTTTGATTTTTTAAAACAAGCACAGCAACAATCAGAAGACGTTAAAAAACGCTTGGAAAATGTTTTTGTCGAAGCAGAATCGGAAGGTGGAATGGTAAAAGTTACCGCAAACGGCAATAAAAAAATTACGCAAATATCGATTTCTCCTGCTTTGGTCGAGGAAAAAGACAAAGAAGCAATAGAGGAGTTGGTTTTAATTGCGGTAAATCGTGCTATGGAAAAGGCAGAGAAGGTTTTCGAAAGCGAAATGCAAAGCGTTGCGATGGGAATTTTACCGAATTTGAAAGGTTTTATGTAAAATTTTCACAAAAAAAGTGCAAACAAAATTTTTGTTCGCACTTTTTTTTTAATTTTTTAACCAATTAACATTGGCATCAAAAGCATTAATAAATCTTCATCATAATTTTCTTTCTCTGTTGGGAGAATCAACGCTGCGCGGCTTGGTTCTGACATTTCAATACGAATTTCTTGAGCAGAAATATTGGAGAGCAATTCGTTCAAAAATACAGATTTGAACCCAATTTCCATTTTTGCGTCTTCCTCTTCGCACTCAAATTCGCAATTTAATTTTTCGTAAGCCGAGATGGAGTAATCCACATCTTGAGCCGAGACGGTGAGTAAATCTTTCTCAATTTTAAAACGAATCAAATTGCTTGCTGGATTTGAGAAGATTGCTGCTCGACGAATCGCTGTGTGAAATTCTGATTTTTGAATCGTCATTTTCTTGGGATTACTCGTAGGAATAACAGCCTCGTAATTCGGATAATTTCCATCAATTAAACGGCAGACGAGTTTGTAATTTTCCATAGTGAAAAACGCATTTTTATTGTCAAAACGCAATTCTACCTCTTCAGTTTCTTTTGGGAGAATGTTTTTCAACAAATTCGCAGGTTTTTTTGCCAAAATAAACGCAGATTCCACCTCTGGACGTACGTCGAAACGTTTATAACGGACTAATTTGTGTGCATCAGAGGAGACAAACGTAATGTTGTCGTTGAAAAGTTGAACATAAACGCCGCACATAACAGGGCGAAGGTCGTCATTGCTGGTGGCAAAAAAAGTTTTGTTGATGCCTGCCAAAAGAGTTTTTGGGTCGATGGAAACGGTGGTAACTTTGTCTTCTTTTAAGACAGGAACAATCGGATAATCGCTGCCGAGTTGACCGATAACGCTATATTTTCCATTTTCCGAGAAAATATCAACCTCTAAACTTTCGAGATTTACTTCGAAAGTCAATGGTTGTTCGGGGAATTCGCGTAAAATATCAATTAAACGTTTCGCTTCGATGGCAACTTTGCCTTCGTCTTCTACGTCATCTAATTGAATGGAGGTAACCATTGTGGTTTCTAAATCTGTTGCGGTAATGGTCAATGCCTCTGCGGATACATTAAACAAAAAATTGTCAAGAATAGGAAGAGTGTTTTTGCTGCCAAGCACTCGGTTTACTACTTGAAGATGGCTCAATAATAATGAGCTCGAAATTACAAATTTCATTTATTTTTTCGCTTTTTTTTATTTATAATCAAGATGTTATGGTAAAAATCAGTCTAATTTTCACGCTGCAAAGATAAATATTTTTCTCGAAAAATGAAAATTTTACTCAAAATGAACTGAAAAATTAATAAAATTTTTCAATTCTGTCAGTCTTTTGAAAACTGACAGAGTGAAATTTTTAGAAAAATAATTTTTTCAAAACCTCAATATTTTGTGAATTAGTCAAATTGCGGGCATTTTCGTTGTACATTTCCTCAATTACGTTTTTATAATTCTCCACAATTTTGTAACGCACCATTTTCATTGTCGAGTTAATCATAAAATTTTGTTCTGTAAAAGGTTCTTGCAAAATTCTAAAAAACGTAGGAATCCATTTTTCGGGAAAAACATTTTGATATTCCGTTTCGTTTTTGAACGAATAAAACGAATTTTTTATCTCTGAAAGCAACATTTCTGCATTTTGCATCTCATTTTTCTTTATTAACGCAGAAATTTTTGTCAAATTAAGAGTAATTAACGCAGTTGTAAACTTTTTGTGGTCGTTATAAATCATTGTCTGCAAAATCAAATTTGAGGAATTTGTAATTGCCTCTTCGATTTCTTCAGGCGAATATTTTTCTCCATCTTGCGAGATTAACAACGCTTTTTCCCTTCCTGTAACTACTAAAAAATTGTCGTTGTCGTAAAAACCCATATCTCCTGTGTAGAGAAAACCTTCTTTTAAAACCTCATCTGTTGCTTTTTGATTTCGAAAATAACCCTTCATAACGCTGTTACTTCGAATCGCAATTTCACCTTTTTCGTTTATTTTTGCTTCTTTGCCGTCAGATTTGAGAATTTTACACTCAATATTTTGCAAAACAGGTCCCGAAGTGCCGAGTTTGTGCAAATACGGTGCATTCGCAGAGATTATCGGTGAGGCTTCAGTTAGTCCATAGCCCTGCAAAACAGGAACGCCGAGCGTATAAAAAAATCGTTGCTGTTTAATATCGAGCAAAGCACCGCCGCCGACGCAAAACTTTAAGTTTTCACCGAAAATTTTTCGCACTTTTTTGAAAATTAACGCGTTCGCAAATTTATAAATCGGAAAATGGATTAATTTTGTGAGAAAATCTGCTTTTCGAAAACCATCGTTATTGATTTTCATTCCTGATTTCATTCCGCTGTGAAACAACCATTTCACAAAACCACCTTTGTCGTCAATTGTGTCAACAATTTTTTTCATAAAACTGCCCGTTATCGCAGGGACGGTCAATAAAAAGTCAGGAGAAATTTCTCTCAAATTGGCGGGAATATTTTTTAACATATTCAAATTTCCGCCTCTCGCATCAACAAAATAAATTTGAGTTGCGTGCAAAAGTGCAATATACGTTCCTACGGTGTGAGCGAAGGAATGGTCTATCGGCAGGATTATCAACAACTTATAAAATTCGGGCAACCGAAAAGACGTTAACGCATCGTTGCTGTTTGAGAAATAATTTAAGTGCGAGAGCATAATTCCTTTGGGATTTCCTGTTGTCCCAGAGGTGTAAGAAATAGTAACAATTCCGTTTTCTGTAATTTGACTCTCAATTAAAATTAATTGTTGCGAGAGTTTTTCGAGATTCAGTTTTCCTGTCTCAAACAAATTTGAAAACAAAATTACATTTTTCTCAAATTCGATATTATTTTTCTGAAACAAAGATTTTAAATTTTCAATATCATCGTCGAGATAGATAATTTTAAAATTTTTTGTCTCAATTTTATTCCAAATGGGAAAAATTTTGTCAATAGTATTTTTCGAAAGAATAATTGCTTTCGATTCGGAATGATTTAGTCGAAACAAAACTTCTTCGGGCAGCAATTTTATTGACAGCGGCACTGAAATTCCTCCGATTTTCAAAACTGAGAATTCCATTTCGACCCACGAGGTGCGTCCTTCGGCGAGAATGGCAAATTTATCGTTTTTTTGAAAGGAGAAAGTTAAAAGTCCTGCTGCGAGAATATCTGTGCTTTCCTGCACTTGGGCGAAGGTTTTTGACTTCCATCCTTCGTTAGTTTTTTCTGTTAAATAAGGGCTATCTTTGTATTTCGCTGCCGCTTTTTTTAACATTTGAATAACGGTTTTTTTCATTTTTGTTGATTTTCAATATTTTTTCTTGCCGCAAAGATAATTCTTTTTTTCGAAAATTTTACAGAGAAATGTTAAAATATTTGGCAATTATTTGTGCTTTTTGCTTTCCAATAATATTTTTTATTTCCGAAAATGTTGCGTTTTTAACGTTTTCGAGAGTTTTGAAGTGCGAAAGAAGTTTTTCGAGAGTTTTTTGTCCGATTCCTTTGATTTCGTCAAATTCAGAATGCAAAAATTCCTTGCTCCGTTTATTTCTGTGAAATTTTATCCCAAAACGATGTGCCTCGTTGCGAATGTGTTGAATAATTTTCAACGTTTCAGAGTTTTTCTCCATATATAAAGGTATAGAATCGTTGGGCAAAAAAATTTCCTCCAAACGCTTCGCAATACTTATCACGTCAATTTGGTTGTGAATATTTAATTTTTCTAAACTTTGCATCGCCGCCGAGAGTTGCCCCTTGCCGCCGTCAATAACAATTAAATTCGGAAGTGGTTGATTTTCAAGGATTAAACGTTGATATCTGCGAAAAACAATTTCCTGCATCGAAGCGAAATCATCAATTCCTGCAACGGTTTTTATGTTAAAATGTCGATATTCTTTTTTCGAAGGTTTCGCATTTCGAAAAACTACACACGAAGCAACAGGATTTGTTCCTTGTAAATTTGAGTTGTCAAAACACTCAATATAAATCGGTAACTGCTTGATAGTCAAATCTTTCTGCATTTGTTCTAAGAGTTTTTGTGTATGTTGTTGCGGATTCATTTTACTAAACATTTTTAACTTTTCGAGACGAAAATACGTTGCATTTTTTTGCGAAAGCTCCAAAAGTTTTTTCTTATCGCCTTTTTGCGGAATAATTTTTTGCACCGAAGGAAAATTTACCTCAATTTTGAACGGTAAAATTATCTCTTTTGCCATTTGATTCGACTGATAAATCTCGGCAATGGCAAGAGTTAGCAATTCTTCTTTCGTTTCATTTAACTTTTTTCGCATTTCGAAAGTGCGAACTTGAATAATTTTGCCGTTCATAATTTTCAAAAAATTCACAAAACCGCATTTCTCGTCTTCAGCAATCGAAAAAACATCAACATTATGAATATTCGGATGCACAACCGTTGATTTGCTTTGAAACGTTTTTAACAAGTTTAACTTCGTTTTAATAGAATGTGCCTTCTCAAATTCTAACTTTTCTGCAAAAATTTCCATTTGTTTTTTAAAAAAATTGACCGTTTTATGCGAATTTCCCTTCAAAATATTCTGAATTTGCTTAATATTTGCGTTATATTCCTCTAAACTTTGCCTTCCAACACACGCACCTTTGCAATTTCCAATATGAAATTCGAGACAAACGCGATATTTTTGCTTCGAAATATTTTCTGAGGTGAGAGATAAATTACAATTTCGAAGTAAAAACAATTGTTTAAACAATTCCATCATTGTTCGCACCAATGTTATTGAGGTAAAAGGTCCGAAATAGATAGAATTGTCGTTGTTTTTTTTGCGAGTATAGAAAACTCTCGCAAAAGATTCGTTGCGAATGGCAATTAACGGATACGATTTATCATCTTTTAACAAAACATTATAATGCGGCTGATATTTTTTTATCAAATTATTTTCCAAAAGCAACGCATCAGTTTCAGTTTCAACAACAATATATTGAATATTTGTAATTTTTTTGACTAAAATAGCTGTTTTAGAATTATCAAAATTCTTAGAAAAATACGAGGCAACGCGTTTTTTGAGATTTTTTGCCTTGCCGATATAAATGATTTTATTATTTTCATCTAAAAATTGATAAACGCCAGGTTCATTCGGGAGATTTTGAACAATAGAATGCAAAAATTCAGAATTTGTTGACATAAAAATTTAATAGAGAAATCAAAATATAACAAAACGTTGCAAATATATAAAAAATTTTTTTTGCAAAAGCAAATTTTTTGCGAAAAGTTTTATATTTTAAAAATTAATTGTCCAACAAATTGTCGTCCTGGTTGTAAATATTGCTTGGGACCAGAAATGCGAACATTCGGCTGATAAAATTTCCCATCAAAAACATTTGTAATAATTAACGAAATATTAATTTTCGTATTTTTGATTTTTGCAAAATGCGTTAACGTTGCGTCAACTTTTGTATAAGACGGAATAATTATTAATTTCTCGATTTCGGAGTTTCCATGTCGTGCTTCTACTTCGGAATAATAATTAATTCGAGAATTAATAGTGAATTTAGACAGAATTTGGTACGTTATTCCAAAAATACCTCGATGTTTCCACATATCAAGCGACAAAATTTCCTGATTCGCATACGTTTCCTTGCCCGTATTCACATACGCATAACTAAAATCGCTTTTAAACGCACCAAATTTTACAAAAATTTGACTTTCTAAACCAAAAATATTCTTATCAATGTCAGTATTTTTATAATCGTACTGAATTCCAGATGGAATAATGTTATCGGTAATCAAACTTTTATAAAAAACACAGTTAAAAACAATGTTCGAAGTGATAGTTTGGTTAAAACTCAATTCGTAAGTATTAATTTTGATGGGTTTAATGTTTTGATTCGGATTAATTGAAAATGCTACTTGTTCAAAAATTGTTGGTTCGCGAAATGCTTGTCCAAATAATAATTTAAAATATGTTTTTTCGAAAGGTTTATAAACTAAACCGCTTCGAAAAGTAAGAATTTCTTTGTAAAATTCTTGATAATCGAATCGTCCACCGAGAGTCAGAAATAATTTTTCGTTGAAAAATGGTTTTTGAAATTGTAAAAACATCGAATTTTTCGTCTGACGATAAAATGGCAAACGCATTCTGTTGTTATCTGAACGTGTTTCGTCGAAAAGAGGATTGGTTTGGTCGGTAGAAATTGCCATTCCAAGCAAATCGTATAAGTTAAAAGTGTAGCCGCCGATGAGAGAAAAATAATTTCCGTTGTAGTTTAACTGAACATTCGCTTGATAACGCTTCGAGCCGCTGCTGTTTTGTTGCGAGTAAACCGACATAAAATTATCATTTATCTCTTCAATAGTCAATGGTTCGTTATTATTTCGTCCTTCTGCGACCATTTTTTCGAAAACTGAAGCATTAAATTGATATTGTTGTCCCCAAAATTTTTCGTTATAATATTGAATTTCGAGATTCGCAGAAATTTGTTCGTTAAAATCGTGTTTGTAACCTGCATAATACATATTAAAATCGCGATAATCGAACTGACTGATGTAATCCATTGCGACATTTTCGAGTCCTTTTCCACTTCGTATTCGATATTTTTCCAATCCGATATAAAAATTTTCGTATTCTACTTTGAGCGAAAGCGGCATTGCGAAACTTTGATTCTTATATTTTATATTTTTCACTCTCGAAACATTCGAAAAACCTTCAGAAAAATTAATAGAATCGTTTACAAAATCGGAAAAATCCCAACTATCGGTGTCGAAATATCGAAAACTTCCCGAAATTCTAAATTTTTCATTTTTTGTTCCAAAAACAATGCTGTGTGCTTGAGTATTTTGTGTTCCCAATTCCAATTTGTATTCGATTCCTGAAAAATCGGGAGAATTATTTTTGGTAATGATATTAATTATTCCGACCAACGCATTTGCACCGTACAATGCCGATGCCGGTCCCTGAATAATTTCGATTTGTTTAACGTTGTGCGTGGCAAATTGATGAGTAATAAACGCTTCGGCGGCAATTAAATTCTGCATTTCTCTGCCGTTCATTAAAATTAATGTTTTAGAAAAATCGCCTGTTACACCGCGTTGACCGCCGTCAGAAAAGAAATCGGAGTGTACAAGTCCCATACCAGGAATATTCTCAATAACATCAATTAATTCGACATAACCGTTTTCGATAATTTCTTGTTCCGTAACGACATAAATTGTGGCGGGAGCAATTAACGAACTTTGTTTGCTTTTCGAAGCGGTTGTTACCTCGACTTGCATCAATTCCTCAAGACTTAACTCGAAAATATCTTTCACATCGTAAATCGAAGTGAGAGAAATATTTACAGAATCGCCTGAAATTTCAACTTCCTGCACGCGAACCCTTTTTTCGAAAATTCGAGAGTCTTATAACCTTCAGGAACAATAATGGAATATTTTCCATCATTATCTGTAAAAGTTTGATTATTCGCATTTTTCACCGAAACTCTTACATCAGAAACAGGTTTTCCAGATTTATCAGTGATAATTCCTGTTACATTTTTTTGTGCAAAACCAACATTCGCACAGAAAATCAGTAGAAAAAATAAAACATTTTTCATAAAACCAAATTTTTAAAAAGTTTAACATTAATTTGAGTGAAGGTTAAACTTTTTCGTTGCAAATATATAAATTTTTTGTGCGAAAGCAAGATATTTCGCAAAAAAAATTGCAAAAATTTAACGATATTGAGAAAGAAAAAACAAGTTCCCTTTCGAAGAACTTGTTTAATTATGAAAACACCTTTTTCAAACAACTAAAACTTTGCAGAGAGTGAGGGATTCGAACCCTCGATACGCTTTTGGCGTATACACGCTCTCCAGGCGTGCTCCTTAGACCACTCGGACAACTCTCTAAGCACAAAACCACGCTGCAAAAGTAAACTTATTTTTCAATATTACAAAACATTTCGCAAGTTTTTTTTCAAAATTTTCAAAATTTTTCAGAAAATCTTGAAAATCAAATATTTAACTTTCAATTTTTTTACTCGCAATATTTTAACTTCACTGCCTGCAAACAAATAAAAATTTGTTTTAAACCCTTGAAACTCAACGAATCAAACGCATCAGAAACAAAATATTGATAAGAATTGTCTGTTATTTTTTCCAAAATGACAAAATGCCAAATTCTACCAATAACATACGCTCCACGCATTAAATTAACATTATTTAACTCTATTGCGACCAACATTTCTGCAAGAAGTTGATTTTTGGGATGCGAAGCTTTGCCCTCGCGTTTGAATTCTTGAATGAAAAAATACGGCGATTCGGGAGTTTCCTCTCCTTTTGCAACCATAAAATCAATAACTCCACCAACAATTTCGCCATTTATAGTAGCAACCAATAAACGTTCATACCAACCACGTTTATTTTTTGTACGAAAATTCACTTTGCGAAGCAAAGGAGTAATAAATTCTACCTTCAATTCCTCCTCCGTATAACTTGAAACGTAAAAAATATTCTCAAGAATTAAATCTTTTAAAAATTTTTCCTCCTCTTCAGACAAAAAATATTGAAAATTGAACCACTCATCAAAAATATTTTCTGAAATCTGCTGATTCAAGTCAATAATTTTTTTTAAATCGCTATATTCAACGGTGGCAAATGAAATTTTTGTGCGTTTTTTCTCTTCCATACTTTTTTTCGTTTAAAAATTCTCACAAAAATACGAAATTTTTCTTGAAAAAACAAAATTCACTCTTTTTTCTCTTTCGATTTTATGATTAATCGCAAAGATTGGTCGTAGGTTATATAATTCCAAAACCAATTTATAAAAATTAATAATCGATTTTTTATCCCGACCATCGTCATTAGGTGGACAAAAATCCACATTGCCCACGCAAAAAAACCGTAAAATTTCCCGAAAGGCAATTCAGCAACAGCCAAATTGCGACCAATTGTTGCGAGAGAACCCCAATTTTTATACGAAAAACCCAATAACGGCAAATTTTTCTGCATTAATTTGAAGTTTTTGCCTAAATGTTGTGCTTGCTGAATTGCTGCTCGCGCCACTTGCGGATGACCGTTTGGGTATTTCTCCTCGGTAACAAAAGCCATATCGCCGACAACAAAAATATTTTCATATCCCTCGACTTGAAAAAAGCGATTTGCTTTTAAACGATTGCCTCTTGTGTAAGATTCGGGTTTAATGCCCTCGAATTTCATTCCGCCGATTCCTGCCACCCAAATCAGAGTGTCTGTGCGAATCGAAGGTTTGTCAGCAATAGTTACCGTTTTGCCGTCATAATCAAGCACTTTCGCACTTGTAATAACGTTTACTCCCAACTTTTTGAGATATTTTGTCGTTTTTTCAGACGTTTTTTCAGACATTACGTTCAACACTCGCGGCGAGGCTTCCAAAAGATAAATATTAATTTTTGAACAGTCTAATTCTTTGTAATCTTTCGGCAAAACATATTTTTTCATCTCGGCTAATGCTCCAGAAACTTCGACTCCCGTAGGACCACCGCCGACAACAACAATATTCATTAAACCCTCTTTTGCATCTTGAGTTTGTGCAGAAAGTGCGTTTTCGTAATTTTGTAAAATTAAATTTCGCAACGACAAAGCCTCAGACGTGCTTTTCATTGGAATCGAATATTTTTCGATATTTTTCATCCCAAAATACGAAGTATTAACTCCCGTTGCAACGACTAAATAATCGAATTTCACACTGCCAAGTGTGCATTCCACAATTTGATTTTCCGTATCAATTTTTAAAACCTCAGCAACGCGAATAAAAACATTTTTATAAGACTGAAAAATTTTTCGCAACGGAAAAGAAATGGATGTTGGTTCTAATCCTGCCGTTGCGACTTGATAAAAAAGCGGCTGAAATTGATGATAATTATTTTTGTCAAGTATAACTACTTGATAATTAGAGTTTTTCAATGACCTCGCAAGAGCTAAACCAGCAAAACCACACCCAATTATTACGATTCTTTTTTGAGAAGTTTGAGGAATATTGACCGTCATAATGATTTTATATATGAATAAAGTTTTATTTTGTTGTTTAAAAAATTTCTTTGCAAAAGTAATTTTTTTTTGCAAAGAAAAATTGATTTCTGTTAAAATTGTGAAAAATTTTTTATTTAAAACCTAATTTTTTCGCAATTTCTAACGGAATAGCATCTTTGTGAACTAAAAAAGCAACAGTTTTTAATTTTACATACGCCTCGGAGAGATACATATAACCTTCGTATTTGTTATCTGTTCCCCAAGAATTTTTTGTTAAATAAAATTTTTTGCCCGATGAATTTTTCGCAATTCCGACAATGTGCATCAAATGGTCAACGGTTGTTGTCAAATTATTGTAAGTTTCGTCGCGCGTTTCTTGCGAAACACAACTTGCATCATCGTTACACTCAACGGCTGTTGCCATTCCATCTTTGCGAAAGGAAAAAGTTTTCTCTCGCACATCGCCGTCCCAATCTATGGAACAACCATTGTTGAGTGCGTTGTCAATTATTGCCATAAAATCGTCAACAGGAACATTATAATAAATTCCCATTGCCCAATTATAGCGAGTTTGCAGACAAAACGGTTTATAAAACGGATGAAAACCATAAGACGAAATCTCAACATAATCGTCAGGATTCAGAGTCAAAACTTCTTTCGCAAAAGTTTTTGGAGTATATTTCTTCCCTTTGTACTCGAATTCTTCAGGTTTTTTGCCGAGATAAACATCAAGAATTGCGTCAAAAGTCTTGTCCCAACGTTTGAGTTCATCGTCTGATTTTTCCGACCAAGTTTTTGCTAAACTTTCTGCCACAGCGTCTAATTCTTTGTGTTCGTGGTTTTCCTCGTTGAGAGTTCTGCCCGAATAAACATTTTCAGGAACAACGCCAAATTCGTTTATTGCGTTCAACACATCGTGTGCTTGTCCGCCGGGCGTGAAAAAATTTTCTCCTGCCATGCGAATGTGCGTTGCCATTTTCTTTTTGTAAACATTCCGAACAATAAACATTTCAGACAAATCGAATTCGCCTTTTCCTTGTCGCAAAAGTTCAGATTCAAGAAACGAAACAGTCGCAAAACACCAGCAAGTTCCTGAATGTGCTTGATTTTTCACCGAAGTAGTTTTAACTTCTTTGAGAATAGTAAAATCTTTGTTTTGAGAAAAAACATTTGCAAAACTCAAAACAAAAATAAATAACGCAAAAATTTTCTTCATTGTAAAAAAATAGTTTAAATTTTCACTTCAAAATTAACAATTTTTCTCAAAAAAATCAATTTTTAGAGAAATTTTTTGCTGCCTCGTCATCAAATTCTCCTTCCCAACGAGCAATAACCGCCGAAGCAAGACAATTTCCCACAACATTTGTCGCAGTCCGAGCCATATCCATTAATTCGTCGATTCCTAAAATGATAAAAATGGGTTCTGTCGGCAAACCAAAAGTCGCTGCTGTGCCAAGTAAAATCACCAAAGAAGCACGCGGAACTGCGGCAACACCTTTGCTTGTCAACATTAATGTAAAAACTATCATCATTTGCGTTTCGAAAGAAAGTTTTATTCCTGCCACTTGTGCCACAAAAATACTCGCAAGCGAGAGATATAATGTTGTCCCGTCAAGATTAAAACTGTAGCCTGTCGGCAAGACAAAAGCAACAATTTTTCTCGGAACACCGAATTTTTCCATTACTTCCATTGCGCGCGGCAAGGCTGTTTCGGAACTTGTTGTCGCAAAAGCAATTGAAGCGGGTTCAAAAACGGCTTTCGCAAAATTTTTCACAGGAATTCTGAATATCAACGCAATAGGCAGCAAAATGAGTAAGATAAACGCAATTAACGCAATATAGAGCGTTATCAAAAGTTTCAATAAATTTAACAAAATTTCAATTCCCATATGTCCGATGGAATACGCAATAGCCGCACCGACAGCTATCGGAGCGAAATACATAATTATTGAGGTAAATTTGAACATCGTTTCGGAGAAACATTCGGCAAAATGTACCATCGAATTTTTATGTTGTTGATTATTTAACATCGCAACACCGATTCCAAAAAGAATACTAAAAACAACTATCTGCAAAACATGCCCTTCGTAAATTGCTTTCGCAATATTTTCAGGAAAAATATGCAAAATTATCTCGCCCGGATTTTGTTTTTTGATTTCTTGCACTACTTCATTTCCCGAAAGTCCCGACATATCAACGCCGACTCCTGCTTCCGTAAAATTTATTGCCGCAAGTCCGATAAACAAAGCAATTGTCGAGACAACTTCGAAATAAACAATCGATTTCCATCCCATTCGACCAACTTGCTTCAACGTAGAATGTCCCGCAATGCCAACAACTAACGTAGAAAAAATCAGCGGGGCAATAATTGTTTTGATTAAACGCAAAAAAATCTTTGAGACAACCTGCAATTTCATCGCAAATTCGGGAAAATCATTTCCCACCGCAGCACCGACTAACATACTTATCAAAATCCAAGTGGTCAGCGATTTTTTGCGAATAGCAAATTCTATGCACGCAAGAAGTCCGAAATATCGAGAAATTTGCAGAAATAACGGCGAAAATTCAACTATTTTATAAACTGCTAATCCGTGAAAAATAATTATCAACGAAAAAAGTAGTCCATATAAATATTTTCTGTATTTTGTAAACCAATTCATAATTTTGTTTTTGTGAAATTTTTTGCAAATATAAAAAAAAATCTTAATTTTTGTATTTTTGTGAAAAATATTTTATCTTTGTACAAAATTTTTCACAAAATTTTCCATTACAAAAGGGTTTTCAAGAGGGAATCGAGAAGGGGAAAATGGAAGGTTTGCGGGAAAAATCTTTCGAAATTGCCCGCAATTTCAAAAATTAAACGTTTCTGTCGAGACAATTTGTCAGGCAACAGGACTTTCGCAAGCAGATATAGAAAATTTAGATTAATTTTGTTCAATAAATTCTGCCAAACTTTTCGATATTTGGCAGAATTTATAAAATTTTAAAATATTTTTAACAAAAATTCAGAAAATTTATACTTTTTTTAAAACTTTTGAAAAAATGAGTAACGTTGTAACGAAATTTTTGAATTATATTCGCATTGATACGCAGTCAAATGAAGAATCTGAAACTTGCCCAAGCACCGAGAAACAATTGAATTTGGCAAATCTCTTGGTGTCGGAGTTAAATTCTTTGGGTTTAAAAGATGTTTCGCTTGATAAAAATGGCTACGTAATGGCAACTTTGCCCTCGAATATCGAAAAAAAAGTTCCCATCATTGGTTTTATTGCTCATCTTGATACTTCTCCCGATATGTCTGGGGAAAATGTTAGTCCGCAAATCATAGAGAATTATGACGGCGGAATAATTATGTTAAATCAAGAGAAAAATATTTTCCTTTCGCCGCACGAGTTTCCTGAAATGCGAAAATATATCGGGCAAACTTTGATTACCACCGATGGCACAACGCTTTTAGGTGCAGATGACAAAGCAGGAATTGCTGAAATTATCACAGCAATTGAGTTTTTAGTGAAAAATCCGCAAATTCCTCACGGAACAATAAAAATTGCTTTCACGCCTGACGAGGAAATTGGAAGAGGCGTTGATAATTTTGATGTTGACAAATTCGATGCAGATTATGCGTACACTATTGACGGTGGCGAAATCGGTGAGTTAGAGTACGAAAATTTTAACGCCGCGAGTGCAAAAATTAAAATTCAGGGCAGAAATGTTCATCCTGGAACGGCAAAAAATAAAATGATTAACGCAATGTTAGTCGGAATGAAAATAAATGCGATGTTACCTGTGAACGAAAAACCCGAATACACGGAAGGCTACGAAGGTTTTTATCACTTGACAAATTTCAGCGGCACAGTTGAAGAGGCAAGTCTTTCGTATATTATTCGCGACCATAACCGCAAAAAATTTGAGATGAAAAAAGACATTATCACAAAGATTGTCGATTTTCAAAATCATCATTACGGCGAAGGCACGGTTTCATTGGAATTGAAAGACCAATATTTTAATATGCGCGAGAAGGTTGAACCTGTGAAGTTTATTGTCGATATTGCGGAGAAAGCAATGTTAGAAATTGGAATTATTCCCAAAATTATTCCGATTCGCGGCGGCACAGACGGCGCAAGACTCTCTTATTTGGGTTTGCCGACACCTAATATTTTTACAGGAGGGTTAAATTTTCACGGCAAATTTGAGTTTATTCCGATTCCATCGATGGAGAAATGTGTCGAAACAATCGTAAAAATCACTGAATTGTACACGAAATTATAAAAATTATGTTTACTGAAAAAGATTTACAACAATTTAAACAGCGTGATATTTCTGTCGAAACCGTTTCGCAACAAATTGAGAATTTTAAAACAGGTTTTCCATTTTTGCCCATAACAAAAGCGGCAACTATTGGTGACGGAATTATTCGTTGCTCCAATTTTTCGAGTGAAAATTTAATTTCTTCCTACGAAAATGCGTTAAAAACGCAGAAAGTGTTGAAGTTTGTTCCCGCCTCAGGCGCAGCAACAAGAATGTTTAAAACTTTGTTTGAATTTTTGAACGCAAAAAAAGAAGGGAAAAATATTTCTGAAGGTGATAAAAAAGTTGTTGAAAATTTTGTGCGACAACTTCGACATTTTGCGTTTTATTTCGAGTTAAAAGCAACGTTGTACAAAAACGATTTTAAATTTCGAAATCTTTTAGAAAAAAACGATTTCGAGACAATTGTTGATTATTTTCTCACTGAAAAGGGTTTAAATTACGGCAATTTACCGAAAGGTTTATTGTTGTTTCATCGTTACGAGGACAAGGAATTTAATGATGAAATTACTTTCTCCCCCGTTGAGGAACATTTTGTCGAAGCGGCAACGTATAGCACGGATAATCAACGAGTTGCGAGACTTCATTTTACCGTTTCTCCCGAACACAAAGCGGCTTTTGAACAATTAATTTCCGAGATAAAACCACGTCTCGAGAAACAATTTCATATCAATTTTGAAATTTCGTTTTCAGAACAAAAACTTTCCACCGACACGGTTGCGGTAGATATGAAAAATGAACCGTTTAGAAATTCTGATGGTTCAATTCTGTTTCGTCCCGCAGGTCACGGTGCGTTGATTGCGAATCTCAACGAAATGGATGCCGATATTGTTTTTATCAAAAATATTGACAACGTTTGCCACAGCCGAATCGGGAATATTACGTTTGAGTATAAAAAATATTTGGGCGGAATTTTGGTGAAATATCAAGCGAAAATCTTTGATTATTTGCGAGAAATGGCGAAAAATTCGTCTGAAAGTTTAATAAACGAGGTGAAAAACTTTTTGGAGAAAGAATTATGCGTTTTGTTACCTGCCGAGTTTAACAATTTTTCGCAAGAAAAGAAAATTGAGTATTTGAGAAATAAATTAAATCGTCCCATTCGAGTTTGCGGAATGGTGAAAAACGAAGGCGAGCCGGGCGGTGGTCCTTTTTGGGCGAAAAATTCTGACGGAAGTATTTCGTTGCAAATTGCAGAAAGTTCGCAAATTGATACTTCGAATTCTCAAATTTTTTCGATTTTCAAAACTGCAACGCATTTTAATCCTGTCGATTTGATTTGTGGAATCAAAGATTTCGAGGGGAAAAAATTTGATTTGTTAAAATTTGTTGATGCACAGACAGGTTTTATTTCTCAAAAGTCGAAAGATGGAAAAGATTTGAAAGCACAAGAATTGCCCGGGCTTTGGAATGGGGCAATGTCAAATTGGAATACGTTGTTTGTTGAAGTTCCTATTGAAACATTTAACCCTGTGAAAACCGTTATGGATTTGCTGCGAAACGCACATCAGTCGTAAAAATTTAAAAAAAACTTTGTCAGATTTTTCAAAATTTGACAAAATTTTTCTCTCTAAATTTAA
>DYQK01000193.1 GCA_020719385.1 Rikenella microfusus | reverse complement strand
GTGAGTCTCGAAACGTTAAAATTGGACGAGGAAATGTCGAAAATTTAATTTTTTTCTTATCTTTGCAAAAAAAAATTTATGAAGGAAATTACAAAAGAAAAACTTGAGAAGTTTTTTAATCAAATAAAAACTCAGAAAAATATTTTTGCCCCTGTTTCGCAAAATGAAAAAACGGAATTTGTTAAAAATCCGTCTTTTGCGAATATAAATTTCGATTTTATTCAGACAACGCAGTCTGCAAAGCATTTGGTTTTTCCGCGAATAGAGAAACTTTTTGAGTATTCCTCTTCGAAAACAGAAACTTCGCTTCGCGATGTTGACACAAATTTATTTTCCGAAGTGGTTCTTTTTGCTGCTCATCCGTGTGATGCAGCTGCTTTTTGCGTTTTAAATCAAGTGTTTACAAAAGATTATGTTGATGAAATTTTTGCGGCAAGAATGGAAAAATTGACAATAATTGGTCTTGCGTGTAAAAATTCTGATGAGAATTGTTTTTGTACGTCAGTGAATCTTTCGCCTGACTCTCGAAAAAATAGCGATATTTTTTTGATTCCATTGAAAAATGGGAATTTTGCTGTCGAAATTTTAACAAAAAAAGGAGAAAATCTTGTTTCGCAAAGTGAAAATTTGTTTGAGAATTTTTCGAATAGCGACTTTTTAATTACTTCTGTTGAGAAAAAATTTGAACTTTCAAAAGTTACTGCGAAGGCAGGAACATTTTTCGAAAACGATTTTTGGAAAACCAATTCTTTGCGATGTTTAGGTTGCGGTGCGTGTGCTTTTGTTTGTCCCGTTTGTTCGTGCTTCGATATTCAAGACAAAAAATGCGGGAAAAACGGCGAAAGAGTACGTTGCTGGGATTCTTGCGGTTTTTCGCTATTTACGCTTCACACTTCGGGACACAATCCGAGAGAAATACAAAGTCAAAGATGGCGTCAACGAATTTTACATAAATTTTCGTACATTCCAGAGCAAGAGATTTCTCAAAGCGGCTGTACGGGTTGCGGCAGATGTTCGCGAAATTGCCCCGTAGATATGAATTTATTGGAACAACTCACCGAATTAAACAAATGAAAAATTTTGTAATTGCGTTTTTTCTTCTATTTCTTTTGAGTATTGCTGTGCGAATTTTTCTTTCTGCTCAGCAAGAAGTGCAGTTGGTTTCGAAATCATATTATCCGAAAGGTGTTGATTATCAAAGACATATCGAAAAGTTAAAACGAACATCAGGTTTGAGAGAAAAAATTATTCTTTCGCAAAACAAAGATTCTGTAATTTTGCAATTTCCCGATACTTTGCTGCAAAAAAAAATATTGGGAAATATAGAGTTTTTTCGTCCTTCGAATTCTAATTTTGATAAACATTTCGCTTTGCTTTTGGAAAAAAATGGAATGCAAAAATTTGCGAAGTCAAATTTTTCGACAGGAAAATATTTAATCAAAATAGAATTTAACGCAGATTCGCTTGAATATTTTCAAGAATTTGATTTACTCATTCACTAAAATAAAATATGAAAACTCGAATTTGGTTTTCTCTCGTATTTTTTGCTGTCTTTTTGAGCTGTCAAAATACTCAAAACAGAGAAAATGTTGATGTTGACTCTCTTTCGACAAGTAGAAATAAGGCTGTTAATGAGGTGGGAAAAATTGTTTACCCGATGCCGACTCCGTTTGAGATTTCTCGAATGTTAAAAGATGCGAAGGCACCTTATATTCTTGACGTTTTAAATTTTTCGAAAAACGTTGCCTCGTACTTTACAGAAAAAAGTAGAGCGTTAAACTTGGGCGTTTACGGAGCAGACCTCAGTTATGCCGCAACGTATAACAAAACGAAAGAAACGGAAGAATTTTTCAAAGTTTCGAAAGAATTGACTGACGAAATCGGCATTTCAACAGCATTTAGTCGAACATTGTTGGAAAGAGTCGAAAATAATATCAATCAAAAAGATTCTTTGCACAAAATTATCACCGATTCTTATTATGACACCTTCGAATTTCTCAATGACAACGGCAAAGGAGCAATCTCGATTTTAATTATCACAGGCGGCTGGGTGGAAGGTTTATATTTGGCGTTGCAGGTTTCGGATGTCGCACAGGGAAATGCAGAAATCTTGGCAGGAATCGCTCAGCAAAAATCAGTTTTAAATTCTCTCTTGCGACTTCTCGATATGTACGCAGCTAACCGAGACATTATTGATGTGAAACAAGACATTTTAAAGTTAAAAAAAGAATTCGAAGACGTTTTGCCTGAAAAAAGTTCTGCTATTAGTCGTGAAAAATTGGTTCGTTTGATGCAAATTACAGGTGAAGTTCGAAAAAAAATCATTCAGATGAGATAAAAATTTTGAAAAACGATGTCAGAAAAAATGTTGCCATTAAAATTAATGACAACATTTTTTTTGAAAAAATTATTTTACGGTGTTTTTAAAAGCAGATTTTCCTGCGAAACGTGCTTGTTTGCCCAATTCTCTTTCAATACGAATTAATTGGTTAAACTTTGCAATTCGTTCACTACGACAGCCAGAACCTGTTTTTAAATGTCCCGCAGCAACAGCAACGGTCAGGTCGGCAATTGTTGTATCCTCGGTTTCACCTGAACGATGCGAAACAAAGCAATTATAATTATTTTTGTATGCCAATTCAATGGTTTCCAATGTTTCTGTCAATGAACCAATTTGATTTAATTTTATCAAAATCGAATTCGCAGCATTTTGTTTAATTGCTTCAGCAAGAATTTTTGCGTTTGTGCAGAGTAAATCGTCACCGATTAACTCAATTTGATTGCCCAATTCCTTGGTAATTAATTTCCAACCGTCCCAATCGTTTTCAGCCATTCCGTCTTCAATAGAGACAACAGGATATTTCGAAACCCAATTTTTCCAAAGAGCAACCATTTCTTCCGAAGTCTTGCTTGATTTATCTGATTTCCCGAAATAATATTTTCCCTCTTCCCACAATTCGCTTGTTGCGGGGTCGAGACAAATCGAAATGTCATCGCCTGGTTTGTAACCCGCCTTGAGAATTGCCTCACAAATAACTTCCATTGCTTCCTCATTCGATTTGAGATTCGGAGCAAAACCACCTTCATCGCCGACAGCCGTGTTATAACCTTTCGATTTTAACACACTTTTCAACGAATGAAAAGTTTCGATTCCCATACGAATGGCGGTTTGAAAATCGGGAGCATTATGTGGAGCAATCATAAACTCTTGAAAATCAACGTTGTTGTCAGCATGAGCGCCGCCGTTTATTACGTTTAAACAGGGAACAGGTAACAAAGAAGCATTTACTCCACCAATATAACGGTAAAGCGGAATATTGAGTGAATGAGCTGCTGCATGAGCAACAGCAAGCGAAACTCCGAGAATCGCATTTGCACCAAATTTCGATTTATTAGGCGTTCCATCGAGGGCAATCATTGTATAATCGATGTCTCGTTGCGAGTAAACGCACATTCCTGTCAAAGCAGGTGCGAGATGTGCATTCACATTGTTTACGGCTTTGAGAACACCTTTGCCGTTGTAGCGTTTCTTGTCGCCGTCGCGAAGTTCAACGGCTTCTTTCTCGCCTGTCGAAGCACCAGACGGAACAATAGCACGAGCAACAAGACCATTTTCCAATTTCACAGAAACTTCCACCGTAGGATTTCCACGAGAATCCAACACCTCTGTTGCAACAATATTTTTTATTTGCATACAAATTTTTTTTAATTTTTAGAAAACAAAAGTATACAATTTTTTTTAATTTTGCAAAATTTTCGTTACAAAATTTATTTTTTTTGCGAAAATAAAAAATTCTGTCAATTTTCATTTTTG
>DYQK01000192.1 GCA_020719385.1 Rikenella microfusus | reverse complement strand
TAACGTTCTTATCTCTTGTCCTGTCTCCGTATTCCAAATTTTGACAGAGTTATCCACACTTCCCGAAGCGATGGTTTTGCCATCGGGTGAAAAACACACAGAAAGAACATCAGAAGTATGTCCTTTGAAGGTTTTTATTAAGTTTTCTTGTGCGTTAGCGGTTGTTGTCGCAAAAAAGAGGATAAAAAATATAAAAAAAATGTTGGTTTTCATATTTGTACGTTTTTGTTTGTTAGCCTGTCAGGTTTTGTCAGGTTAATTAAACGCTGCAAAGATAATAAAAAGTTTTTGAAAAAACAAATATTTTTGAAAAAAAATTTAATTTTTTGATTAGACAATTTTCCAATTAAATTTGAACAAGATTTTTTCGACCATTTCTCTATTTTTCGTTATTCTAAAATGCAATTTTTCTCAGAAAATTTTCGAAAAAGCAAAAAAATTGTTCACGTTTTTCTCTTGAAAATAATTTGGAAAGATGTCTATTAAATTTCCGCAGAAATACAAAATAATTTTTTAATCACCAAATTTTTTCGAAAAAAATGTTAAAAAAACAGACTTAATTTTTTTGTTAAGTCTGTTTTGTGAAAATTATTTTTTCAAATTCCACTCAAAACCATCTTTTTTATCTTTCACTTCAATGCCAAATTGCGAAAGTTCATTGCGAATCTTGTCGGCAAGAGTAAAATTTTTCTCTTTTTTCAATTCTATTCGCAAATTTAACAACAAATTCATTACGGAATCTAATATTTCGGAGTTTTGCGAATCAGAAACTTCGTTTTGCAAACCTAAAATATCAAAAACAATTTCGTTAAACAATTTTTTTAACGTTTCTAAATCGTTTTTTGCGATACTTTCTGTGCCTGCGTTCACCGAATTAATAAATCTCACCCCTTCGAAAAGATGAGAAAATAAAATTGGAGTGTTTAAATCGTCATTGAGTGCCTCGAAACAATTTTTTCTCAAATTTTCAACATCAATAGAAGTTTTTTCGCTGACAGGTAATTTTTCCAAAATCGAAATGGCAGACATTAAACGTTGATATGCCTTCTCTGCCGCTTGCAACGCAGAATTTGAAAAATCAAGAGGATTGCGATAATGTGCCTGTAAAATGAAAAAACGAATATTCATCGGGCTGTAAGATTTCTCAAGCAACGAATGTTGTCCCGTGAAAAGTTGCGAAAGAGTGATAAAATTGCCCAATGATTTTCCCATTTTCTGACCGTTGATGGTAATGAGGTTGTTGTGTACCCAACATTTAACTGCTTCTTGACCGAAGGCGGCTTGCGACTGAGCAATTTCACATTCGTGATGCGGGAATATTAAGTCCATTCCGCCTCCGTGAATGTCAAAAACTTCGCCGAGATATTTTTTACTCATCGCCGAACACTCAAGATGCCAGCCAGGAAAACCTTCACTCCACTTCGAATTCCACCGCATGATATGTTCAGGTTTCGCTTTTTTCCACAAAGCAAAATCAAACGAATTGCGTTTTTCCCGTTGACCTTCCAACTCTCGCGTATTCGCAAAAAGTTCATCTAAAACTCTGCCCGACAATTTGCCGTAATGAAATTTTTGACTATATTTCTCAACATCAAAATACACCGAACCGTTGATTTCGTAAGCAAAACCTCTTTCGAAAATTTGTTCAATCATTTCTAATTGTTCAAAAATGTGTCCCGATGCTCGCGGCTCAATACTTGGCGGCAAAGTATTTAACTTTTCCATTGCCTCGTGATAACTATTGGTGTAAAATTGGGCAATTTCCATTGGTTCAAGTGCTTCGAGACGTGCTTTTTTGGCAATTTTGTCCTCGCCTTCGTCTGCATCGTTTTCCAAATGTCCGACATCAGTAATGTTGCGAACATAACGCACTTTGTAGCCGCAAAACTGCAAATATCGAAACAATAAATCGAAAGTTATTGTTGGTCGGGCATGTCCCAAATGCGGCTCGCCATAAACTGTTGGTCCGCAAACGTACATTCCGACAAGCGGCGAATGCAACGGAATAAAATTCTCTTTTTTGCGAGAAAGAGTATTGTACAAAAATAATTGATGTTCCATAATTTTTTTATTTTTTACGCAACTCTAACTCTGTGATTTTGCCTGCATTATCAAAAACGATGTTCTCAATAATGTTTTTATTTGCTTTTTTGTCTTTCAAATATTCGAGATATTTGCGTGCTGTTGTTGGCTCGTCATAATCCTTGTCGTTTCCTTGTCCTGCGATAATTATCAAAACAGGCGTATTCTCGGCAGCAAAAAAAGTTAAACCTTCGTTGATTTTTTGATTTGCTAATGTTAAATTCTTCGCAACGCTTGCGGCAACAATTTCATCGAAAATGATAGAAATTCTTGTTTTCACATCTAAATTGGTTTGATTTAGTGCTTCTTGCCGCTTTCGTTCTTCCTCTTCTTTGCGTTTTCGTTCCTCCTCGGCGGCTGCTTTTTGACGTTCTCGTTCTTCTTTTTCTTTGCGAAGTTTTTCCTCCACCTGACGAATCAAATTTACAACTTCAGGGTCGGTGAGATTTAACTTTTTAATTTCCTCTAAATCGCGTTCTTTCTCTTCGATGGTGCGAGTGTTGTCGGTCAACAATGCTTTTAAACGGTTTTTTGCTTGTTCAATTTTCAATGCTTCTTGACGTTTTCTCTCTGCTTCTTGCTTCGAAGCCTCGCAACCTGTTCCGACAAATAACAAATTTAAACAAAACAAACCTATCAAAAAAAATAGTGTTTGTCGGGGAAACAATGATTTTTTTACCATAAAAATTTTTTTAAACAATGAGGCAAAAGTAAATTTTTTTTCGAAATTTTAAAAATATCGCGGCGATTTTACGCGGAATTTGTTAAAATTAAATTCATAACTGATTAAAATCTCGTGAGTTCCGTAGTTAAAACCCATCATTTCGGTGGCAGAGAAATCGAATGCGTAACCAATTAAGAATCTTTCGCTCACTTTTACTTCGACCATCGCACTTATTGCGTCATTTAATCGATAAGTTGCACCCAACCAAAGACGATTTTTGATGAGAAAACTGCCGTTTAAATCCCACGAAGAGGGCGAACCCGTAACAATTTTTCCTAAAATCGAAGGTTTAAACTTCACATTCGAGTTAACATCGAAAACATAACCCGCAATGATAAAATAATGTCTCTCTTCGAAACTATTGCCGTTAGAGATAATATCGCTGTTGATATTTATTTGATTTCGCAAAAGTTTAGGAATCGAGAAACCTATATAATATCGGTCAGAGTAGAGAAATGCTCCGCAGCCGAAGTTGGGTTTAAAATTTTCCACAACATCTTCGCTAAAACGCGGGTCGTTTTTTTCAATAACGTTTAATTTGGTTAAATCTGCGCGGTAAAAATCGAAACCGCCTTTGAGACCTAACGCAATTTTCAAATTTTCAGAAACATTAAATTGAAAAGCAAAATCGACATAAGCACCTGTTTGGTTTGTTACTCCAATTTTATCGTTGAGAACAGAAAATCCAAATCCGATTCTTTGCGGTTTAGCGGGACCGTGCAGCGTCAAAGTTTGAGAAATCGGCGCACCTTCAAAATTCACCCACTGAGCGCGGGCAAGCAACATAGCGGTAATATTTTCTTTACTCGCCGCATAAGCAGGATTTACCGCAACGTGGTTGAACATATATTGCGTATAAATTGCCTGTTGTTGCGAAAAAATTTTCGAAAAAGACAACATTACCGCAAGGAGAAAAATAATTTTCTTCATAAAAAAATCTCGGTTTATTTTTTGCTGCGAATTTAATATTTATTTCTCAAAAATATAATTTTTTTGTTAAATTTGAGAAAAAAAGTTTATCTTTGCCCAAAAAAATATTTTTATGATAGCGAGAAGACGAATTTTAAAATA